>NC_014216.1:2168434-2478210 GCF_000092205.1 Desulfurivibrio alkaliphilus AHT 2 | reverse complement strand
GGCGCAGCGATATCAGCAAAATCAAACCCGACGCCGACACCGAGAGCCTGGAAAAAGGCTACGGCATTGCCAGCCTCAAGTTTCAGCTCAGCCGGGACACCCGCAACGATATCTTTTTCCCCACCGCCGGCCATCGCACTTACGGGGCGGTGGAAACCGCCGATAAGGTGCTGGGCAGTGAACTGGACTTTTTTCGCTTCACCACCGGCTGGCGCAAATTCCGGCCCCTCTCCCCGACCCTTACTTTGGGGGTACGGGTAGATTCCGGCCTGATCATCCCCAGCCGCGACCAGGTCACCATTCCCCTGGGCGAACGCTTCTTCAGCGGCGGGGAGAACTCGGTGCGCAGTTTCCGGGAAGGGCAACTGGGCCCCAAGGACCTTAAAGGCCGGCCGGTGGGCGGCATGGGCTTCAACACCCTGAACCTGGAGCTGCGCCGGCGGCTCACCGACAAATTGGCCTGGTCAATCTTTGCCGATTACGGCAATATCTCCCCCAACCGCTCCCGGGCCGAGGAAGGGGAAGAGGCCTTTACCCGCGGCTCCGAGGTAATCGATGCCACCCTGAACGATTTTTTCAGCGACTTTCGCCCCGGCCTGGGCACCGGCCTGCAATACCTGCTGCCGGTGGGCCCGGCCCGCCTGGATATCGCCTTCAACCCCGACCGCCAGGACGACCGCCACGAAACCACTTACGTTATCCACTTCAGCCTGGGCATGGCCTTTTAGTAATCGTCCAGCAGCACCGCATCTTTGGGCGATCAGCCAGGCTTCGTGAAAAAATGCTTCTTTTATGGTAACAAGGCCTCTAACTTTTGTCCTTTAACCTCAATTGTCCGCAGGAGGATTATTTTATGGCACGGATCAACGACAACTATCTCAAACTCAAGGCCGGCTACCTTTTTCCCGAAATCGGCCGGCGGATCAAGAATTTCACCGAGGCCAACCCCGAGGCCAAGGTTATTCGCTTGGGAATCGGCGATGTCACCCGCCCCCTGGCCCCGGCGGTGATCGAGGCCTTTCACCGGGGGATTGACGACCTGACCAAGGTTGAATCATTCATGGGCTACGGCCCCGAGCAGGGCTACGACTGGCTGATCGACACCATCATCGACAACTGCTTTGCCCCCCGCGGGGTGCAGCTGAAGCGCTCCGAGGTCTTTGTCTCCGACGGCTCCAAGTGCGACTGCGGCAATATTCTGGATATCTTTGACCTGGGCAACCGGGTGGCCATCGGCGATCCGGTCTACCCGGTTTACAACGACACCAACGTCATGGTGGGCCGCACCGGCGAGGCCGACGAGCAGGGGCATTATGAAGGGGTGGTCTACATCCCCTGCACCGAGGAAAACAACTTCACCCCGCCCATCCCGGCGGAAAAGGTCGACCTGATCTATCTCTGTTTTCCCAACAACCCCACCGGCGCGGTGGCCGGCAAGGAGCAGTTGCAGCAGTGGGTGGATTACGCCCTGGCCAACCAGGCGGTGATTTTGTTCGACGCCGCCTACGAAGCCTTTATCACCGACCCGGCCATCCCCCACTCCATTTACGAGATTCCCGGGGCCGAGAAGTGCGCCATCGAGTTTCGCTCCTTTTCCAAAACCGCCGGTTTCACCGGGGTACGCTGCGCCTTCACGGTAGTACCCGAAGCCCTGATGGGCAAAACCGCCGACGGCCGGGAAGTGGCCCTGAACGGGCTGTGGAACCGCCGCCAGGCCACCAAGTTCAACGGGGTTTCCTACCCGGTGCAAAGGGCCGCCCAGGCGGTATATTCGCCGGAAGGCTGGCGCCAGAACCAGGAGATCATCGCCTACTACCTGGAAAACGCCCGCCTGATCCGGGAGGGTTTGCAGGCCGCCGGCGTCACCTGTTTCGGCGGCACCAACGCCCCCTACATCTGGCTGAAAACCCCGGGCGGGTCGTCATCGTGGGACTTTTTCGACCGGCTGCTCAACGAATGCCACGTGGTGGGCACCCCCGGCTCGGGCTTCGGCCCCGCCGGCGAAGGCTATTTCCGCCTTTCCGCCTTCGGCCAACGGGAAAACGTGGAAGAAGCGGTGGCCCGGATTCGTAAAAACCTGGCTTAGGGGAGGGGGCGTTAGCTTGTGTGCCTGGAGCTTCCTGCTTCAATCTGACCCCGCTCCCTGTAGGCGTTGCCGAACCTCGCATGTCTTATGAAGGCCATCAGTTCAGCGACCCTGAGCCCAAATCTGGCGAGTTCGCCATAATTAAACCTGAGAAACATTATGGCTAAGAACAGAAAAATAGAGGTTCAGGGCGCCGAAATAGCCGTTGTTAGTAATCAGGAGCAGGATTTTATTTCCCTGACAGATATTGCAAGGTACAAAACAGATGACACCAGTGCTGTTATAGGCAACTGGATGCGCAACCGGAATACGATCGAGTTTTTAGGGATCTGGGAGTCGCTGTATAACCCAAATTTCAAACCCCTCGAATTCGAGGGGTTTAGAAAACAGGCGGGGCTCAATGCCTTTACCCTTTCTCCGCAGAAATGGGTAACGACCACAAATGCCATAGGTTTTATCGTTAAATCTGGTAGATATGGAGGCACATACGCCCATAAGGATATTGCTTTCAAGTTTGCCAGCTGGATCTCCGTCGAGTTTGAACTCTACATTGTTAAGGAATTTCAACGCTTAAAGGAAGAAGAGCAGAAACAGCTTGGATGGTCAGCCAAGCGAGAATTGGCCAAAATCAATTACCGCATCCACACCGACGCCATCAAGACGAACCTGATCCCGCCCGAGCTGTCGCCCCAACAGATCAATTTCATCTACGCCAGCGAAGCAGACTTGCTGAACATGGCCCTGTTCGGCAAAACCGCGAAACAGTGGCGGGATGAAAACCCGGACCACAAAGGCAATATTCGCGATGAAGCCAATGTCTCCCAGCTTGTCTGCCTGGCCAACCTCGAAACCCTGAACGCCCATTTTATTCACCAGGGGTTGCCCCAGGCAGAGCGGCTGAAAATTCTGAACCAGACTGCCATTCACCAAATGAAACTTTTGCTTACGGACAGAAACGTCAAGCAGTTGGAGGGGAAATAAACATGCTGCAAAACAACCCCGAACTCAAAAGCAAAATCGACCAGCTCTGGAACAAGGAACCCCCTGAATGAACCCCACCGCTCCCATCATCTCCAAGGTCTGGAGTTTCTGCACCACCCTGCGCGACGACGGGGTGAGTTACGGCGACTACCTGGAACAGCTCACCTACCTGATCTTCCTGAAGATGGCCAAGCTGGAAGAAGTTTCAGGATGCAGCCAACTGGATCAACTTACAGCAGAGCACCTGGTCACGATTCTGCAATCCGAGGAAAGACAAACACTTTGGGATCAATGCGCTGATTACCCTACCCTGCTGTTGCGTGGTCAGGAAATTGCCGATTCCCTCTCAGAACCGCAAAAAACCGCATTGCGCTTGAAAAATCACCTGCAACACCTTGAATGGCACCTGGCACGCCTTTACCGGATTCGCTGCTGCATCGTCCATGGCTCGCCCGTTCGCTTCCGCCTTGGGCTTCTTACAGCCAACCTGGAGTACTACCTCAAGCAGGTCATTTTGCTTGTTATCTCGACATTCAAAAACAACGGGCACGTAGAAGGGCTCGCCGATTTCTTCGAGCGGGCCGCTTTCGCCTGCAAACAGGCCATGGAGGAACTGGAAGCCTCGGATTCCGGACCGGATAATGTACGCTCCGCCGTTTTTCGCGATTTCGTTTTATGAACCCGACAATGGCTAAAAGTTTCAGGGGCCTGATGAGCCGGCAGACAGTTGAAAGAAGCCGATAAAAAGAATAGCCTATGCCGATCCCAAAGTTCCAAGAAATCACCCGCCCCATGCTGCAGTTGGCAGCGGATGGGCAGGTTTGGTCACTTGCCGAGGCGCGGGAAGAACTGCTTCCCAGCGGGCGCCAGGCGCGCTTTGCAAATCGAGTCGCCTGGGCCAAAGTTTACCTTGAGCGAGGCGGCCTGGTATCGTCGCCGCAACGGGCGCATTTCCAGATAACCGAACGCGGCCGGGTGGTGCTTCAAAACCCTCCGGACGAAATATCAATCAAATTCCTCAGCCGCTATCCGGAGTTTCAGGAATTTCGGAATCGCTCCGCCAAGAGCCCCGAGACCGGGCTGGATGATGAAAGCTCGGATACTCCGGAGGAAACCCTGGAGGCGGCATATCTCACCATTCGCAAAAACCTGGCCGCCGAGGTTTTGGAGCAGGTTAAATCGTGTACCCCGCGCTTTTTTGAACATCTTGTGGTCGAGTTGCTGTTGAAGATGGGTTACGGCCGGGCCGGCGGCGGCGCCGGTGAGCGGGTAGGCCAATCAGGAGACGAAGGCATCGACGGAATTATTTCCGAGGACCGCCTGGGCCTGGAAATGGTGTACTTGCAGGCCAAACGCTGAGAGGGAACCGTGGGCCGGCCGGAGATTCAGAAGTTTGTCGGCGCGCTGCACGGCCGGAGAGCCCGCAAGGGCGTTTTCATAACCACCGGTTCATTCTCAGCCGAGGCGACCGCCTACGTGCAAACCATCGACCCCAAGGTCGCCCTTGTCGATGGCAAGCAGCTTGCAGAGTACATGATCGACTTCGGCCTCGGCGTTTCCCTGGCCAGCGCATACGAGGTCAAGCGGATCGACACCGATTACTTCGAGGAATAAGAGGGCGCGATGACCATCGCATGGAAATTCCAGGCCACTGGCCAAACCTGCAAGGAATGGGAAGCCGAAAAGCTGAACCAGCCCCGAAGGACGGCCTCATTACTCCTTCCACGCATGGTGGATGAGCTAAGGAAACAAAACCAATGCAAGACACCAACCGCCTGTACACCGACCTGGCCTGGCTCTGGCCGTTGTGGGGCGATGTTGCCACCGAATACGCGCATTACTGTCGCCACGTCAGCGGCCTGATCAAGCGGCACGGCCAGCTCCAGAGCGGCACCCCGCCCGGCACCTTACTGGTCATCGGCTGCGGGGGTGGCAAGAATGTTTTTAATCTCAAGGGGGAGTTCAGCGTTACCGGGGTTGATCTCAGTCCCGTCATGCTGGCCCAGGCCCGGAAGCTGAACCCGGAGTGCACCTTCATCCAGGGCGACATGCGTTCCTTCAGGCTCGCCGATACCTTCGACGCGGTGCTGATGGACGACGCCATCTCCCACATGAACTGCCTTGACGATTTTACGGCGGCCCTGCAAACCGCCCATGCCCACCTCAAGCCGGGGGGCGTCCTGATTGTCACCCCGGATGTGACCACCGAGAACTTCCGGCAAAACCACACCACCGTCTCCCCCGCCGCCCCCGGCACCGCTCCGCCGGGCCTGGAGGTGGTCTTCGTCGAAAACATCTACGACCCCGACCCCTCCGACCAGCAGTACGAAGCCACCATTTTATACATCATTCGCGACCAGGGCCGGCTCCGGATCGAAACCGACCACTGGACCCTGGGCCTGTTCAGTCTCAACACTTGGCGGCGGGTTCTGCACGAAACCGGCTTTACGGTGCACGAAGGGAGTTACTACGATGGCGAAGATGAATACACGGTGTTCGCCTGCGCAAAAAATGCCGAAAAACAATGTACCGAGAGGTGATCGTTGCCCCGAGCCGACTGGGAAAATAAATTAAGGAAAACATTTCATGACTGAAACTCGTCGAATTCGCAAAGTGCTCAGGAGCAAGCCGACCATGGAGGGGGCGGGGGTGCGCCTCAATCGGGTGTTCGGCTTCAGCGAAGTACCGCTGCTCGATCCCTTTCTGCTGCTGGATGATTTCCGCGCCGACCAGCCGGAGCACTATCGCAAGGGTTTTCCCTGGCACCCCCATCGCGGGATCGAAACTATCACCTATGTTCTGCGGGGAGAAGTGGAGCATGGCGACAGCCTTGGCAACCAGGGGGTCATCGGCGCCGGCGAGGTCCAGTGGATGACTGCCGGCAGCGGCATCATTCACCAGGAAATGCCCAGGGGAGACGAAAGGGGCAGAATGTACGGCTTTCAACTCTGGGCCAACCTGCCGGCCCAACAAAAGATGATGGACCCACGCTACCGCGATGTCATCAGGGAACAGATCCCCGAGGTCCAGTTGGCCAACGGGACCACCATCCGGGTGATCGCCGGGGAGGCGGCCGGGGTCAAGGGCCCGGTGGGGGATATCGTGATCGACCCCGAATATCTCGACATCACCGTGCCGGCCAACGCCGAATTTCGCCATCCCACCAAGCGGGGCCATACCGTCTTTGCCTACGTCATTGGCGGCCAGGGCTACTTCTGCCGGGAGAAGACCCCTTTCACCTTCGAGGTGGAGGGCACCAACTACTTTGACATTCAGCGCGACCCCTTTGTCGGCAACGGCAGCCTGGTGCTGTTTGCCGACGGCGACGAGGTCCTGGCCTTCACCGAGGACCAGGAGGTCCGCTTTTTGCTGATCTCCGGCCAGCCGCTTGGCGAACCCGTTGCCTGGTACGGCCCCATCGTGATGAACACCCAGGAAGAGTTGCGCCTCGCTTTCGAGGAGTACGACCAGGGCACCTTCATCAAACACCGGGGTTAGGGTTTTTGCCTGGGGTTCTCTTTTGGGTTGACATCTCTGCGCGCAATTCCCGACAATCGGTTTAGAAGGTTCCTGCTGGCATGGTCCCGATTTTTAGGCCATGTGACAAGATTTCAGGGAGGAAAAGGGATGCCGATTGGAGAATTCTGTAATCGTGAGGTGGTGGTGGTCGACCGGAGCTGCCCGATCATCGAGGCGGCGCGCTTGATGCGCAACCACCATGTCGGCTGTCTGGTGGTGGTGGAGGGTGACGAAAGCCTTCGGGTACCGGTGGGAATCGTCACCGACCGCGACCTGGTGGTGGGGGTACTGGCTGAGGAGATCGATCCCGGCGCGCTCACTGTGGCCGATATCATCACGGTCGAACTGTTTACGGTCGGCGAGGCGGAGGAGCTGCTGGATGTAATTGCCCGGATGCGGGTCCAAGGGGTGCGACGGGCCCCGGTGGTCAACGCCTCGGGAGGGCTGGAAGGCCTCATCGCGGTGGATGATCTCCTGGAGCTGCTGGCCGAACAGACCACCGGCCTGGCCGCCCTGGTCCGCCATGAGCAACAGGTGGAGCGACAACGCCGCCCGCCGTTATGATGGCTGGCGCTGAATTTTCACCGGGCTGTTAATCCGTCTTTCTTCAGGCGTGAGGGCAACCTCTATCGGGTGCGGAGATCAGGATGCCGGGAGCTGAAGAGATGGGCAACAAAGGACCCCCGGCCAGCACTTTCCATAGCGACAGCAAGTCGCAGGTGAGTGGGGACAGAATTTCTTATTGACCCCAAAAAAATCGGCTCAGCAAATAGTAGACCAACGCTCCCACGCCCAGGGAGCCGTAGGTCAGCAGTCAGGGCGGGCAGTCGTCGATCCGTCGTTTAAGCAGGAGAAAGGTCGCGACTCCAGCCGGCAGTGCAAGTAAAATCAGGATAATAAAGTCCATGGCGGACTGGGCTCGCCCCTGCTAAGCGGTTAACCTGATTTAACTGATCGGCAGGTTAGCCGGGTCGGCGCCAACCAGAGGCAGAATTTTTTCCACCGCGAATGAAACCAGGAATGTCGGCCCCAGCGCTTCATCTTCCTCTGCTGTCAGGTGTCGGCGTTTCAGGGCTTTAATTTTCTCGGGGTCTGTCTCTTCCTTGATTTTTTTGAGAAACAGACGAACCCCACGTACCCCTTGCCCCTCTTCGATATACAGATAAGTGGCATGGGGGTTTTCCTTTACATTACGATGGGTTAGCCGGTCGCGCATGACAAAGGCCACAGTACCATCCTGCTGGCAATGGGGGGTGCTGTAAACAGCGGCGTCAACCTTGCCGTTGGCGGCGGCGGTGGCCAATATCCCCCGGCCACGGGTGCCGGCAAAGTATTCATCAATTTTCATCTTTTTGCTCCTGGTTTTGTTCGCAAGAGATCTGGGGACAGACCCGGGCAGCTTGTGCCAGACCACGCAGCACACTCTCAATTTCGCTCCAGAAAAGGCCTTTTCCAGGCCCGGATTGTATAATACAACGGCTAACGTTACCCAGTAAAGGATAAAGATTACTTTTTCAGGGTGCGCTATTTTCTTTACAATAAGTATCCTGGCTGTTTATAATAAAAATTATTATTATTTTACAATAAAGCCAATATGGGGAGCAAAGTGATGGAGATCAAAATTGACAAAAACCTGGTTGAGCTTAAACCCGGAACCACGGAAGAGACCGAAGGATTGGAAAAATTATGGCGCTTGCTGGTTGACTGCATGCGGAAAAACCGTAAAATGGTTCCGGTTGGTGAGTATGTGCCGGGCAAGGAAAACCTGGCCCGTTTTTATATAGAGGAGTTGCCTGGGGGCCAGACTGAGTGGTCTACGGAGAGGGCGCCGAAAGATGAGGCCTACTACTGTGCCACTTGTAACAAGTATATGAATGTTAAAAAAGGTGCTGAAGTTCCCAAGTGTTGTGGGCGAGAAATGGAAGCCATGGATTAAATACTGCTCTCTTGTAAAAAAGGAGGAACAACCATGCAAAAGTACGAATGTCCTTGCGGTTACGTTTATGACCCGGCCGAAGGTGACCCCGACAGCGGCATCGAAGAGGGTACCGCTTTCGCCGACCTGCCCGATGATTGGGTCTGTCCCAAGTGTCAGGCCGAAAAGGAACACTTCTACCAGATTTAATCGAAAATGAGCAGGGCGAAGGAGGTTAAACTAAACCGCTTCGCCCTGCTCGGTTATGGCGAAGTGGGGAGCGGGCAGTTTTCAGCGCTGCGGCAGGCCTTTTCGTGTTTTTTCTCCTCCAGTCGCACCCGGCGGCGGTCCTGGGCCTGCCGGTTACGGCGGCGATCATCATCGCTTTCCAGCAGCAGGGGGGCGATGGGCCGGGGGTGGTAGTTTTCGTCCAGGGCCACGAAGGTCAGGTAGGCCGAGGCGGTATGGCTGATTCTACCGGTTTGAAGGTCCTCGCTTTCCACGTTGACACCCACCTCCATGGAGGTGGTGCCCACCAGGTTGATACTGGCCCGCAAGGTCAGCAGGTTGCCGATGAATACCGGATTGTGGAAGTCCAGGCGGTCGATGGAGGCGGTGACCACATTGAATCTGGTATGGCGGCGGGCGCAGACATAGGCCGCGTCATCGATATGTTTCATCACGACGCCACCATGGACGATTCCGGCCGGGTTGGCATCTTGCGGCAGCATCATGTGGGACATGATCACCCGACTGGCGGCAACCGTTTTGGCCTCAAGCTTTTCCGTTGCGACATTTTTCATGACCCCCCCTGTCTGCTCCTGGCCCTTGGCCACCAGTTTTAACAAGTGACTAAAGCGTTTGAGCATTAAAGTTAAATTGTGCTAAAGTGACATCAGTCTGTTTTGCAGGCCATCGCGTCAATTTTGTACCAGCTTCATTATAACTGCGGGACCCGGAAATGAGCAAGGCCCCGCGCAACCCCTGCAAGGAGGTATTTATGAAGTCCCAGGACGCAAAAGGTGTTTTGGCTGGGCTATGCTTGGCCGCTTTGATCGCCGGAGGAACTCTGGCCGCGCCGGCGCCGGCCTTGGGTGCCAGCGGTTGTGCTTCCGGCGGTAAAGCCAACCAGAGCATGGGTAACGCCGACGACGGGGATGACGGCCCCGACGGGGAAGAGGAAGAAGAAGGTGAAGAAGGAAACGGTAGCTGAGAAGGAACAGGCAGCTGATAAGCTGCCCAAGGACGCAGGTTGCGTCCTCAGACCAAAAACGGTTTCCAGGAACCCCAGGCAGGAGAACCGCCATGGCCTCCTGCCTTTTTTCGTTTACCCACCTGTTTGAAGATTTATGAAGAACAGCACTAACTCACCCCTGGAGAAGATTTTTCCCGTCTGTCATCGCCTGGTCACCCCCGAAAAGTGGAACCTCCTGGTTGGGACGCTGGCTGGTAACGAGCAATGGGAAAAACTGCCCGAAGCCATTGCCTCCCAAAGCCAAAACCTGGCCTTACCCCCTTATCTGGCAGAGCTGGCCACCCTGGAAGCCGCCGTGTGGGCCTGCCGAAATGAGCCGGTTAAGCCACCAGCTAAAACGGAAGAAAAAAAACTTAACCCCTCCCTGCAGATCCTGAACTGCACCTGGCGCAACCTGGCCAACATGCTTGCGCCCGAGGCGCAACAGCAACCAGCCCCGGAACCCGGGGAGGAGACCCTGCTGGTTTGGCTGGGACCCAGAAGCGGCCGAGTCCGGGTGCAAGCAGCCACCGCTGACGATCTGCTGGCCTTGAAAATCACGGCGGAGCAGCTGGCCATTGGTCCCACCGCCCTGGAGTTTGGGGTGGCGGTGGCCAATATGCATCGGGTGGTGGAAGAGGCCAGAAAAAAGGGGCTGATCCTGGCCCCAGAGCCCTTGCTGGTACGGGACCGGGAGAAATTCACCCCGCAAACAAAAGAGTTTAAACGCTTCTTAACGCCCCGGGTGTTCACCCTCCAGTGGCACATTACCCAGGCCTGCGACCTGAACTGCAAGCATTGCTACGACCGCAGCTCCCGCCACACGATGTCCCTGGAGCGTGCCTTTCAGGTGCTTGATCAGTTGGAAAGCTTTTGTGATTCCCGCCAGGTCAGGGGCAAGGTGACCTTCACCGGGGGTAACCCCTTGCTCTACCCCCAATTTAACACCCTATACCGGGAGACGGTTAAACGGGGCTTCCCGGTGGGCATCCTGGGCAACCCCGCCTCCCGGGAGCGGATGGAGGAGTTGGTGGCCATCCAAGCGCCCACCTTCTATCAGGTCAGCCTGGAGGGGGTGCCGGAACACAATGATTTTGTCCGCCAGGCCGGCTATTTTGAACGGGTTCTGGCTTTTCTGCCAATCCTGAAAGAGCTGGGGATCTTCTCCCAGGTTATGCTAACCCTTACCCGGGACAACATGGCCCAGGTGCTGCCCCTGGGTGAAATCCTGCGAGACAAGGCGGACCTTTTCACCTTCAACCGTTTGTCGGCGGTGGGCGAAGGAGCCCAGTTGCTGATGCCCGATCCCGCTGAATATCAGGCTTTTCTGCGGGAATACATGCAAGAGACGGGCAACAACCCGGTGCTGGGCCTCAAGGACAATCTGATCAATATCATTCGGGACGAAAAGGGGCGCAAACCATTTGGCGGCTGCACCGGTTTTGGCTGCGGTGCCGGTTTTAACTTCGCGACCCTGCTTTCAGATGGCGAACTCCACGCCTGCCGCAAGTTTCCTTCCTACCTGGGCAATATTTATCGGGAAGGGCTGGCGGCGGCCTACGATTCTCCGGCCGGAAAACGCTACCGGGCCGGCAGCGCCGGCTGCCGCAGTTGCAAGCTGTTGCCGGCCTGCGGCGGCTGCCAGGCGGTTATTTACAGCTCCGGCCTTGATCCCGCCCATGACCGGGATCCTTATTGTTTCTACGCCCAAGCCCCGGCTCAACCTTAGTTTTCACCGCCCACAACGACGGTGATCAGGCCTTCGGGATCCAGTCGCCGCTGGAAGGCGTCGCGGATACTCTCGGCGCTTACGCTTTCGATGTGGTCATTGTAGGTGTGCAAGTAGTCCAGGGGCAGGCCGTAAAAACCCATCATGGCGAGGTTGCTTACCATGTCGCGGTTGGAGGCGGTGCGCAGCGGAAACCCGCCGGTGATGTTGCGCTGGGAGGCCTGCAGTTGCTCGGGGTCCGGGCCCTGCCGGCGGAAGCGCTCCAAGGTGTCGCGCATCACCTGGATGGCCTCGTCCGCCTGCGCGGCCTGAGTCTGAACGCCCATGACGAACGGCCCTTCCACTTCCATGGGCACGAAAGAGCTGTTGATGCTGTAGGCCAGCCCCCGAGCATTGCGCACCTCTTCAAAGAGCAGCGAGGTCAGGGAACGGCCGCCCAGCATGTGATTGCCCACGTAAAGCGGAAAGTAGTCGGGATCTCCCCGGCGCATCCCCGTCTGGCCCATGAAGATGTGCGCCTGTTCCGAAGGGAAAGGCTGGCGGATGACCCGCCCCTCGGCCACGGGTTCGACCTCCGGCAGGGGCGCCGCCGCCTGGCCTTCCGGCAATGCCGCCGCCACCCGGGCCGCGATTTCCTTGGCCTGCTCGCGGCTCACTCCGCCCACCAGCACCAGCACGCCATTGCGAGCCACGTAGAACTGCCGGTGGAAGGCCTGCACCTGTTCACGGTCGATGGCGGCTACGCTCTCCGGCGTGCCCAACGGCGGCGAGGCATAGGGATGATCGCCAAAGACCGCCTCGAAGAAAAGGCGCCGGGCCACGGTGCCGGGCCGCTGGGCCTCTGCCTCCAAGGCCACCAGGCTCTGGCGGCGAGCGCGTTCCAGATCGCGCTCGGAAAAGCTGGGTTGACCGAGCACGGTGGTGAAGGTGGTCAGGGCCCTTTCCAGCCAGTCGGGCTCGACCAGGCTGCGAAGGCTTAAATAGGCCATGTCGCGCGCGGTGCCGGCATCGTACTGGGCTCCCACCGATTCGAAGCGGTCAGCGATGGTATCCGCGTCCCAGTCGCCGGCCCCGGCATTGAGCAGCCCGTTGGTCAGCCGGGCCAGCCCCGGCTGGTCGCCGTCCCGGGCGCTGCCGGCGCGAAAGACCAGGCGCAAATCCAGCATGGGCAACGCCGGGGCGGCCATGAAATAGACCTTCAGCCCGTTTTCCGTCTGCCAGTGTTCAATCCCCGCTGCCGACGGCCCCGGCCCCGACCCTGCCTGGGCGCCGGTCGCCAGGGTCAGCAACAGCACCAGCAGGGAGTAGAACAGCAACCGTTGCCAACCTGTTTGGTGTTTTCTTTGCGAATTCATTATATTACCGCCATTTTCTCGGTTTTCCGGTTTTTTCGGTAATCGGGGACAGTTTTCAAAACTGTCCCCTCCTCAACGGGCTGATCGCCGCAAGGTGGGGTGCCCCGTGATCGCCTACGGTTTTGCCCGCTCATCGCAGATGCCCCTCAAAGTACCCCGGCGGGTCGTCGGGATCAATGGGCAGGGGCTCCAGCCAGCCCACCGTGCGCTGCTCGCGGTGGAAATAGCGCTGTGCCACCGCCTGCACCTGTTCGGCGGTCACCGCCCGCACCCGGTCGGTGATCTCATCCACCGTGCTCCAGCCCAGGCCCACCTGCTCCAGCATCCCCAGTTGCATGGCCTGCCCCTGCACCGAATCGAGCCGATAAACCTCGCGGGCGACCACCTGCGCCTTAACCCGTTCCAGTTCCGCCGCCGTCACCGGTTCTTCCTTTAGCCGCTCAATGGTGGCGGTGAGCGCTTCTTCCAGTTCCTTAAGCTCGACGCCGGGGGCCGGGGTGGCGCTCAGGGTAAAAAGGTTGTCCAGGCGGGAAAAGGCGTTATAGCCCGCACCGGCACCCACGGCCAGTTCCTGCCGGCGCACCAGTTGGCGGGCCAGGCGGGCGCTTTCCCCGCCATCCAGCACACCGGCGGCCACCAGCAGGGCGTAGGCCTCCCACTCCTCTTCGGCGGTCATCAACACCGGCACCTTGTAGCCCATCAGCAGCACCGGCACCCGCGCCGGCGCCCGCACCACCAGGCGACGCTCGCCGCGCTGGGGGGTCTCGCGCCGGGGCTTGATCTCCGGCAGCTCACGGGCCTCAATGGGGCCGAAGTAACGCCGCGCCAGCTCATGCACCTGCTCCGGCTCCACATCGCCCACCACCACCAGGGTGGCGTTGTTGGGGGCGTACCACTTATCGTACCAGCGACGCAGGTCGTCCACTCGGTAATGCTCGATATCGGTCATCCAGCCGATGACGGGGATGCCGTAAGGGCTGTTGAGCCAGGCCGTGGCATTGACATGCTCAAATAGCAAGGCGTTGGGGTTGTCCTCGGTGCGCAGGCGACGCTCCTCCCGCACCACCCGCATCTCCTGAATGAACTCCTCTTCATCCAGGGTGAGATTGCGCATGCGGTCGGCCTCCAGCTTCAGCGCGATCTCCAGGCGATCGGCGGCCAGCAATTGGAAGTAGCCGGTGTAGTCGCGGCTGGTAAAGGCGTTTTCCCGTCCGCCCTGCTCGGCAATAATCCGCGAGAACTCGCCGGCCGGGTAGCGGTCGGTGCCCTTGAACATCATGTGCTCCAGGGCATGCGAGATCCCGGTGATGCCGCCGTATTCATAAGATGAACCCACCCCGTACCACACCTTGGAGATCACCACCGGGGCCCGGTGGTCCGGTTTTACCAACACCTTCATGCCGTTGCCAAGCGTGAACTCGTGCACATCCTGGGCAAAGGCCACCGGCGCCAGAAAGAGCACCAAGAGGATGACAAGGAGGAGGGTCGGCCGCTTTAGATCCTTCATTTCTGCTTATTCCTCACTGGTTATTGATTAACACCTGATGATGCATCAGACACCAGTATCGCGGTTCGGTTTCAAAAAAACAACCTCCCGGAACGAAGCTGGGCCGTGGCGGTTGGCCTCAAGCGGTGGCACAACCCTTTACTATTGGGTAACCGGTTGCTAATATGCGCCCGGCGGGCAAGACCGGAGATGGCTTTGGCAACCTATCGCTTTTCTTCTGTCATTGCCCCCATTGACCAACGCTGCCCCCGTAACCAGCTTACCCAGTGGCCCCAGCTATCCGTTGCCTTTTGGTTAATTATTTAATATGTGCCCCCAGATTGAACAAACCCTGAAGGATGTTTTCGGCTTCGCAAGCTTCCGCCCCCAGCAGCGGGAGATCATTGAAGACCTGCTGGCCGGCCGTGACGCCTTTGTCTTGATGCCCACCGGCGGCGGCAAGTCGCTTTGCTACCAGCTCCCCGCCCTGCACCGGCCGGGGGTGGCCATCGTGGTTTCACCGCTGATCTCGCTGATGAAAGACCAGGTGGACGCGCTCAAGGCCCAAGGCATCAAGGCCGCCTGCTACAACTCGGCCCTGGAAGCGCAGGAGGCCCGGCAGGTGCTGGCCCGTTTGCACGGCGGGGAGCTGGATTTGCTTTATGTCGCCCCGGAACGGTTGATGAGCGAGGACTTCCTGGGCCGCCTGCGGGAACTGCAAATCGCCCTGTTCGCCATCGACGAGGCCCACTGTGTTTCCCAGTGGGGGCACGACTTCCGGCCCGAGTACATCCAACTGGGCCGCCTGCGGCAAAAATTCCCCGGCATTCCCCTAATCGCCCTCACCGCCACCGCCGAGCCCCATACCCGCAAGGATATCATCGCGCGGCTCAATCTGGAAAAAGCCCGCTGCTACCTCACCAGCTTCGACCGCCCCAACATCCGCTACACGGTGCTGGAAAAGAAAAGGCCCTTTAACCAGTTGCTGGATTTCCTCGACGGCCGCCGGGAGGAAGCGGGGATCATCTACTGCCTGAGCCGCAAGCGAGTGGAACAGCTCACCGCCAAGCTGCAGGAGGCCGGTTTTGCCGCCGCCAGCTATCATGCCGGCTTAAGCGGCGAAGAGCGAAGCCGGGTGCAGGAGGCCTTCCTGCGCGATGACCTGCCGCTTATCGTCGCCACGGTGGCCTTCGGCATGGGGATTGATAAATCCAATATCCGCTATGTGGTGCACCATGACGTGCCCAAAAACATCGAGGGCTATTACCAGGAAACCGGCCGGGCCGGCCGCGACGGCCTCAACTCAGAGGCCCTGCTGCTCTTCGGGATGGGGGATGTGGCCCTGGCCCGGGGGCTGATCGATAATTCCCAGAACGAAGAACGGCGGCGGATTGAAAACCACAAACTGGCCGCCATGGTGGGCTTTGCCCAGGCCACCGGCTGCCGCCGCCGGGTGCTGCTGGGTTATTTCGGCGAAACTCTGGCCGCCGACTGCGGCAACTGCGACACCTGCCTGGATCCGCCGGAGATGGTGGAGGTTACGGAAGACGCCCGCAAGGCCTTAAGCTGCATCTACCGGGTCAACCAGCGCTTCGGCCTGGGGCATGTGGTGGATGTGCTGCGGGGCTCGAAAAACCAGCGGCTGCTGGAGCTGGGCCACCACCGGCTCTCCACCTACGGCATCGGCGCCGACCGCGACAAGGATTACTGGCAGGCCCTGTTGCGGCACCTGATTCACCTGGGGTATGTGGAGCAGGACGTGGGCAACTTTTCGGTGCTCAAGCTCCATCAATCCAGCCGCCCCCTGCTGCGGGGCGAGGCCACCTTGCAGATGGGGCGCCCCCGCACCAAACCGGCGCCCACGGCAGAGGCTGGCCCGACGGTGGCCGCCGGCGGCAAAAGCGGCCGGGCCGGTAAAGGACCGGCGGGCCTGGCGGCGGCCGATCGGGAAATCTTTGAGCAACTGCGGCGCCTGCGCAAGGAGATCGCCGACCAGGACGGCGTACCCCCCTTCGTGGTCTTCAGCGATGCCGCCCTGGTGGCCATGGCCACCCAGCAGCCGAAGGATGATAAAGAGTTCCTGCAGATCCACGGGGTGGGCCAGTACAAACTGGAACGCTACGGGGAACGTTTTTTGAACGCCATCAGCAAGATGTAATAGCCTGGCTGGTCGCCCGAAGATGCGGTGCTACTGAACGATTACCTATTGCCAGCTTACAACCAGGCGGGTGTAGTAGGTGGTGTCCAGCCGTTCTTCCACCACCGGCTGGTTGTTGTAATCGTTACGCACCCCCATCCGCAGCTTCCAGAAATCGCCGACGCCCACCGGGACTTCCAAGGCGCTGTCGTGGAGAATCCGGTAGTCGTCAAAATCGTCCAGGCTGGGGGAATAGGTAACCTCGTTGCGCAAGCTCCATTGCCGGCCGAATTCGTAGCGGTGAATCAGCCCCAAGTCCATGGTGGGGTCGGAATCGTTTTCGATATCGTTGTCGTAGCGGGTGTAGCGGTAACCGATACCGCTCCGGGCCACCAGCGTATGGTGCTCCTGGTTAATCAACCGGTAGGATAAACCGGTACCGGAAGTGGAGCGCAACTTGACCCGCTCGATCACGTCTTTTTCCAACGCCGTGCGGATATACCAACCCAGGTACTTGCTGGGGAAGGATTCATAGTCGACCACCCCCAGCATCTGATCGGTGCTCTTCTCGCCATCGGTTTTCTTGCGCTCATATTCGGCAATCAGCTTCAAGGCATCATCGGGACCCTTTAAAACGGCGGTCAGGCTGCCACCCAGGCCAAACTCCCGCGTATTGCCTTCCTTGCCGGCCAGGTCGAGGGCGGCCTCGTACAGCCAACGACGAAGTTTCTCTTCACCGGCTTCAGTTGCACTCAAGGCTTCGGGCTCGGCGGCCGCCGGAACAACAAAGACAAGCATGGCTAGCAGGACCTGCACAAAACGAAAAAACATAGATTAACCCTCATCTTTTGGTCATGAACAAAGTTAAATTAATGGACAATGTCAGCCAACCTTAAACTACTGACCAGCACAAGAAAATTTTCTAAAATTTCGCTCCTTGGCTGTTATCATACGGGCCGGAAACTTGCCAGAAATTTATCTGCTTGACAGCCGCCGCGCCCGGCTCCTATGGTTACTGCGACTGTAGATTGAAATTTTACCAAAGGAGTCTTCCATGTATGATTTTGTCTTTCACAATCCCACCAAAATTATTTTCGGTCCCGACCGGGAAAGAGAGATCGGCCGGGAGCTGAAGGATGCCGCCGTCGGCCGGGTGCTGCTGGTTTATGGCCGCAGTTCGGTAAAGCAAAGCGGTTTGCTGGCGCGGGTAAGCGATGCTCTCAAGGCCGAGGGGATCGAGTTTTTCGAGCACGGCGGGGTGGTTTCCAACCCGGTGCTGAGCCATGTTCGGGAAGGCATCGCTTTGGTCCGCCAAAACCGGGTGGAGGCGGTGCTGGCGGTGGGGGGCGGCTCGGTGCTCGACGAGGCCAAGGCGATAGCCGTGGGGGTAGTGGCCGAGGTCGATGTCTGGGAGTTTTTTACCGGCCGGGAGGTCACCGCCGCCCTGCCGGTGTTTACCGTACTTACCCTGGCCGCTTCAGGCAGCGAGATGAACGGCAATGCGGTGATCACCAATGAGGAAACCCGGCAGAAGTACAACATCGGCACCAGCCACGTCTACCCCCGGGTGTCCATTCTCAACCCGGAGCTGACCCATACGGTGAGCCCGGAGTATTCCGCCTACGGGGCGGTGGACGCCATTGCTCACCTGATCGAGGCCTACTTCACCAAGCAGCCGGGCACCAATTTGCAGGACCGGCTGGTGGAAGGGTTGATCCTGACCATCATGGAAAATGCCGAAACCATCCGTGATCAGCCGGACCACGCCCAGGCCCGGGCCTCCATGATGTGGGCCGCCACCCTGGCTTTAAACGGCCTGACCCCGGCCGGGGTCGGCCCCTACACCTTCCCCAACCACATGATCGAACACTCCTTAAGCGCCCTTTACGACATCCCCCACGGGGCCGGGCTGGCCGTCGTCATCCCGGCCTGGATGCAGTGGTACCGGCCGCAGAACCCTGGACAGTTCCAGCGCTTCGCCAGCCAAATTTTTGGCTTGCACGACGGCGAGGAGGGAATTGTGGCCCTGAAAAAATGGTTCTCCAGCCTCAACTGCCCCACCACCCTGCAGGAGGCCGGAATAGCCGCCGCTGATATCCCCCTGATCAGGGACAACGCTTATGATACCGCCAAGCTGTGGGAGGTAGATAAGCTTTATCCGCCGGAGTCCATCGAGGAAATCCTGCAACTGGCGACGCGCTAAGCGACGGCGAGCAAGCAAACAGCGGCCATGATCGACGAAAAAGCCCGACCTTTGCCGGTATATTTTCCGGGAAAGAGCGGGCTTCGTTTTTTATCTCTGTTCGCGGGGGTAAGAGGTCACATGGTGCCCCGTGATCGCTTACCGCTGGGTTAAAAGAGATCGGCGATATAACCGGCCCCATGGTAATGGCAGGAGACGCAGTCGCCGATATAACCGGCAAAGTGCAGCGAACCTCGCAGGTTATTGCCCACCTCCGGGCCCTGTTGGTGGGTGTGGCACACCGCACAAAGCTGCTCGAAGTTTCGTTCGCTTACTGAAACCGTGGCCTCCAGCGCGGCGGCCTCGGTCAACTCACTGGCCGTATCCGCCCGTTCGGTGATCAGGTAGGGGTTGCCGGAGGAGTGAACAAAGTGGCAGTCGGTACACCGCAGGGTCATCCCGGCGTCGTATCCGGCCCGGTAGACGTTGGGCAGCCCGGCCGACACCACCGGCTTGTCGGCCTGATCCTGGCCGGCTCGGAAGCCGTGGATATCGGCGGTGGCCCGCCGCTCGGCATCGGTGCTCCCGGAGCCCATAAAGGCCCGCTTGAGATCGGTAAAGACCGGCTGCTGAGGCAGCTCGGGATAGCGCAAAGGGGGCGGTAAAATATCCCCCGCCGGAGTGGATACCCCGTCGAGATCATGGCAGGAGAGGCAGAAGTCGTTGATGTTGTTATAGGCGACACCGGCCCGGAAGTGGGTCAGGTCTTCGTTGAGATCGAAGTTGCCGTCCATGTTGGAACGCTCATGGCAAACCACACAATCGGCATCCCGCAAGGCGCTGCCGCCGATATGGGTAATGGTGTGGGCATGCTCCTTTTTGAACTGCTCGGCACCGGCAATAACCCCGTTGTTACCGTGGCAGATCAAGCACTCCCGCCCCTTTACCGGGTCCAGGCCGTTGGTGTCGTGGCAGGCCAGGCAGGAACGCTGGACATCGCCCCCCACCCGATCGGCCAGCCGTACCAGGCTTTTGGCGATCCCTTCCACCTCGGCATGCAGATCCTCCAGCACGTTGATGGTATGGCAGGTAAGGCAATCCTTGCGACCCCAACCCAGACCACCGGCGTGGTCATCGGAGTTAAGCAGCCGCGGGGCCACCCCGGTGCCGGGAGGGGCGTAATCATCCTTGGCCGGGGAACTGCTGCCGCCGCAAGCGGCCAGCAGCAGGCCGGCTGAGATCGTTAGTATCGCCAGGGATATTTTGCTCCAGCTTTTCATCGCCTGCCTCTGTCTTGCTTAGTTGCCGCGGAATCGCCGCAGCAGTTCCCGCAGAGCGCCAACCGGATCGTCGGCGTAGTAAGGGCTGTCTTCGGTGCGTGCCTTTTCCTCGTGATAAAACAGGTATTTGGTCCGCACCTCACTGCCGTGGCAATCCACACAGAAGGTGTCGGCTGGGTCGCCCAGCTTGAGGAAGGCCTGCTGGGGCGATGTTACGACCTTGTCCTCCCGGGCCAGCAGTTGCCGGCTCCAGACGTGGGGATCGTGGCAGGTGGCGCAGACAAATTCCCGCTCCACCGCCGCCATGGTCGCCTCGGGGTCAGCCAGATCAAGCCGGGCCAGCAAGGCCGGATCGGTCAGCAGCAGGGCCTCCGGATGACGGTACAGGCTCACCTGGGATTTCTCGCCGGGCTCACCGGGCCGATGGCAATCCAGACAAAGCCGGTTGGGCTCCTTCTCCCCGGGCAGCACGCCGGTCAAATCGCGCCCCCAAAGCCGGTCGCCGTGGGCGTTGTGGGGGGCATGGCACTGTTCGCAAACCCCCAGCTCGACGGCCCGGCCGGCATGGGCCGAGAGGTCGTGGTCGCTGTCGATGACCAGGGCCGGAGTTCTGTGGCACTGGGCGCAAAGCTCGCCGTGGCGGTTGTCGATGAGCAGGAAGCTGCTGCTCACATCCCCTTCCATCAGGTAGCCCGGACCCGGTTCGGTCTGGCCGGGCGCCCAGCGATGGACATCATGGCAGGAGAGGCAGGTGATTTCCAGCTCGGCCAGCTCCTCGCTGCTCTCGCCAATGGCCGGCTTTTCCCCCATGGGATGGCTGATTTCGCCGATCAGTTTTTCCCGGCCCACCCGGTTTTCCTCGTGACAGGAGAGACAGTAGAAGTTTTCCGGGTTGCGGCTGATGGCCTCGGGATAACTCACCTCCGGCGGCGCCACCGCAAAGCCCACCGGCTCCGGCCCTTCATGCATCAAATGGCAGGCCCCGCAGGCGCCGCTCATCCCCGGCAACTCGCCGCGGATATTGCGGTATTCCAGTTCAAACAGGCGGGGATCATGGTTGGCTCCTTCCACCACCATCTGCTCGGTATGGCAGCGGGAGCACATCTCGGTGAAGTCTTCCACCCGCAAAAAACGGGTGGAGATCAGACCCCGTTCATCCCGCCCTTCCAGGGTGCCGTAAACCTGCCCCAACGACTGGTGGGAATCGTGGCAGGTGTTGCAGTAAACCTTGTCACCCGGAGTGAAGTCGTGGTTGTAAAGCGGCAGACCATGATCATCCCGGGGGCTGGCGCCTTCGAGATCGACCCCGACGCTATGGCTGTACGGTCCGGCCAGTTCCATCTCCATCCGCCCGCGGCCGGGGCCGTGGCAGGTGTTGCAGGCCTCGGTGGCCGGGTCCTCGCCGACCCTCATCTCCTGCTGCCAGCCGTGGGCGCTGTGACAGATGCCGCACAGGCCGGCATCTTCCACATGCTGCCGGTTGAGGTTTTTCAGCCGCAATTCACGATCGGTGATCAGCAGGTTGTGGGGGGTGTCTTTGATCACCTTTTTGTTGTCATGACAAGAGAGGCAAAGATCCGATTCCCGGCCCGGGACCATCACCAGCAGGGCCTGATCGTCCTGCGCCTGGTGGATATTATGACAGGACTGGCAGGTCAGCCGGTCGTCTTCCAGCCAGGCGCCGGCTTCTTCCAGGGTGGCGGGGAATTCGGCCTGATCAAACTCCACATCCATCACGTGGGCCAGAAAATCACCTTCGCCGGCCCGTCGGATATTTTGGTCTTCATGGCACTGGCCGCAGAAGTTGGCCATCCCTGCCGCCACCGGCAAAAGGCTCTCCTGCTGTTTGGCCCCATGCACCACGTGACAGGAGTTACAGATGACCTCATCGGTCATTTTCCGCCCCGGCCGCAGGCGCATTTCTCTCAAATCCGAGGGGAAACCCTTTTTTATCTCCTCACCGATGGAGTGGCGTCCCTTGGCGGGACCGGCGTCATAATCCTGATGGCAGGCCATGCACATCTCTGAGTTGGGGTTTTCCATGCGTAAAAAAAGATCGTAACTCAACTCTTCAACTTCCCCGGACTGGGCCGAATGGATGGTGTGACAGGTGCCGCAGTAAATCTCATCGTTGACGCTTAATGGGAAGCGTCGCTCATCAATCTCCACCTTCTCCGATGGTTTTTCAAACACCGTATGCCGTTTACCGGTCCAGACGTACCGGTCATCGGCGATGTAACCGTCATGGCAGCTGTAGCACATATCCTCATCACTGACCACGCCGTAGGTGTTTTTCATTAACACATTGTCACCCACCCAAGGGATCAGGGTTTCAACATCCTGTTTGAACTCGTCCATCCACATAACATGACAGACGGCGCACTCCCGCTTGGATGATTCTTCAAGCAAAGAACCGACAGGTTGGGCCTGGGCCTGAGCAGTGATGATCAGCAACCAAACCGACATGGCTAGCAGAACCGGAGTCCAGAACCTTCGGCAGCATGCTGTTTTTACCCTGTTCCGCCCAAGTCCGCTCATGGTTCCAATCTCCATACGCTTACCCGGTTTTCCAGCTGTTCCACCACATAGAGGCGATTATTGGCGAAGACCATGTTGGTGGGGGTCCGAAAGCGGATATTTTCACCCTGGGAATCAGCCAGGATGCCCACCAAACCGCCGGCCGTCCGAAAAACCTGGATCACCCCGGTATAACTGTCGGACACAAAGGCCCTGTCGCCCACCACCAAAACCCCTTTGGGGCGGAACAGCCGGCCCGGGGTGATCCCCCAGCCCCCCAGCCACTGGGCCGGCCGCCCGGAGGCGCGAAAACCTTTGACCCGGTTGTTGATCACATCCACCACAAATATTACCCCGTCAGCATCGATATCCAGGGTGGCGGGAAACCGGAACTCATTGCCGGCTTCCCCGAATCGCCCCCAGTGACGGAGCCTTTCGCCTTCCCGGTTGTAGACCTGAACTCGGTGGTTGTTATTGTCGGCCAGAAAAATCTCTCCAGCCGGGGAGACCACGCAATCGGTGATATCCGGCTTTTCTCCTTCCCTTACCGGGGCGACGTTAAAACTTCTCAACAGCTCGCCCCGGGCTGAATAGGCCAGCAGGCGCCCGGTTTCAGCATCCGGCACGTAAACCCCCCCTTCGCCGCTGGCGCAGATCCCGATGGCCCGGGGAATTTCGCGCGGGCTGCCGAACTGGCGGCGATAGTTGCCGTCGAGATCGAAAACCGCCACCCGGTGGTTCATGCCATCCAGGACATAAAGCTCGCCATCGACGACACTCAGATCGGTGGGTTGCTCCAGAGCCTGGCCAGCCCCCTGTTCTATGGCAAAATCAAACTCCACCACGATCTTCTCGTAGTTCAGGGAGGCCAGGGCCGAACTCGGCCCCATGGCCAGCAGCATCACCCCGGCCAGCAGCAGCGCGGCAAACCAGAACATTACTCGCAGCTTATCGCTTACAC
This sequence comes from Desulfurivibrio alkaliphilus AHT 2, assembly GCF_000092205.1. Taxonomy (GTDB): domain Bacteria; phylum Desulfobacterota; class Desulfobulbia; order Desulfobulbales; family Desulfurivibrionaceae; genus Desulfurivibrio; species Desulfurivibrio alkaliphilus. Next base: position 2,454,828 of record NC_014216.1, on the reverse strand, counting down.
TCGCCCCTGCTCGGCTTACCTTCCAACAGGTATACATCAGCGACCCTCCCGGCGCGGTGAGAAAAGCTGGGGCAGGTGAAAACGCTCTTCCTGGTCGTGTTTTTCCAGCAAACCCAGGATGGCAGTACCGGTCAACTCCCTGATCCGGTGTTCTGAGTAACCCAACTCCCGCATGGGCAGGTACTGGATCTCCGGATCGTGGCAATCCCGGCAGGAAATCGGCTCCGGGGTCAGGCCGTCGTGGATACGGCGCAGATAATCCACCCGCTGACCACGGCTTAATGTGGCCTGCAGCTCCTGATATTCAAGGCTCAAAGCGGCCAGATCGGGTCCGTCGAAGCGCTCCAGCCGGCCGTTACGCCGTACGAAGGGGGAGATGCGGCATTCGACCCGCTCTTCCACCCGGGTATCGCAGCCAAAGGCCTCTTCCTGGACCTCACCGTCATCTTTGGAGAACCAGCGGAAGGTGCTGAACAGCTCTTCCCCGTTCTGGTGCTGGGGCACATGGCACACCTCGCAGGAAAAGTAGAAGGTATGCATGTTAATGTAGGAGCGGATCTCTTCGATATCCTCATGCACCAGGTCACCATGGCAAGCCACACAGGAGGAGTGCCGGTCCGAGGCGATGTCGATGCCCACGTTATGGAAGTGCCCGCTCAAGCCCTCGATGGAATCCAGCCGGTAGCCCCGGTACTCCTCCTTGTTGTTGAATCCTTCCAAGGCGCTGATGCCCTCCAGCCGCACCTCTTCAAGCACCGTTTGCGGCGGCGGTTCAATCAACTTGGGCCGCTCCCGGGGGAAAAAGCCGTGGGAGCTGTAGATGGAGAGATCCAGGATCATCCAGATCAGCACCACGGAAACCGCGGAAATGACCCCACCAAAGATCAATTTGGTGGACTTTCTTTCCTGCCAGTGGTGCTCATGCTCGCTGGGATCATACTGGCCCTTGATTTCATGCTCCAGGCCCTCGGCCTTCATCATCACCACGTACTCGTCGTAATGCTCCTCGATCATGTCGTGTTCCGACAGGTAACCGGTGATGAATACCCGGCCCATGGGAAACTTGTGGCGATGCAGATGGGTGTTGTAGATATGCCAGACCAACAGGAAGCTGGCGGCCAGCAGGGCCTCGTCGGTATGGGCGATGTAGGAGATGTTGAAAACAATCCCGGGCAGATAATGGGAGAAGAATTCCAGGTTCCACATGAAGATGCCGGTCAGACCAAGCAGCGGGGTACCCCAGTAGACGGCGAAGTAGTCGAACTTCTCCTTCCACATGAACTTATCGTAACGGGGTTTTTTGTCGCTGATAAAAAGGTGGTATTTTACGTAATCCACCAGGTCGGTGCCGTCTTTTACATGGGGAATCATCGGGATGTTGTAAAAGGCCACCAGGGCGTTCCAGAGAGAGAACTCGCCGCGCTGGCGCATGGGCTTGATGTCTTCCCGGTAAAAAAGGGCGATGAAGTAGATCATGTGGTAGACAAACAGCGTACACAGGGCCACCCCGGCGATCCGATGCAGGATGGGAGCCATCTCGATCCCGCCCAGCAGGGCGAAGACCTGCTGCCAGAAAGCCGAGTCCGGAAACTTCAGGGGAAACCCGGTGAGGATCAGAATCAGTACCGACAGGGCCAGCCAGATGTGCTGGATCCGTTGGTGCAGGCTGAAGCGGAAGAAAAACTTCTCGCCGTTGTAGACATAGATCCGGTTTCTCCGGAACTCATAAGGAGAAACGGGCAGCTCCGTCATGGGCCGTTGGTTATCGTTGCCGCTACTTGTCATGATTCTTGTCCCTTTCTTTGATCAAACTGGCATTCGGGAAAAGGCCCCGAATCTGCTCGAGAATCATCAGCACGTAAACCCCGATCAGTACGCCGGCCAGAAGCACGATGAACATGTAGTATACGTAGCGCTCGACTATGAACTCCGGCAAGTGGGTGTCGATATGAACCCCGATATCGCCCACGTAAGGCCCGGCGTTTTCATGGCAGCCGATCTGGCTGCAAGTGGCCTGCCGGTTGTCGGGATGAATGGCAGACAGGGGGTCTTCCTGGCTGCGAATCAGATGCACCGACTCACCGCGGTTGCTGTGGCAGTCGGTACAGTCAGGCTGGGTGCGGCCGCCGAAGGCGGTCCACTTGGCGTGGAAGGTATACTTATAGGAGTAAACCGCCCGCTTAAGGCCATGGCGCTCGATGATATCCGGGTTGTCGTGGCAGTTGGCGCACATCTGCTCGATAACATCGGCGGAGCGGGTATGCTCCAGGCGACTGCTGACATGCTTGTAAAAGGACTCGGTGAACCCTTCCCCTTCATGGCAGGAGATACAGCGCTCCATGGCCTGTTCATCGAGGCCCTCGTAAGCATCACCCTTGAAGTAGGTCATGGGCTGGTACATGGGCTCTTCCCGGTGGCAGTCGATACAGCCCGGCATATCGTCGGCGTACTTTTTCAGGTTGCCCTCTTCATCGTAGCGGGAGTGAGCGCCCCGGGTCATGAAATCCTGGATCCGCTCATGGCTGAAACGCTCCCCGGTGGAGGGCTCTACGATATGGCACTGCTTGAGGCAGTTGACCTCCTCCACCGGCAGCGTATGGGGAACCATGTCGATGTCGCTATGGCAATCGCCGCACTGCACCCGGTAATGGGGTCCATGCTCCAGCAACCGTTCGTTAATGAACAGCAGGCGCAATTCCCGGTTATCGTCCACCCTGGACAGGCCCGGGTATTTGTGGCACATCATGCAGTTTTCCGCATCGGCGTGATAGTAGCGATCCGCCGCCGCCTCCTGGCTCCAGGCCAGGGAGACCAGCAGCAGGCAGCACAGCGCCCCCAGGGCCGGTAATGTCTTTCCGCTCAACCTCATCTGTCAATTCCTCCTGCACCATGACAGGCCGCGCATAATGTTCCCTCGCGGGCCGGCAATCGCATGTTCCTTTCCGGTTTAAGTTCACTGACAGGCCGCACCTCACTGCGAAAATCCGGCAACCCCAGACGAAAATCCCGCCGCACCGGCTTGCCGGGACGGACCATCTGCTCATATTTGCGATAAACCTCCGGCGGCAGTTGCTCTTCGTCGTAGCGCTTGCCGGCAGGATGGGAGGGTGGAAAAACCCCTTTTTCGTGCGGGTTATGGCAAGTAGCGCAGGTAACCCGACCTTTTTCATCCAGGGGCAGCACCACTCCCAGTTCCTGTTCCGCCTGTTGCACCGCCGCCAGGGTTTTTTCCGATGGCTGTTCCAGGTGTTCGGCGGCCCCGGCATGGGGGGTCAGCAGGTGGCAGCCGATACAGGTTACCGACATTTCCTTGCGCAGTTGATAATCCCGGGCCGGTTCCGCCTCGGGGTCCGGTACCTGGCTGTGGCAAAAGAGACAGCGCCGCTCTTCAACGGCCCCGATGGGGTCAAGCTGACCCTCGTGGGGGTTGTAACCTTCGGCATCTTCCCGGTGATGACAACTGTAGCAGAAATTCAGCAGTTCCGGTTCACCCGCCACCACTTCCACCGTCGGCGGCACCGGTCGCAGGAAGTTAACTTTTTCCCGGCGGTCACGCCGCTCACAAGCCGGAGTATGGTCATGACAGGTCAAACAGGTGGTCCGTCCCTGGTCATCGAGGGAAAATTCCGCCGGAATGGTCACCGCCTCGGAATCCACCCCGCCCACCGGATGGGGTTCCCGACTGGCCCGGCCCCGGGTATGGCAGACCGTGCAGGTGGTGTTGCCGTCTCCCAGCAGATAGAGTTGCTGCCGGTCCGGCCGGGCGGCATGGCAGGCCCCGCAGGCGTTGGCCCGCCAATGGGGATCTTCCCGGTAAAACTCCGCCCCGAAAGACCTGGTCAGCTCCGCTTCGATGTCCGCCAGGGGGGTATCGCCGGCCCTGGCGTAATCCAGGACCATGACCAGCACCATTACCGTCGCCAGTAATCCGGCCCCCGTCAGCCACCCCCGTATGTTCATGCCTTCCTTAATCATAACTGTGGTCCGGTTTAGAATCTTCTTCTGCCGCTGTGACAGTCGATACAGAAATTAGCGGTATGGCAGGCGTTGCAGGAGGCCGGGTCGATCTGGGCCTCAATCCCATGAAAGTAACGGTAAGACCTGCTATGAACCACGTTGAAATTGGTGTCCCGCCGGGTGTGGCAATCGTTGCAGAACGACGGATTATTATGGCAGGAGACACAGGTCTGACGATCGTTGCGGGCATCCAGGCCATGGTCCCTGGTCCAGTCGTGCAGGTGGGTGGGAGGGCGGATGTCATCCATCTCGGTGTGGCAGGCCATGCATTCCTGGGTGGCGGCCAGATCGCGGGTTTCCGGATCGACATGGCAGTAATGGCAAATGGTCATGGTGCCAAACAACGCCTCTTCGGAAACGGCGAAGACCTTGGGAAACTCCTGTTCCTCCAAGGTGGTGAAGTAATGGCAGTCCAGGCAGCCGAAACCATGTTCCACCAGGCTATCGACATGGATATCGTGGTCAAACTGCTGGGTCGGAGTCCTGGCAATCAGACCGGCACAGCCGGCCATGACCAGCAGGCTGAGAATAATCAAGGCTGTATTTCTACCGGAAAAATTCATGGGCCAACCCTTTGTGCGGCCCTGCCCAGGGCAAAGCCGAAGAGGTAATCAAACCGCAGCCCGACCCGAAAATCGTTGCGGTACTCAGGGTTATCGCTGCGTTCCAGGTAACCGGCCAGCTTCCACCGGTCACCCGGCTTATAACCCAGCTCAACATTGACGCTCCTGGCGTTTTTTTCGTCCCGGAGGGGTTTGCTGAGCCGAACCAGTTCCAGGCCCACCAGCAGGTTCCAGACCTGATCGTACTGGTAATCGACACTTAAGGCCAGGCCATTGGCCTCACTGAGGTGGCTGTTGAAATGGTAAAGGCCGGCGTCGAACAGCACACCCCGGGATTCGCGGTAATCGCCAATAACCCCGCCTTTCACGATCCGACCCCGGCGCCAGGCGCCGTCGGGCATCTCCAGTTCGGTAAAAACCGAGCTCTGATAAAAGGCGATTTCCGGCCGCCAGTCGTAGGTGACGGTATACTTGGCCCGATCCTCACGGCCGGTGGAGAACAGGGTGATGATCAACTCCCGGTCGGCGGGATAATTGTCGCGCACATCGTAGCGATCAGCCTGGAGCACGACCCGCAGCCGGGGGGGATAAATCACGAACAGGCGGGCGCTGAGGCGGTCCACCGCCGACTGATCCGGGTTGTAATCCAGGCTGCCGTCCACGGCCACGATCACCTCATCCCGTTCTTCCTGGCGCCGGGTAAAGTAATAATCCTTACCCCCGCCGACGCCGATAATTTCCCGGTAGACGTCGCCACCCCCGCCTTCCCGGGAATAAGAGGCGTTGGCCCGCACCCCTTCCACCCCCCGGAGGAAGATCTTGCCGCCGGCCAGGTAATCGCCGGAATCCCGGAACTGGCGCTCGAAGCGATCATCGTGAATTTCCATGTAACGGGGCTGGCCCAGGTATAGTGAATAACCGAAGGGCCGGTTCGGGCGCTGGGTGAAATGAACGCCGTCCAGGGTCAGAAAACGGTGGCTTTCCAAGGGGAAACGGCCGAACAATAAATCGTTGCGCCCCTCAAAGGTGCGGTGGTTGCCGTAGAGGTAGTAAATGCCGGTGGCGGAATCGCCCCGCTGCCATTCATAGGCGTATTTGCTGAAGCCATGTACCGAGAGGTTGGTCACCGGCAGGCGTTTGGCCTCAAAGGAGAGGTAATTGACCATCACCGACTCCCGGCTGCCGTCGCGCACTTCGCGATCCTCGTAACCCATGGTGTATCTGCCGCTTACCTCGGCACCGGTTACGGTCTTACCGGCCAGAAAGACCAGCAGCAGGATGAGGGAGAAAACTCCGATTTTGCCGGATGCAATCTTCATCAGTATCCTTCCAGGTCTTCCAGGCTCAGGCGCAGCAACTCCGCCGCATAGGGATAGTTGTGGAGGCCGAAGCTGCCGTCTCGTTTAACAAACAGGTAGTTGTAGGCCGCCCGGTTTACCGACTCCAGCCTGTTACCGCTCAGGCTCTGAGCATAGTTATGGATAATCGGCGACTGCAGATCCTCCCGGCCGGCCACCTCGTTGATCCGCTGTTGCAACTCCTGCAGCCGATCCCTGATCTCGCTCATGCGGCCACCGTAATCAAAGCGGTTGCCTTCCGCCGGCAGGGCGTACTCACCGACATGGCAATCCTTGCAGCCGATAACGGTGTAGTCATCGGCGGCAAACATATCTTCACCGTCATACAGCCGCCGCTGGTGGGTAGTCACTTTTTTACCGGGTTCGCTGGGATGTTCGGCCATCATATGGCAGGCCACACATTTATCTCCCACCAGCACTTCGCCGTGGGTCCGGCCGGCAATATCCTCGCCGTAAGTGTACCCCCCGATTCCCTCCATCATCTCCGCCTGGTTGCCATGCAGGTCCTCCCCCACCGCCGGCAGGGTAATGTAGGCGTTGTGGCAGGAATAACAGACCGCCGCAGTACCGGCATCAAAGGTCATTTCAATGAAATCATCAGAGGTGCTGTTGGCCTTAAGTTGCACCGCAACCTCTCCGGCCAGCCGCAACTGATAGCCATAGCCACTTTCATCGTGGGGGTCGTGACAGACCACGCAGGTGATCCCCTCCGGTTGCTCGATTACCTCGGGTTCCAGGGTCTTGCCATGCATCCGGCCGATGAAATACTGACCCACGTGGCAATGGTAGCAGGGATAGGTATCCACCACCCGAATCCGGCCGTCTACCACGTAATGGGCGTTGACATGGAGGTCCCCTTCCCAGGCATAGTAGTAGTCCCGGCCGCTGATCTGCTCATCGGGGCGGATGTTGTGGCAGGCCATACAGGGGCCTTGGCTAAGGCTGGCCTGGTAAGGGTGCTGAAAGCCGGTGCTGTCGGGAGGGGTACCGTCCCGACCGCCGGGGCCGTGGCAGGATTCACAGTTCACCCCCTGCAAGTGGGGAGCATCGGCGGCGGTTTTACCGCTTCCGTCAGCATCGTAAAAAAAGTCGGCAAAACCCCAACCCGGGTCATAGGCAGTGGCGTTGCGCTCGGTGACCAGAAAGCCGGTGGTATGGCAGTTGAGACATACCGGGTCAAGGCGATCAACTGGGTCAAGATTATCGTATGCCGCCGCATGGTTGGACTCCTGCCAGGGCGTAATCAGGTCACGCAGGGTGTCACGGCCGTAAATATCCTTGTAGGCTGCACCAACGTACTGTCCGGCATGGCAAAAGCTGCAGTAACTGGTAATTTCCCCGTTTTGCTCCACATAACTGTAACTGCCGGCGGTAATGGTGATACTGTCCTGATCGTCGGCGACGGTCAGTTGCACGATATAGCGGCCCACCAAGTCGGGGATAATTTCCACTTCCCGGCCGGTGCCTGTCAGTTGCGCTGCCGAACCTTCCGGTTTGCTCAACAGCTCCCAGTCGTAAGCGGGGTAATTTTTATGACTGATATCGGTTTCCCGCCCCTGTAACTGCACCCGCTCGCCCAGTTGCGCCACCTTGATTCCCCGCAAGGGATCGGCAATGGGATCGCCGTTTTTTAAAACCTGCTCGGCATCGGCATATCCGTCCCAACCCACTTCAATCAAGGGTAGGGGGTGGGGTTTAGCGGTGGGGGGGGTATCCCGGATTGCCACCACGAAGCGGCCAAAACCATCCAAGGTGGCAACCAGTACCGCCCGCTCAGCGATATGACTGGAGCTCCTTTGCTGACCGTCATGCAGCAGGAGCAATTCATCGGCCAGCCCCTGGGCCTCCACCACGCTTTCCCGGTAAGGAATCTCCACCATCACCGTGCCGTTGCCGGCCACTTCGTTACCATCGGAGTCGAAGAGGGTAAGGGTATAAAGATTACCCACCGGGATAAACCCGTTTTCCCTGACCGGCGCCGGATCAAGTTCGATGAGCAGGCGACCGCCGGCGGCCATCGTGAGATTTTGCGCACTGACCATCAAGCCGGAAAATTCGCCGCTGCCGGTAAACGAGATTTCTCCCTGGGCGTTTACCACGGCGCTGGTCTCGCGAACGTCGCCGATTACATGATCAGCTGCAGATTTGGAACCATCGGAATCGCCACGGCAGGAAAAAAGAAAGAGCAGACAGAACAGACAGAGAAAAAAAGAAAGAGGGAAGAAGGTGCGGAGAAAAGAAAATTCGGAAAGAGGAAATAAGGTTTTTGCTGGACCTGTAGGGGATAACGGTGGACCACCTGGTGGTCTACTAACCAAGCGCAGCCGACGGCAAAAAAAGTCCATGGCTTTACAACCCTCCTCCTGTTACTGCAACCTCACGTTTCACTTCCTGACAACACAGAAAATGAAAACCCTCGGGAGTCAGCTATAGTGAAAAAGGAAAAACCATGTCAACCTAAAAATTGTTATCGCGCTTGAATTTACTTAAAAATAATTCTTAATTGTTTACAAAAAAAACCTTTTCAAAACCAGTTAGTACAAAGGTCCGTTGTAAAAAAAATCTTATTTTTCTCTTTAAGAGAAATATAAAATAGCCCCATATTTTCAGTGATTTAATAAAATGATTGTTCTTTCTTTTTTTTACATATGGGTTAATTCCAGTTGCTCCATCACCAACTGATGAAAGCGCGGCCTGATTTTTTTTATCTTATTGTTACTGCGGCAAGGATGGACCCTGTTAGTGAGCAGCACCAGGATTACTTTTTTTTGAGGATCCAACCAGAAAGATGTTCCGGCATAGCCCAGATGACCTATACTCTCTCCCGACAGATAAGGCCCTCCGGAAGAGTTTCTTGGCGATGGGGTATCAAACCCGACAGCCCAGGTGTTTGTTCCAGTTAGATCCCACTTTCGGCAACACCGGCGTAAGATTTCACTTTTAAACAACTTTTTTTCCGCTGGTATTTTCTCTTCTTCCCAGCCAAGATCAAACAGGTACTCCAACAACTGCATCACCCCGGTAATGGAACCAAAAAGGCCGGCATGTCCTGCCGCTCCTCCCAGCAGGGCACAATTTTCATCCCCCACCTCACCCCGCAGCACCCGTCGTCGCCACAGGCAGTATTCTCCGGCGGCATATATTCCCGGTCTTATCCGGCCGGTAAGGTTAAAAAATATTTTTTTTTCCAAGCCCAGCGGCCGGTAAATATTTTCATCCAGGAAAGTATTTAGGTTTTTTCCGCTTAGCTGTTCAATGATAAAGCCGGCCAGGATATAACCAAGATCACTGTACAAAGAACGGCTGCCGGGGGGGTAAACCAAAGGGGTTTGCCTAATGAGTTCAATGATTTCTTTTTTAACCTGCCGGTAAAGGCCCGCTTTAACCTCTTGGTAGAAAGGGAAATAAGCCGCCAAACCACTGCGATGGGTAAGAATATCCTTAAGGGTTATTTTTTGCTTATCAGGCGGCATTTTAACCACCAATAAATCCTCCAGGGTGGTATCAAAGTTGAATTTTTCCGTGGTCATCAAATGCAACAGGGCCGGCAGGGTGGCCAGAGGTTTGGTGAGCGAGGCCAGATCGAAATAGGTTTCTTCACTTATCGCTTGTTTATCTTCACTCCGATAGGAGGTGTCACCCCAGCAGTTGACCATCCTCCGGCGCTGGGTGTAATCTCCCAAGATAACCGCTGAGGCCGCTCCGGGAAAAATTCCTTGAGCCAACGCTCGACTGAAAAAACTATCTAACATTTGGTTTTGTTGAGAAAAAAATTTTTTCATTATTATTTTTATTTCCCTAAAATTATTTATTTTTTTCCATTTATCCGGTATATTTTTGCGATTATCTTTCGGGGTATAAAAAACCTTGAAAAGATGGATAAAAAAAAGGTTAGCAGAGAGCCAACCAAGTTATCAACATAACCATCGACCAGGGGTGTTGGCTGGATGTTGAAAAGTTGTGTAAAAAACAAAAACCTGGTTTTCGGTTTTTTTTGAAAAAGCTTTTTTTGAAAAAAAATATAAATAATTTAAAGGTTTATTCGGTTATTCCACAATTCAACGAAATTTAATAACCATAATATCTTTTTAATTACATCTCTCTTACTAATTACAAGGGACAACATCATGACTCTCGCCTTCAACGTTTCCCGTTTGGATTTTCTCACCGCTTTGGCCGCCTTGCAAAACATCACCGGTAAAAAAGGAACCCTGGCGGTACTGGCCAATATCCTCCTGGAATCAGACCAGGAAGGCCTGGTGATGACGGCGACGGACCTGGAAGTTGGGATTCGCTGCCGGATCCCGGCTGAAATTCTTTCACCCGGCAGCGTTACCTTGCCGGCGCGTAAGCTGTTTGAACTGGTGAAAGAGTCTGAGGAAAAACATCTTCACCTGGAGGAGCAGGAAAACAGTTGGGTTAAGATCAGTGCCGAGAGCAGCGATTGCCGCCTGTCCGGTATCTCCGCCGATGAATTTCCCTCTTTTCCCCCTTATCGGGAAGATAATCTGGTGGCCATACCCACCGCCCTGATGACCGACTTGATCGATAAAACCATCTATTCCGTGGCCCATGAAGGTGAAAATAATTTTAACCTGGCGGGGATTTTACTGGAAAAAGAGATCCTGGATGAAGGCCATTTTCTCAGGATGGTTTCCTCCGATGGCCATCGGCTGTCGATGATGGAGGGCAAAGTGGAAACCGATCTGAGTTCGTTGGAGATGGATAGAGTAATCTTGATTCCCAAGAAGGGTATTCAAGAGATTCGCAAGCTCTGTGACGAGGAAGAAACCGTTCTGCTGGGTTTGGAAGAAAAACAGGCGGTACTGAAAGCCGGAGGCTACACCCTGGTTGTTCGTCTGATGAGCGGAGATTTTCCCGACTATAAAGGGATTATCCAGGTGATTAACAAAGCTAAGCATATCGGTATTGACCGGCGGAAGATGATGCACTCTTTAAAAAGGGTTAATATCTTTACCGAAGATCGCTATAACGCCGTAAATTTCATTATTGAAAACGACAAGATAACCCTCTCTTCCCAGAATATGGACTACGGCAGCGCCCGGGAAGAGGTTCCCGCCGGGTACCAGGGAGAGAGCATGGAGATAGGTTTCAACGGCAAATATTTCTATGAAGCGCTGCAGGTTATGGATAGTGAGAAGGTAAAGGCCTATATCAATTCCGAGGAAAGCCCCTGTCTGCTCCAGGGAGACAAAGACCCCGGTTATCTCAGTGTTATCATGCCCATGAAACTCTGATTGTAAGCGGTCAGCCGGCACCGGCCAAATCGGCCAAGCAACAGACCTGAACCTGAGTTAAGTGACCGCTTGGGAACCTAAAACCAAAAAAGTGGAACCACAGCCTTGAGTGATAACGAAACAGTGACCAACGATTACGGCGCCGCCCAGATCAAAGTTTTAACCGGCCTGGAAGGGGTAAGAAAAAGGCCGGCGATGTACATCGGCAATACCGCCGAGGAAGGTTTACACCACCTGGTCTACGAGGTGGTGGACAACAGCATCGACGAAGCACTGGCCGGTTACTGTGACCGGATTAAAATTACCATCCACAAAGACGGCAGCGTCAGTTCGGAAGACAACGGCCGCGGTATCCCGGTGGAGATCCATCCCACCGAGGGGGTCTCTGCCCTGGAGCTGGTCATGTGCACCCTCCATGCCGGCGGTAAGTTCGATCATTCTACCTACAAGGTTTCCGGCGGTCTGCACGGCGTTGGGGTTTCGGTGGTAAACGCCCTGAGTCTTAAGACCATTGCCGAAATTAAACGCAACGGCAAGATCCATCGCCAGACCTACCGCTACGGAGTCAAGGAAGGCGAGGTGGAAGTGGTTGGTGAAACGGAAAAAAGCGGCACCAAGATTACCTTCCTGCCCGACCCGGGGATCTTTACCGAAACCACCGAATTCAAATATGAGATTATCCAGGCCCGTTTGCGGGAACTGGCTTTTCTTAACAAAAACGTCAAGATAAAAATCCACGACGAACGTACCGGGGCCGAGGACGAGTTTCATTTCAAGGGCGGGATCAAGTCTTTCGTCGAGTATCTCAATCGCAATCGGACCCCGGTGCACAGTGAGCCGGTTTTCGTTCAGGGGGGAAAAGACAACGTACAGGTGGAGGTGGCCTTCCAGTATTTTGAAGGCTACACCGAGCGGCTGCACTCTTACGTCAACAACATCTACACCAAGGAAGGCGGCAGCCACGTGGCCGGTTTCCGCATGGCGCTGACCAAGTGTATTAACCGTTATGCCAGCGACGATATCGTACCCAAGAACCTGCGGGAAAAACTGAGTGGCGACGATGTAAGGGAAGGGATCACCTGTATTATCTCCACCCGGGTGCCCAGCCCCCAGTTTGAGGGCCAGACCAAAACCAAGCTGGGTAACAGCGAGGTTAAATATATCGTCGATTCCATCTGCCACGAAAAGATTTCCCGTTACCTGGAGGAAAACCCCCAGGAGGCCCGCAAGATCCTGAGCAAGGCGGTGGAAGCGGCCCGGGCCCGGGAAGCGGCTCGCCGGGCCAAGGAGCTGTCCCGTAAAAAAGGCAGCGGCATGGATGTCTTGATGGCCGCCAAACTGGCCGAATGCCAGACCAAAGACCCCGCGAAACGGGAGATTTTTCTGGTGGAGGGCGACTCCGCCGGCGGCAGCGCCAAGCAGGGCCGGGATCGCTTCTTCCAGGCCATTCTGCCCTTGCGCGGCAAAATCATGAATGTGGAAAAGGCCCGTTTTGAAAAGGTGCTGAGCAGCGAGGAGATCAAACAGATCATCGCCGCCCTGGGTACCGGTATCGGCAAGGAAGAGTTCGACCTCGATAAGCTGCGCTACCACAAGATCATCATCATGACCGACGCCGATGTCGACGGAGCCCATATCCGCACCCTGCTGCTGACCTTCTTTTACCGCCAGATGCTGCCTTTGGTGGAAAATGGTAACGTCTATATCGGTCAGCCGCCGCTCTACCGGCTGAGCCGGGGTAAAAAGGAAAAGTTTTTCCTGGATGATTATTCCCTGAACAGTTTCCTCTTTCAACAGGCCAGCACCATGTGCAGTGTCAACACGGAAGATGGGCGGACCGTGGCAGGGGAGGAGCTGGTTGCGCTGCTCAAGGATCTTTCCCATTACCAGCGGCTGGTGGAATACCTGGAGCGAAGCAACCTCTGGGAAGATATCCTGCGCTTTCTGGTGACCGAAAACGTCCATTCCGCCGACCAGTTTGAAAATGAGCCGCTGTTGAACCAATTGCACCAGCGGTTGAGCGGGGAGAAGTTTATTCTGGGCAATATCCGGCCCTGCCGCTGGCGGCCCAGTTGTTATGAGTTCGACGCGGCCCTTAAGGATAAGGCCCACCTGCTGGTCACCGTGGGCCCACAGATTCCCCTGTTGCCCGAGTACCGCCAGGTTTTAAAACACTATCCCCGGGTAAGCCCTTATTTGGACGGTAAATTTACCGTGGAGGTCAAAAACCAGCAAATCGAGGTCAACTCCTGGCGAGAGATGCTGGAGAGCATTCGCAGTGAATCTTTCAAGGGCAGTTCTTTGCAGCGCTACAAAGGTTTGGGTGAAATGAACCCGGAACAGTTGTGGGCCACCACCATGAACCCGGAAAACCGGATCCTGCTGCAGGTCACCATCGACGACGCCGAGGGGGCGGACGAGATTTTCACCACCCTGATGGGGGATAAGGTGGAACCGCGGCGGGATTTCATCCAGAGCAACGCCCTGGAAGTTTCCTCCCTGGATATTTAATTTTTTTAAAATATTTAACTGTTACAGATTGTTTAAGTAACAGGCTTACAGCCCGGATTTTCCGATAATTTAAAGGTAAGGTTTTGATTTCTCATGGTTGAAACAGATAAACCGGCATTGCCGCCCACCATTTCCATCGAAAAAGAACTGCGCAAATCCTACCTTGATTACGCCATGAGCGTAATCATCGGCCGGGCCCTGCCCGATGTGCGGGATGGTTTGAAGCCGGTTCATCGCCGGGTGTTGTTCGCCATGCGCGAGTTGAACAACTACTATAACCGCCCCTTCTTAAAATCCGCCCGTATCGTCGGCGATGTAATCGGTAAGTATCACCCCCACGGCGATTCCGCCGTCTACGATACCCTGGTGCGGATGGCCCAGAGTTTTTCCATGCGCTACCCCCTGGTGGACGGCCAGGGCAACTTCGGTTCGGTGGATGGCGACCCGCCGGCGGCCATGCGTTACACCGAAGCCCGGATGACCAGAATCGACCAGGATCTGATCAGCGATCTCGATAAAGAGACGGTCGATTTTGTTCCCAACTACGACAACTCCATGACGGAACCGCTGGTTCTGCCGGCCCGCATCCCCAACCTGCTGATCAACGGCGCGGCGGGCATCGCGGTGGGGATGGCCACCAACATTCCGCCCCACAACCTGCGGGAGGTAATCGACGGCCTGATCGCCATGATCGAAGATCCCAACATTACGGTCAGCGCTTTGATGGAGCATATCAGCGGTCCGGATTTTCCCACCGGCGCCTATATCTGTGGCCGGGCGGGGATCCGCGAGGCTTACGAAACCGGTCGCGGTTCCCTGATGCTGCGCTCCCGCTGCGAGGTGGAAAAGCAGAAAAACGGCCGGGAGTCCATCATTATCACCGAGATTCCCTACCAGCAGAACAAAACCACCCTGATCGAGCGGATTGCCCTGCTGGTCAAGGAGAAAAAGATTGAATCGATCTCCGAAGTGCGGGACGAATCCGATCGTCAGGGCATGCGGATCGTGCTGGATTTGAAAAAGGATGAAAACGCTGAAGTGGTCATCAATCAGCTCTACAAGATGACCCCCTTGCAGCGCGGTTACGGGATCATCCTGCTTTCCATCGTTAATAATCGGCCGGAGATCCTTAACCTGCGCCAGATTCTGGAGCACTTTATCCTCCACCGTAAAACCGTGGTCTACCGGCGCACCGCCCATGATCTGCGCAAGGCCGAAGAGAAGGCCCATATTCTGGAAGGTCTTAAAATCGCCATCACCAATCTGGATGAGGTGGTGGAGTTGATCAAATCTTCGGCCAACCCCAACGAGGCCCGGGAAGGGTTGATCAACCGTTTCGCCTTAAGCGCCATCCAGGCCCAGGCCATTTTGGAGATGCGGCTGCACCGCTTAACCGGCCTGGAGCGGGAAAAGATCATCGAGGAGTACCAGGCCCTGATGAAAGAGATCGAATGGCTGCGCCGGGTACTGGCCGATGAATCATTGGTGCTGCAGATCATTCGCCAGGAGTTCGAAGCCATCCGGGAACAGTACGGTGATGAGCGGCGCACCGAGATCATCGAGGCCCCCGACGAAATTCTCCCCGAAGATATGATCGCCCGCGAAGATATGGTGGTTACCGTAACCCATGCCGGTTACATCAAGCGCAACCCGGTGGATTTGTACCGGGCCCAGCGCCGTGGGGGCAAGGGGATTCGCGGGGCGGGCGGAATCGATGATGACTTTATCAGTTGGATGCATGTGGCTTCCACCCACGACACCCTGCTCTTTTTTACCAACCGGGGCCGGGTCTTCTGGCGCAAGGTTTATGAAATTCCCCAAGCCGGGCGGCTGGCCCGGGGCAAGGCGGTGGTTAACCTGCTGGATCTGGCACCGGAGGAAAAACTGGCGGCGATTCTGCCGGTGCAGTCCTTTGAGGTGCCGGAAGGCAGGGAATGTTACATCCTGATGGCCACCAGGAAAGGAGTGGTCAAGAAAACCACCATCCAAGAATTCAGCCGGCCGGTGCGGCGGGGTAAAATTGCCCTGACCTTCCGTGAAGACGACGAAATTCTGGCCGCCGCCCTTACCTACGGCGATAACGAAATCCTGCTGCTCTCCCGCAAGGGTATGGCGGTCCGTTTCCATGAAGGCGATATCCGGCCCATGGGGCGCGGCGCCACCGGGGTGCGGGGGATCAACCTGGGCTCGGCCGATGAACTGGTAGGGGTATCGGTGCTTTCCGGTGACCCGGAAACTTCCATCCTGGTGGTTACCGAAAACGGCTACGGCAAGCGTACCCTGGTTGATGAATATCGCCTGATTCGCCGGGGCGGCAAGGGCGTGATGGCGATTAAAGCCAGCGAACGCAACGGCGCGGTGGTGGGCATGCTGCAGGTCACCGATGAAGACCAGGTGATGATGATCACCAACGCCGGCCAGATCATCCGCATGCCCATGACAGACCTGCGGGTAATCGGCCGCAACACCCAGGGAGTCAGGCTGTTCAACCTGGGGGCGGAAGAAAAGGTGGTGGCGCTGGATCGCCTGGCCGAATCGGTCAACGGAGAGGACGAAGACGAGCCTGAAACCGAGCCTGAAAACGAACCGGAAAACGGGGAAAAATAAGCGTTATGGTACTGCCGGCGGCGGAACGAATAGCGGTGGTGGGAGCCGGCAGCTGGGGAACCGCTCTGGCCTTGGTGCTGGCCAGAAAGGGTTATCCGGTCGAGCTGGTGGGCCACACCCCGGAGCGGGTGGCCGAGATGCGCCAAAGCCGTCGCAACAGCCGCTACCTGCCCGACTTTTCCCTGCCCGAAAATATTTTTCCCGGTGCCGATCCGGCCGTGGTGGCCGGCTGTCAGGCGGTGGTGATGGTCGTTCCCTCCCATGGCTTCCGAGCCGTTTTCCGGCAACTTATTCCCCACCTTAGCCCGGCAACGGCCATTATTTCCGCCGCCAAAGGGATCGAAAACGACACCCTGTTGACCATGACCCAAGTCATGGCCCAGGAATTAAGCCAAGACCCGGCCGGATCTTTGCTGCCCGGTCCCGAGGCCTGCCCCGGCAACACCGGGTCTACGGCGGCACCGGCGGTCAATCATCCACTGGGGGTGCTGGCCGGTCCCAGTTTTGCCCGCGAAGTAGCCGAAGGTCTGCCCACCGCCGTCACCGTGGCGGCCGCCCTGGCCGAGGAGTCCCGTTTTTTTCAGGAACTGTTTTTTACCGAGCGTTTTCGGGTCTATGCCGGTACCGATCTGATCGGCCAGGAACTGGGCGGGGCGTTGAAGAACATCATCGCCATTGCCGCCGGAATCAGCGACGGCCTGGGCTACGGCACCAACTCCAGGGCGGCCCTGATCACCCGAGGGCTGGCGGAGATTACCCGGTTGGGCGTGAAAATGGGGGCCAAGCCCCTAACCTTTTCCGGGCTGGCCGGGTTGGGTGATCTGGTGCTGACCTGCACCGGTGAACTGAGCCGCAACCGGGGAGTCGGCCTGAAACTGGGCCAGGGAATGACCCTGGCGGAAATCCTGGATGAGATGCAGATGGTGGCTGAAGGGATCAAAACCACGGCCTCAGCCTGGGACCTGGCGCAGAAAATGAAGGTGGAGATGCCTATTTTGGAGCAGGTTTACCAGGTGATTTATCAGGATAAACCCTGTCGGGAAGCGGTGCGCGATCTGCTGGCCCGGGAAGGCCGCGATGAACTCGAGTAGTAATCGTTCAGCAGCACCGCATCTTCGGGCGATCAGCCAAGCTTACGTACAGGGGTACGCTGCGCTTGGCTGCTTGCCCGAACCTGCGGCACTGCTGAACGATTACTGGAACAATTATTAGGTTATTTATGGCACACAAACTTACCAGCACCGTAAAAGCCGCCGGTTGAGCCGCCAAGCTGGGTCCGGGGGACCTGGACCGGGTATTGGCGGAGTTGGGCGTGCCGGGCGCCGATGATCCGCGCCTGCTGGCTGGTATCGGCGGCGGTGAGGATGCCGGGGTATATCGCCTTAATGACGAGACCGCCCTGATCCAGACGGTGGATTTTTTTACCCCCATCGTGGACGATCCTTACCTGTTCGGCCAAATTGCCGCGGCCAACGCCTTAAGCGACGTTTATGCCATGGGCGGCACCCCTTTGCTGGCCATGAATCTGGTGGCCTTTCCGGTAAAAAAGCTGGATTGCAGCATCCTGCGGGATATTCTGAAGGGCGGGCTGGATATGGTAACCGAAGCCGGGGCCCTGCTGGTGGGCGGCCACTCCATTGAGGATGAAGAAATTAAATATGGCCTCTCGGTTACCGGTACCGTTCACCCCAGCCGTTTGCTGCTTAACTCCGGGGCCAGGCCCGGCGATCAGTTGCTGTTAACCAAACCCATCGGCACCGGGGTGTTGGCCACCGCCATCAAAGGCGGGCTGACCGGGGCCGGCACGGAGAAATTGATCGGTCGGGTGATGGCGCTGCTTAACCGAGAGGCGGCCCAGGTGATGACCAGTTCCGGCGCCCATGCCTGTACCGATATCACTGGTTTCGGCCTGCTTGGCCATCTGTCTGAAATGGCTGCCGCTTCCGGCGTGGGGGTGGAAATAGAGGCGGCGGCGGTACCGCTGCTGCCGGAAACCCTCCACTTTGCCGGGATGGGGATCATTCCCGCCGGCGCCCACCACAACCGCCAGCACTTTCAACAGTTTGTCGATTGCCGGCTGCCCGACACCGACCCCCGGGAGATGGTTCTTTACGACCCGCAAACCTCCGGCGGCCTGCTGATTGCCGCCCCGCCCAAGAGTATCGCGGCCATGGCCGAACGCTTGCACAAACGCCGCTACCCCCTGGATTTTGGCATTATCGGCAGGGTTACCGACGCTTCTCCGGGCCGGCTTAACGTGATCTGATTTTTCCCACTTACCAAGCCTGGTGAAAACACCAGGCCCCAGCTTTTTTTTACCCCTCCACCAACCCTCACCACCCTGCTCTCTGTTCAGTGACCAGTGCCTGCTGGTTACCCCTTCTGTTTTGTTTTAATATCGTATTTTAAGTTGCATATATTGATTTGATGGCCGCTGTTTGTCTGTGACTCTGTGGTAAGTTTTTCGCCATTTTTGCTTTTTTGTGTTGACATATCGGAACATTTAGACAATATGACACGTAACGGTTTTTTACCGATGGACTTTTGTTCCCACCAGCCTGTTTTTCTTTTGCCGGTTTTTACCGCTCGTTACCAGGGGTGGTACACAACCGTCGGCAGTTATGCCGGCAAAGATGATCAATATATCAGGAGAAGAGTGATGAGGAAAAAGATCAGTATGTTGGCTTTGGCCGGGGCGCTGGTGATCCCCGGCGCGGCGCTGGCGCAGGAATTAAGCCTGGAGGAGAGAGTCGAGGCCCTGACCCGTGAGGTGGAGGAGTTAAAAGCGCACACCGCCGAGCTGGATGATACCCTCTGGCACGACATGAGCACCCGTTTTCACCTGTCCGGCGACTTTCGTAGCCGCTACGATTACTACAGCCGTGATCGTTATGTGGGCACCAATTACGTTGTTCCTCCCGGCTTTACGGACCCGGTGCCCACTGACACCAAAAAAATTACCGAAAAGAACAAAAACCTGATGACCAACCGCCTGCGGCTGAACATGTACGCCAAGGCCCAGGATAACGTCGAATTCGTCGGCCGCCTGGCCATGTTCAAGGCCTGGGGGATGCAGAATGCGCCCAATGACGATGGCGGTTTCTTTGGTGGTTATCCTGGAATTGACGGCAATTCCGGTCGTCGGGTGGATGACAACAAGCTGCTGGTGGACCGGGCCATTGTTAACTGGAACAACATCGCCGACACCAACTTCTGGTTTTCCATCGGCCGCCGCCCCACCACCGACGGCCCGCCCA
Organism: Desulfurivibrio alkaliphilus AHT 2; assembly: GCF_000092205.1. Taxonomy (GTDB): domain Bacteria; phylum Desulfobacterota; class Desulfobulbia; order Desulfobulbales; family Desulfurivibrionaceae; genus Desulfurivibrio; species Desulfurivibrio alkaliphilus. The sequence continues at coordinate 2,435,257 of NC_014216.1, read as the reverse complement.
GCCAGTTAAGGATGAACAGCGAAACCAGGATGGCCACCCCGCTCTCCTACATGGACTGGCCCTTTGACGGTTTAACCATCGGTTATGCCTACGACAAATTATTCAACCTTATCGATCTGCCCGGTCGGGTACGTTTCTGTTACGGCCGCGGGTTCGAGGCCGGCCTGGGCGAAAACACCCTCAAAGATACCGATTTCATGGGGATCAGCTGGGATATCTACAACCAGGGCAGTCGTTTTGTCTACTTCCAGTCCTATGTGGCCAAGGAGGTCTTCAACTATCCCGATATCTCCGACGCCATGGTGGCGGCCGAAGTTGCAAATATGATGGGACCCCGGGACAACATTGGCGACATCTATCACACTTCGGCCATGTATATGGACCAATGGCAGAATCTCAACTACTTCATCGGTGGCGGCTGGAGCCGCACCGATCCCAACCGCAACGGGATGTTTAACGATTATATGGCCATGATGATGGGAACCGATGGCCCCAATACGGATTCGGAAAACGGTTACTCCATTTATCTTGGTGTTCGCTATGATCTGCCCCAGACCGCCTTCAAGTTTGGCGCCGAGTACAACTACGGCAGTGAGTACTGGATCGGGATGAGCCCGGGCCATGACGACATTTACGCCTCCAAGCTGGCCACCCGAGGTCAGGTTTTTGAAATCTACGGGATTTATGACATCCCCGGCCGGCCGGTTTCGCGCTTTGGCAACGCCTTTATTCGGGTTGGTTACCAGCACTACGATTATGACTATACCGGTTCGCTGGACTGGAACATGCGCCCCTACGACCTGGGCAAATCTTCAGACAGGACGGAAGCGGCAGCCATGGGTGTAGCCGCCGTTGACAAAGCCGATCAGGTTTACGTGACCTTCGAGGCTCGTTTCTAAAGCTCCTTCTCCTGCACCCGCCCGGTGGCGGCAGTTGCCGCCCCGGCGGGTGTTTTTTTATTTCTTTTTTTGCTCCAGCTCGGACGCCGCCACACAGCGATTGCGGCCCGTTTTCTTGGCCCGGTAAAGGGCCTGGTCGGCCTTGGCAAACAGCTCTTTTCCCGAGCTGAACTCATCTCTTAATCCCGCCACCCCGATACTGACTGTAATGGAGATATCCGGCCACCCTTCGTCTTCCCGTTCGCCGGCTGCCACCATGATCCCACCGGCTATGCCCCGGCGGATTTTCTCCGCTACCAACTTTGCCCCGTCCTCTGGGGTATGGGGCAGCATGATCAATATTTCCTCTCCCCCGTAGCGGGCCAGCTGGTCGGTTTCCCGGAGGTTGCCCTTGATTTCTTGAACCAGGTTAAGCAGGGTGCGATCGCCGGCCAAATGCCCGTGCTTATCGTTTACTTCCTTAAAATGGTCGATATCCAGCAGCAGTATGGACAATGGCAATCCGTCACGACGGGAAAGACGAAACTCCAGTTCCAGCATCTCCTCGAGGTAGCGGCGGTTGTAGATGCCCAGCAGAGGGTCGGTAATATTTTCCTGCTCAAGGGTGCAGATCCGCTTGAGCTCCAGGGTGGTCTTGAGGGAAAGCAGGTTGACCAAGAGCACAAAAATCGCCCCGAAAAAAAGGATAAACGGTGCGATCAGGTCGACGCCACTGAGCTCCCCGGTTCTGCTCTGTTGCAGAAACACATAAACCAGATAGCTGACAAAAAAGAAAAAGATGAAAATTCCCAAAATTTTCCAGCCCTGGCGCAGGTTGTCCTGGGGCAGCTCACGAACAAGCTTGGAGACCAGGTAGATTGAAGCCAGGTGCATGGCGGCGCCAATCAGTACCAGAATATTCAGGGCGGTCATCATGCCAGGGGAACCTCTTGCGGGAAAAGTGTTTTGGGCTGACACCGACACAAGTTCTCTAATTTAGATATATCGGAACCAGAGAATATGTCAATAAATATTGCTATTTGCTGATGGTTCCTTCTACTGTTTGTCGGTGTGGTTTATTTTGCTTGATGGCGGAATTAACCGGCAGCGAGCGCAACCGACGAAACAGCTACAATGTAGCACATGGCGGGAGGGTAAAGCAAAAAAGGAGGTGTGGCTTATTGGTGCGGGGTGGGTGATTGCTGGGAACTTCCGAAACGCTCCTCGATACAGTGCATGATGCTGGCCAGGGCCGGTTCGGCGATACTGTAGAACACCTTGCGGCCATCCCGGCGACTTTCCAGAAAGCCACGATCCTTCAGCAGACGAAGGTGTTCGGAAACCATGTGGCTGGGCAACTCGCAGGCCCGGGCCAATTCTCCCACCGACTCTTCATGATCCAGCAGAATCTGGACGATCCGCAGCCGATGGGGGTGGGCCAGGGTACGCAAGCATTCGGCGGCTTGCTCCAGGATCTCCATGGAAAGAAGCTGAGCCGAAGCGCTTACCTTTTTTTCTTCCATTAGATCCCCAGGGCTCTCAGCCGGGTTGGTACGGTTATGTTCGGTGGCCTGTTTCATGTTCAACATTAACAAAAAAGGAAAGCTAAATTAGATGATAAAAAGAAAAGCTCTGAGCCAAATTAATCATTTATAACAATCTTTACTACCACATGGCACAGTGCAAAGCAAATAGAATTGTTTTTTTATTGACCACCGGCTTGCCGGCCGGTTATAGGTGCCCCCCATGGATTTACTGCAGATTATCATCCTGGCCGTGGTGCAGGGCCTCACCGAATTTCTGCCCATCTCCTCCTCGGCTCACCTGATCCTGGTGCCGGTCTTCACCGATTGGCCGGATCAGGGCCTGAGCTTTGATATCGCCGTGCACTTGGGTAGCCTGGGGGCGGTGCTATACTATTTCCGCCGGGAACTGGCGGAAATGAGCCGCGACTGGTGCCGTTCGCTGCAGCGTCGCCAACTGGTGGGGGAGAGCCGGCTGGCCTGGGCGGTGCTGCTGGGCACCATTCCCGTGGGGCTGGCCGGTCTGGCCCTCAAGGGGCTGGTGGAAAATGAGTGGCGTTCGCCGGTGGTGATCGGGCTTAGTTTGATCGGGTTTGGCCTGCTGCTGGCCTGGTCCGACTGGAAGCATAAAAACGGCCGGGATGAGCACAGCCTAAGCTGGAAGGATGTGGCCATCATCGGCTGTGCCCAGGCCCTGGCCCTGATCCCCGGTACCTCGCGCTCCGGTATCACCATGACCGCCGCGCTTTTTCTGGGCTTGAGCCGAGAGGCGGCCAGCCGTTTTTCCTTTCTCCTTTCCATCCCGGTGATTATTCTGGCCATCGGCCTGGAAGTTCTTACCCTGCTGGGTTCCGATGAAGTGGTGGAGTGGGGAAGTCTGCTGCTCGGCACCATCCTGGCCGGCCTGGCCGCCTACCTTTGCATCCACTACTTTCTGGCCTTCATCCGCCGGATCGGCATGCAGCCTTTTGTGGTTTACCGCCTGCTGCTTGGGATGGTCCTCCTTTACCTGTTCTGGTGAAACAGTCTTAAACCCCTTTATTGATCATGTTCAGGCAGTTGGCCGCCCGCAGTCCAGCCGGGGTCAGGTAATAGCTTTTGTTTTGTCGCTGGCTGACAAAGCCGGCTTCCCGCAGGGTTTTGAGGTGAAAGTTGACCTTGGTATGATCCTCTACGGCCAGGGCTCGTACCAGTTCCATGAAGCGGCAGTCCCCTCGCTGCTGCAAGGTGGTGATTATTTGTCGCCGCAGCATGTTGGCCAGCCCTTGGAAAACGGCATCTATATCGGCGCACTGGTGGTTGTCCAGTTCTGCTTCCGCCAGGTTGCGGCGAACGGTGGTCAAAAGGGTCTCGATACTGAACGGTTTGACGAGATAGTCGTTGGCGCCTCTGCGCATGGCTTCAACGGCATTGGGAATCGAGGCATAGGCGGTAATGACCACGATCCGCACCCGGGGAGACACCTTGCGGATCAGGTTGATGGCGGTCATCCCATCGGTGCCGGGCATGATCATGTCCAGCAGAATAAGGGCGAACGGGGTGTCCTGGATTAGCGCCAGGGCGCTGTCGGCGCTGCCGCAGCAAACCACGTTGAAACCTTCCGGAGAGAGAATTTCCTCGATGGTTTCACGCAAATCCCGGTCGTCATCGACTACCAGAATGGGGCCTTGCTCGTTCATGGGCACTGTTTCCAATTGAAGAAGTTACCGGCTTGATGGCGGTGGGGGAAAAAAACAGTGTAACCACTGTTCCCTGGCGGTCACGGCGGGATTCGATTTCCAGCGTGCCGTTGTGCTGGGCCATGATGCCATGGCAGATCGCCAGCCCCAGGCCGGTGCCCTTGCCCACCTCTTTGGTGGTGAAGAAAGGTTCCTTAGCCAGAAGTTGGTGGTTTTCCTCAATGCCCCCCCCCTCATCCTGCAACTCGACGATAACCTGGTCGCCCTCCTGCCTGCCTGCGATGGAGATCACCCCGCCGCCGGGCATGGCGTCCAGGGCGTTTGCCAGCAGGTTGCGGAAGAGTTGTTCCAGTTTCAGCGGCAGGCCGTAGATCGTTAGAGAAGCGGGAAGGAGGTTGTCCAGGCCATGTTTTTCTGAAATACCGTTCAACTCCCGCCAGACGGTTTCGACCAAGGGGCGGATGGTGACGGGCTCATAAGTGGTGATTTCCTGGCGTTGATCAACCAGGTGCAGCAGTTCGCTGGCAATTTTTGCGCTTTTGTCCACACTGGAGGTAATATTTTTTACCCGCTGACAGCTTTTTTCCGGCAGAAAGGCGACGGTGGGATCCTGCTTGAGCAGTTCCAGTTGCAAAGAGGCGTTGGCCAACGGGTTGTTGATCTCATGGGCAATTCCCGCCGCCAGTCGGCCGATGGCTTCCAGTTTGTCGGCCTGGGCTGCTCGCTGCAACTGGCTGTTGATCAGGCTGTCTCGTTCCTGGGAAAAAAGGTCCAGGGCGTACATGATGAAGTGGAGGATGATAAAGGCGGTCAGCCCCCGCCAGAACTGGATCGGCATTGCTCCCAACTGGTTGTCGGAAGGTATCAGGCCGGCCAGTATCCCGTAAGCTATAAAGGCCAGCCCCGCCCCGGCGAGATTACCGGCGCCCTTGCGACTTAAGGAGCGCTGGCGGTTGGCGTAGAGCAGAAAGGCGCTGCCGGAGAGCAGCGAGGCGGGCAAGGCGTAACATTTACGGGAGCTGTAATCGACCACATTGAGGAAGGCCTCCACCGGCAGCGCCGCGTGGTTGCTCAGCAGCAGAAAAAAGATGGCCGTTGATACAACCGGCAGCCCCCAGAGCCAGGGCATGAGGCGCTGGTTGAGCAAGCTGTGGAAGTTGATGCCGAAGAAGAGGAGAAAGATAAAGGAGCCCGCCAGCAGCAACAGGCTCAGGCGGCGGATCGGCAGGGCCAGGTAGTGGTCCGGCTCCAGGTAGAGGAACATCTCCAGCCATTCGTGCATGGCGTGGCTGAAGGCAAAAAGGGCCAGCAACCAGAAAATACCGGCGATGCGCAAAAAGGCGAAGGTGCTCAGCCGTGAAATGATGGCTACCCCGATGGCGAAAAAGGCCGCCCCATAAAAAAGGTAGATCAGAAACATCTGGAGAAAGGAGTCGTTCATCTTTTGCCGGCCTTGCGGGGTCAGTTTTTTTTTGGGTTACTTGTAACTTTTTTTGCTGGCGATCTCCACCAAAATCCCCAGCTCCCCCTTGACTCCATAATGGATGTTGGGTAATAAACCGGCAAGATAAGTTTGATCCCCAAAAAAAAGTTGTTTGTGAAGTTTGTTCAACAGACTCTGTCAGCCGGCGCTGTTTTGGGGAAGTCTCGGTAGTAAAAGCATAACCCTGCCTGTGAAGAAAAATTCACAGGCAGGGTTTTTTTGTGCGTTTTTCTTCTCTTGAATGCTGCCGCTATTGCCAGCAAACTGTCGCTCAGTACTGGACCCAGTTTCGGCACGGCGCCCGGGGAGGAAGCGGCGCCGGTAGGAGGAACCGTTCTTCCGTGCCGGACGGGGAAAATAAGGTAAAACCCAAAATAAGGATTTGGGAGGAGAGCTGATGAAGAAGGAGAGGAGTTGGTTGACAACCCTGGCTTTGCCGCTGGCCTTGGCCCTGTTGTTGGGCCTTGGCGCCTGTAGCGGCGATGACGGCAAGGATGGCAAAGATGTTGATCCGGCGGTAGCCGAAGGCCTGCAGCAGCAGATCGCGGACCTGGAAGCGGCCCTGGAAAATGCGTTTGACCCGGAGGTTATTGCGGAACTTGAACAGAAGATTGAGGAGTTGGAGGCTAAGCTTGATGGTGATGTACCGGTCACCGTAAAAAGCGACTACGTCGGTGCCCAGACCTGTGGCTTGTGCCATAAGGATGAGCACGCCGAATGGAAAGGCAGTTGGCACACCCGCAAGTCCACCTGGGGCCCGGCTGTAACCCAGGAAGCCTTTGAATCGGTTAACAACTCCAATAAAACATACGAGCAGCACCAGCAAGCCGCCCTGGATAAGTTCCTGCCCGGGGTGAGGGAAAACTGGGATATGCTCAGCTCCTACATGGTTCTGGCCGGGGCCAGCCTGGCTGACGTGCCCTCGGAGATCAAAGATAAAGCTGAATGGGCAGGTGTTAACAGAGTAATTTATGTCACCGATAAGCAGTATGATTGGGATGAAATCGAAGTTATCATCGGTGAAACCCGCAAACAGCGCTATGCCGTTTACTATGACGGTGGCCCGGTGGAAGCGGCCCGGTACGCTTACAGCAAAGACAATGGCATCAGCTGGACCGTTGATGAGGACATGGATACGGTGTCTTTTGCGGGCGACTTGAGGCGAGCCGGCTACAAGTTTCTTACCATCGAGCTGGATGCGCTGAAGGCCTCAAAGGCATTGTACGATGCGGCCGTGGCAGGCGAGACGGTAGCTGCCTACATGGCCAATATCGAAAAGAGCAGCATGTACGGCACCACTAACTCCTGGCAGGAACAGTGTATCGCCTGCCACACCACCGGTTTCGATGCCGACGCCTGGGTTGCCGCCAAAGCCGCCTACGTGGAAGGAGAAACTCCGGGCGACGAGTTGCGCCAGGTCTTTATCTCTGAAATCGAGATCTCCTGCGAGACGTGCCACGGCCCTGGTCGGGCGCACGCCGAATCCTTCGGCGACCCCGCCATGATCGTCAACCCGGCCGCCCTGGCCATGACCGATCCGACCAGGAAAATGGCCTGTGAACAGTGTCATACCCGGGCCCAGAAAAACCTAATCTACGAACCTGGAAGTGCTGCCGCTCCCTACGATGCCGGTACCAACGACAACCGGGGTTTTGTGTTGGGTGAGCACGACTTCATGGATGTAATGCAATACACCCGTCCGGCCTGGGGTACCGGCAACCGTCAGGTCTCCATCGACGGCAAGGGACGGCGCGATCACCAGCAGGATATGGATATCCGGTTGAGCTATTACGCCAAAGGCGGTGAAGCTTTCTATCATTACCGTCAGGCCTGTTTCGATTGTCATAGTGCCCACGGTGTGGGTAAAGCAGTATCTGATGGCGCAGGGGGGGTGATCGAATACACTACCGACGCTGATAAAACCCTGTTCACTACAACAGGTGCCAACCCCGATCCAGACGGCAGAGTTCGTTTGAATAAAACCCGCGTGAACAGTTGCGGAATGTGTCACGGGGACTGGGAAGATAAGCTGGACGTTTTCAATGGCCGGACCGGCTGGGAGGATGAGCCCAATTATCCCTATGGTTTCGGCGCGTGGGGTAACCGGGTAGGCCGGGCTGATCGCAAGCAGCATATCTTCAATACCGATAGTGAAGGCCGCAGCTTCGGCTTGCGTCCTGACCGGTACACCTGGGGCCAACAGGTCGATGGCTCGTGGGTAGCTATCTGGCCGTGGGAAAAAGTGCTGCCCGACTACGTGAACTACGTCCAACAAGAAGACAAACCCTAATAAGTATTTCAAACAAGGCTGTCCGCTTCAATCCTCCCTATGGGGCGGGCAGCCCTGTGCACCACCTTCCCCTGGTCCACCCGGATCAGGGGATTTTTTTGGCAGGTGCCGCTGGTTCAGTTGCCTACAGCGGCAGGATCTGCATTTCTTTTTTGAGGGGATGGGCCCCGGCCAGCACCAGGCCTTTGCGGCCGTCGATGCTCAGGTAGTCGCCCCGGCCGATTTTAACCCCGTTGATCTCGCAGCGCTGCTCGCTTTCAAAAACCTTGAGGTTGGCGCAACCCACCACGCAGGTTTTTTCCAGGCGGGTGGCCACCACCGCCGCGTGCGAGGTCTGGCCGCCCCGGGCGGTGAGCAGACCGTCGGCCACGGCGATTTCCTTGATATCCTCCGGCACCGTATCCTGGCGGATGAGTATGATGGGCGCTTCCGGGTCCTGTTCTTTTAACTGCCGGATATTCTCCTCGTTGAAGGCCGCCCGCCCGGAAAGGGCGCTGCCGCTGACCCCGACCCCGTGGCCCAGCACTGCGGCGGCGGCCCGGTCGGCGTCGGCAAAAACCAGGAAGCTTTCCTTCTTTTTAATGGTAATCATGTCCCGGGTTTGCAGGATGTAGAGATCCTTGGGGTCGGGGCTTTCGAAGGTGAACTCGATCTCCTGGGCGTTCCAGCGTTTTTCGTACACCAGTTGCCGGCAGATGGTCAGCAGCCGCTCATAAACTTCCGGGAAGCGGCGCTCCAGGGTGTCTTCCGCTTCCCGGCCGTCCAGTTCGGCCTGTTCCACCGAGATGGGGTTGGTGGTGACCAGGCCGCTGACGATATCCTCGCCCTGGTCCCCCACCGCGTAGTCGCCCCACAGGGCCACCCGGCTTACTTTCCGGTAGGGGTGGGCGGTAAAGAGTACGCCGCTGCCGGCCTGGGCGCCGATGTTGCCGTAGACCATGGTCTGGACGATCACCGCCGTGCCCCAGTCGTCGGAGATATCCATGATCTGCCGGTAATCGCGAGTTTTGGGGGTGTTCCAGGAGGAAAGCACCATCTCCACCGCCCCGGTGAGCTGCAGCCAGGGGTCTTCGGGAATGCCGATGCCCAGGCTGCGCACCATTTTCTGGTATTCCAAAGCCAGCTCCCGGATCTGGGCCGGGGAAAAGTCGCGCTTGTATTTCACCCCGCAGCGTTCCTTGGCGGCATCCATCAACTCCTGGAAGCAGTCCCGTTCCACCCCCCGGGCCATGGCCCAGGACTGGATAAAGCGGCGGAAGTTGTCCCAGGCCAGGAACTCCTTGCCCTGCTGGCGGGCAAATTCGCCCACGATATCCTCGTTGAGCCCCAGGTTGTGGATGGTGGCCATCATCCCCGGCATGGAGATGGCCGCCCCGCTGCGCACCGACAGCAGCAGGGGGTTGGTGGGGTCGCCGAAGGTTTTGCCGCTCTCTTCTTCCACCCGGTTAAGCCCCAGCCGCAGGCGGGCCATGAAGTCGTCCCGGCTCTTGATGAACTCCCTCAATACCGGCCAGCAGCGGAAGACCTCAGTGGTGACCACCAGCCCCGGCGGCACGGGGTGTCGTTCATCGGCCAGCAGGGTCAGGTTGTAGCCCTTGTTGCCCAGCAGGATCAGGTTGACCCCCCGGTGGTGGCGGGGGTGCAGCGAGCAGATGGCCCGTTCCGGGTTGTAGGTCATCAGCAGGTCCAGGTGTTCTTCGTCCAGCACCTCCCGCTGGGCCTCCAGGGTCTGGTAGATGCGGGTGATGAAGTTGTCCAGATGCTGCAGGCCGAAGGTGGAGGCGATCAGATCCCGCATGAAGCTTTCCGACAGGCGGTTGATATTGCCGCTGGTATCGTCCCGGCGCCAGAGAAAGCGGTACTTGGGCAGCAGGTTATCCCCCCCGATCTGGGGGATGATGATACTGAGGTTGTTCTCGTGGATGTTGGTGTAATAGGTGTAGATCACATCCTTGACCCCTTCCGACAGCCCCCGGAAGATGTCGAGAAACTGAGTGTAGGAAAAACGCTTGATGCCCAGCGAGTTACTGAGCAGCGACATGTAGGTGGTGAGCTTGCGGCTGCTGATGCCGTCGATCCTCAGGGCCCGCAGATAAAGCCGCAGACACTTGATGATGCGAATAAAGGTGGCCTTGGTGATGATGTTTAGATTGACCGTCTCCGGCAGTTTTTCCAGGTAGGTGTTGGCCAGGTTCTCCAGCCGGAAGGTGAGGCTTAAGGCGTCGAACTTGCGTTCCTGGTAACGGCCATATACCGAGGGGATATCCACCGCGATATGGCGCTTGTGGTAGATGCTCTCCTTGGCAGGGAATTTTTCCTTGCTTATGATGATCTCTTTTAATTTTTCCAGGTGGTCCAGCAGGGAGTTGAGGCACTCGAAGGTGTCGCAGATCTCAAGATCGGCCAGCAACTGCTCCATCTCCGGAAAATCTTCGATGGCGGCCTGTTTCAAGTGCTGGCGCAGCTCCTCGGTGCCCAGGTTGTACTTCTGGTGGCACAGGCGGTACATCCGCACCAGCAGATCGAAACGGCGCCGTTCCCCCTCGGGGATATCGGCCTGCTGGGCCAGCCAGGCCCGGCGGCGGTTGAAATCCCAGTTGAGCAGGTCTTCCACCTTGCGGATATGCTTGAGCTTCCACACCCGCTGGCTCAGGCGGTACAACTGGTCGACAAACTCCCCTTCTTCCTTGATCTGCCGCCAGACCTCTTCCGGCAGGTAGGGTGCCAGCCTCTGTTTGTTGCGGTCTTTCCAGAACAGCAGGATGGCTTCCAGAAAATCGACAATCAGGTTGCTGGACTCCACGTGGCTCTGTTTGCGCAAAAAGTGGATGAGCAGATCTTTGCGCTGGTGAATTTCATCCAGTTCGGTGGAAACCTCCCGCAGTTGCCCTTCCGCCCCGATATCGTTGAAAAAGACCGGCACCAGCTTGGCGAACTGGGTCACCAGGTTGTAGACCGGCTCGATGGGGTGGTTGAGCAGCTCGGTGATATCCCGCTGAAAAAGATCGGTGTCTTTAATACAGGTGCCGGAGAGCTTGAGGTTGATGATCAGGGCCGAAAAGAGGGTGGAACACCACTTGGGTTCCTGGCTGACCAGGTTGAGCCAGACCCGGATATTGGCCAGGTGGGCCGGATTGGCCAGGGGCTGCCAGTCCTCGCCGATACCGGTGACGTTGGCGTACTGGAAACCGAAACGCACCGTCTCCCACAAAAAGGTCTCCACCAGGCGGGAATTGCCCCGCTTGAAGACCTCGGAGCCGATGACCTGGATGCACTGCAGCGAGGTATGGGGGTAACGGCGGACGTTGCTCTTGAGCAGGGCCAGGGTGGTGAGCAGAAAGCGCTCGATCTCTTCAAAGGTCTGGCGCCGGATCAGTTGCACCAGGCTGCGGTTGATCTCCCGCAGGGTTTCCTCGTGGATCAGGCTCAACCCCTTGGTCTCCATGATCCGGAAGAGGAAGAGCAGCTTGCGGTTTTCCGCGAAACGATCCGGGCAGAGCGGGTCTTCGTAATCGCAGGCGGGAGGGTGACGCTCGCCTGCCGCCGCCTGCGGCCCCGGGCCGGTGTTTGTTTGTTCGGTGGTTGCCCGCTGCTCGCCGTCGCCGGTGAGCTTGTCGGGGATTTCCTTGTAGAGTCGGACCAGGTCCAGGTGATCGGGCAACTCCAGCAGCCGGGGCAGCGCCGTTTCGGCCTGCGTTTCCCCGGCTATTTTTTCCAGTTCGGCCAGGTGCTCCCGCAACCGGGCGTGGGAGATCTCCTGAAACAGCCGGCCGGCCTGCCAGCCCCGGCAAAGCACGGCGCATTCGGAATCAAACCAGGGCTGGGGATCTTCCTCGCCGAGCCAATAGTGATAGTTTAAGCTCAGCAGCCTTTTAAGCAGATGGACGGCGGCACCCAGGTCGCAGATTTTCAGTTGCTCACCACTGTCCGCTTCCTTGGCGCATTTACCCGCCAGCCGGCCGATAATCCGCTTGCCGGAGTGCTGGCCCTGAACCAGCGGCAGCAACAGATGGTCATCCAGCTCGGCCAGGCCGTGGAGGCAGTGGCTGATACTCTGCCGCCAGGCCCCGAGCTCGTCCGGCTTGAGCAACAGCACCAGCTTGTCCAGCAGGGCCAGCAGGGCCTCGCCGGCCTGGGCCCGCAACACCTCGTTTTTTGCCGTTTCCCGCAGGGCGGTAAGCAAAATCTCGTGAAACTGCAGAAAGGCTTCCGGCCCCCTGGGGTGCCGCCGGTAGTGGTCAAGGTGTTTAAGGATAAAAGGGCGCAGCCGGGGCAGGATCAAACGCCAGTTGCGGTAAGGGTGGCTGATTTCATAAAGCAGTTCCTCCAGCGGCCCCTTGATGCCCTGGTAGCCTTCCACCACCTCCAGCAGCACCCGCCGGGCAGGGTCCAGCTCCACGCACTCCACCGCCGTTTCCTGCAGGTTGGCCCGCAGGGCGTCGGATTCAAACCCCGGCTTGCAAACCTGGCCGGCGCTATCGTTGCGGCTGTTTGAGTGATCGTTATCCATTGTCAAGTCTGGCGAAATTGGGAAAACGGGCAGCAGTGCCGCAGATTTGGGCAAGCAGTCGGCGCGATTATAGCAGCGCTATATCGCGTCGGCTGATCGCCCAAAGATGCGGTGCTGCTGCCCGTTTTACAGGAGTTTGCGCTCGTTCATGTGCATGATCAGATCCAGCACCCGGTTGGAATAGCCCCACTCGTTGTCGTACCAGGTCATGACCTTCAGGGTGGAGCCCAGGACCTTGGTGGACATGGCGTCCACCACCGAGGAGCGGGGGTCGCCCTGGTAATCGATGGAGACCAGCGGTTCGTCGGAGTAGCCCAGGTAACGGTTGGCGGCCTCGGCCAGGGCCTGGTTGACCTCCGGTACCGAGGTTTCCCGTTCCAGTTCCATCACCACGTCCACCAGGGAGACGTTGGGGGTGGGCACCCTCACCGCCAGGCCGTCGAATTTGCCTTTCAACTCCGGCAGCACCAAGGCCACGGCGGCGGCGGCCCCGGTTTTGGTGGGGATCATCGACAGGGCCGCGGCCCGGGCCCGGCGTAGGTCGCTGTGGGGAAAATCCAGCAGCGACTGGTCGTTGGTGTAGGCGTGGATGGTGGTCATCAGGCCGCTTTTGATCCCGAAACGCTCCGAGATTACCTTGGCCACCGGGGCCAGGCAGTTGGTGGTGCAGGAGGCGTTGGAGACTATGTGGTCGGCGGCGGGGTCGTATTCGTCTTCATTGACCCCCATGACGATGGTCCGCACCTCGCCCTTGGCCGGGGCGGTGATCACCACCTTGCTCGCCCCGGCATCAAGGTGGCCCTGGGCCTTGTCGCCGGCGGTGAACAGGCCGGTGGCCTCGATGACGTACTCCACCCCCAGCTCCCGCCAGGGAATCTCGGCGGGGTTGCGCTGGCTGCTGACCCGCACCGGGCGACCGTCGACCACGATTTCCCCTTCACCGGCCTTGACCTGGCGGGGGTAAGTACCCATCACCGAATCGTACTTGAGCAGGTGGGCCAGGGTGGCCGGGGGGGTAAGATCGTTGATGGCCACGATCTCAATCTCTTTAAACAGCGGGTCGGTGTCCACCGCCCGGAAGATGCTGCGGCCAATACGGCCGAAACCGTTGATGCCGACACGAATGGTCATGACTTGCCTCCTTGTTCAGAGCTCAAAGCTGCTTGTGGGCTTGCTGGTAAAAATCCAGGTACTGGTGCATCACCCGGTTCCAGGTGTAGTGTTCCCCAATATGCTGAACGGCGGCCCGTCGCATGTCAAGCACCTTTTCCGGCTGACGGCGGAAAAGGGTCAGGGCGCGCTGCATGGCGCCCATCAGGGCGGCGGATTTGTGTTCCCGGTAACAAAGGCCGGTGACCCCATCCACCACCTTGACCAGCCCGCCGACGTGATGGACGATGGGCAGGTTACCCAGCAACTGGGCCATGTAATCGGTGAGCCCGCAGGGTTCGTAGCGGGAGGGGATGAGAAAAAAGTCGCCGGCGGCAAAAACCTGGTTGGCCACCAGGGGGTCGTAACCCTGGAGGAAACAGAGCCGCCCCCGGTTACTTTCGGCTTCCGCCAGCCGGACCAGGGCCTGCTCGCAGCCCTTGTCGCCGGAGCCCAAGATCAGCACCTGGAAGCCCCGGTCCAGGGGCAGCAGGGTTTCCAAGGCCCCCAGCAACTTGTCCACCCCTTTCTGGGCGGTGAGTCGGCCGACAAAGGTGAACAGCGGCAGCGGCAGGCCGCTGGCCGGGCCGTCGGCTGGCGGCGGGGCGGCCTGTGGATCCTGGTCCAGGTAGCCGGCCCGGCGCAGACCGGGCCAGCGATCGGCGGCCAGGTCGTCCACCAGCCGGGATCGGCACACCGCTTTACCGGCCAGATCCCCTTGGAGCGGGGAAAAAGCGGCGGGCAGCCCCAGGTTGGCCGGCTCCTCGGGGTTGAAATCCTCCGGGTTGATGCCGTTGGTAATCCCGTGCAGGGTAATGCCCCGACCCAGCAGGCGGTGGCCGAGCCAGCCGGTGAGGGCGTCGTCGTCGGTCTGCTGCAGTTCGCGGGCGTAGTTTTCGCTCACCGTGTTCAGCGGCGCGTAGCTGGCGGCGGCGAGAAAAGGGTCGAAGGCGCCGTCCAGCAGGTTGTCGTGGATCACCCGGGGCGGCAGGCCGGTGATCGCCTCGGCAAAGGGCAGGTCGTCCACCTCCTGGTGGTAGCCCGTCCCGGCATTATGGACTGTGACCACGGCGGCGGAAGCGGCAAAGTAGTGGCGGAATCCTTCCAGTTCGCGGATCATGGCCGGCAGCAGGGCGGTGTGGCCGTCGTGGCAATGAATTACCTGCGGCCTGGCGTTTAAGCGCATCATCAGGGCCAGCGCCCCTTTTTGCAGCAGGACGTTCATGGCGAAATAATCGAAATGACCGCTGCCCTGATGATGGTGGTGGTTCAGGGCCTCCTCGGCGGCGGTGTAGGTGTAGACCCCCTGTTTTTCCTGGTAGCGCTGGGCATCCAGCAGATAGAGGGAAAGGGAGCCTTTGCGACCGTTTTGGGGCAGGCTTGCCACCGGCCGCAAGCTTTGATCCTTGCTGCGGGGCGGCGGCGCTGCCAGGTGGCGGACCAAGACCCGTGCCAGTTCGCGCCGTTCCACCCCGACGTAATTCATCCCTACATCAAAGTGCAGGTTGGCCGGGGCAAAACCCAGTGCCTCGGGGTTCATAAAGCCGTACAGGGGCAGCACCACGCTGACCCGGTGGCCGGCCAGGGCCAGGGCCTCGCCCAGTTGGCGCACCACGTCCTTGACCCCGCCGGCCCCGGCCAAGCCGTCATACTCCCGGGTGATCATCCAGATTTCCTGCGCTGCTTGCTGTTCGCTCACGGTGTCGGCGCCCTTTTTAATTTAGGATCTGGGCCCAGGGTGCGCTGGCGCAGCAGGTGGTCGGCCAGTACCAGCCTGGCCATGGCCTCGCAGACCGGGATAATCCGGGGGATGGCGGAGATGTCGTGTCGGCCGCCGACCTTGATGGTCACCGGCTGCCCCTGCCGGTTGATGGTCTGCTGTTCCCGGGCGATGGAGGGAATGGGTTTGACTGCCACCCGGATGATGATCTCGTCGCCATTGGAAATGCCGGCCAAGATGCCGCCGGAATTGTTTCCCGTGAAACCCTCCGGGGTGATGGGGTCGTTATTTTCCGAGCCGGTGAGCCGGGCGGCGGCAAAGCCGGCCCCGATCTCCACCCCTTTTACCGCCCCGATGGACATCATGGCCCGGGCCAGTTCGGCGTCGAGTTTGTCGAAAACCGGCTCCCCCAGCCCCGCCGGACAGCCGCTGACCCGGATCTCGACAACCCCGCCCAGGGTGTCGTGGTTGCGGCGAACTTCGTCGATGCGGGCCACCATGGCGGCGGCAGCTTGGTTGTCCGGGCAGAACAGGGCGTTTTGCGAGATCTCGGCCAGGTTGCGCTGTTGGGCGGCAACCCCGCCCAACTCCACGGTATAAGCCTGCACCCTGACGCCTGCTGTGGTCAGCAGGCAACCGGCCACCGCCCCGGCGGCCACCCGGGCCGCCGTCTCCCGGGCCGAGGCCCGGCCGCCGCCGCGATGGTCGCGGCGGCCGTATTTCTGCTGGTAGGTGATGTCGCCATGGCCCGGCCGGTAAATATCCTTCAGGTGGTCGTATGACTTGCTGTGGGCATCGCGGTTGAAGATCACCAGGCTGATGGGGGTGCCGGTGGTAAGGCCCTCGAAGGTGCCGGAGAGGATTTCCACCTGGTCCGGCTCCTTGCGGGGGGTGGAGGCGGGCCCGCCGCCGGGGCGGCGCCGGTCCAAGTCGGCTTGAATATCCGCCGGGGTTAAGGGGAGACCCGGCGGGCAGCCATCCACCACGGCCCCCACGGCGGTACCGTGCGACTCGCCCCAGGTGGTGATCTGAAAAATTTTGCCAAAGGTGTTGCCTGCCATATCGTTGTGCTCGTGGTTTTGGTTAACTTTGTTCTTGCAGCCAGTCGATGATCCGGTCCACAATCTCCGCCGGCTTGGCCGTAGTGGTGTCTATCTCCAGCCCGGCCGCCTGCCGGTACAGTTTAAGACGTTGTTGCAAAATCTCTTCGACTTCCGCCAGCAGGCCCTGGTCGGTGAGGGCCGGACGCTGTTGCTCGCTGCTGCTGTCACCGCTGAGCCGGGCGGTGATGGTGGCGGCATCGGCGGTGAGCCAGACCACCGGCCAGGCTGCCTTGATAGCCGGCCAGAGGTCTTCCTGCAAAACAGCCCCACCCCCGGTGGCGACCACCAGTCCCGGCGTGTCCGGTGCTGGCCCGGGGGCGGGAGGGGAACTCAGTTCCAGCAGTAGTTCCCGCTCCCGGCGGCGAAAATAATCCCACCCTCGGGCAGCCACCAGTTCCTTTATGCTCACCCCTTCCCGCCGGGTTATTTCCCGGTCCATATCGAGGAATTCATAACCCAGCCGGACGGCCAGCTCCTGGCCCACCACACTTTTACCGCAGGCGCGGTAACCAATAAGAAAAATTTTGCTTCTCCCTGCAGACTCGTATAGCATTCCCTGCTATTACCATATAACCAGCCAAAATAACAAGTAAATCAAAGGAAAAGGCGGTTACCTGGTGGACGGGAAAAAAGTTTTGCAAAAAAAGCTTGCGTCTTTTTTATAGGTTTGATAACTTTTATCAAAACAAAGCGGTTGACGGTTATTGTCATACACTCATTACCATCCCTCAAAATAATTAAAGGAGTTTGAATCATGAGTTACGAACACGATGTAGATTGCTGTTGCGGTGCCATTCAGGTTGGTCAGGAAGTCCCGGATTTTGAACTGGAGACCTACGAGCCGGCAAAAGGTGATTTTGGAAAATTTTCCTTGAGCGAGCAGAAAAAGCTGGGCAAGTGGACGGTGCTGGTTTTCTACCCCGCCGACTTCACCTTTGTCTGTTCCACCGAGCTTGCCGATCTGGCCGACGAGTATGAAAACCTCAAGGCCGCCGGGGCCGAGGTGGTAACGGTGAGCACCGATACCGTGTTCACCCACCTGGCCTGGAAACGGGAAGAGAAGTTTCTCGAAAACGCCCGCTATCCCATGGGCGCCGACCGCACCGGCCAGGTGTCGCGGATGTTTGGGGTTTACAACGAAGAAACCGGGCTGGATCTGCGCGGTACCTTCATCATCAGCCCGGCCGGAGAGCTGGTGGCTTCCGAGATCAATTTTTACAATGTTGGCCGTAACGCCAAAGAGTTGCTGCGCAAGCTCCAGGCCAGCGTACACGTGGCCAACAACCCCGACGAGGCCTGCCCGGCCCGCTGGGAGCAGGGCGGCAAAACCCTTACCCCCGGGCCGCAAATGGTGGGCAAGGTTTACGACGCACTAAAATAATTTTTTTGGGTAACGGTGTGGAACTAATTTTTAAGGTTCTTGTCTTATAATCTGAAGTACATAACCCCCTCCTGGGCCCTTCCTGTCTCCCCTCCCCCTCCCCCTCCTGACAGGAAGGGCCCTTTTTTTGAAAACGTGCAGCAACGTCACCAGTTCGTTTTCAGCATCTCCATCATCCTGTAATAGCTGTCCACCCGGTTTATTTAATAAAATAGATCTCTTGCGCCCAGGCGACGGCCTCGCGGTAAGTGGCGGGTAATTGCTGTTCATCAATTTGCATCTTGGTTGCCAGTTGAGAAACCTTATCCCACTCCCCTTTTTCCATGGCGATGGTCAGTTGCAGGATGTTGAACAACGGACCGTCAGCCCGGGTCAGGGCGGCAATAACGTCATCTTCGATGCTGATTTCCTTAAGGATCTCATTGAGCGGCCGAGACATGATGACATCAAGCAGGGAGAACAGCCCCACCAGGAACAGGTCGGACTTGCGGTCACCCATTTGGCTCAGCAGGGCCAGTTGTTCGCACATGCGGGCGCGAACCAGGGAAATGACAACAAGTTCCGCCGGTTTGTCGTTGGCCATGGACGAAATCGCCAACAAAGAAACCCAGGAGCGTATTTCACGCAGACCAAGCAGGGTCAGGGCGTGAAGCACCGAGGTAACCCTTTGGCGCAGGGCAAAGGCTGCCGAATTGATCAATTTGAGAAGTTTGTAGGTCAGGGAAACCTCACTCTGGATGGCCAGGGCAAGCTTTTTGAAATCGACATCTTCAGCATGAATATCTTTGAGTATGCGCAATAGTTGGATCTTGTTGGTGGGGATGTCCTTGCGTGAAATGATGATTGGTTTGGCAAAAAAATAGCCCTGAAAAAGTTGATACCCCATGGCTTTTGCTTGTTCAAAAACCTCGTGGGTTTCAACCTTTTCGGCGAGCATTTTGATGCCGCGCGGGAGCAGTTTTCGCGCCATCTCATCCTGTTGTTTGTTATCAGACAGCAGAAAGTCGACCTTGACGATGTCGGCCAGATCCAGCAACGGCTCAAAATTTCGGTGGTAGACAAAGTCGTCCAGAGCCAGGGTATAACCCTGCTCTTTAAGGCGTTTGCATGCCTGCACAACCTCTGGGGTAGGTTCGACATTTTCAAGGATTTCAACCACAGCCTGTTGGCGTGGCAGGGTCGTCATCAGGCCCTTGAGAAGTACCTTTTCTGTACAGTTAAGAAAGGCCCTGGTATTGCCGGTCATCTCATCTAGGGTGAAGAGCAGGTTGCTGTTGGCGATAACCCTGGCCGAAGCCTGATCGAAATCATCGCTGTCGAAATAGTTGTGGAGACCGGAACGAAACAGAAGTTCGTAGGCGAAGACGCGCCCTTTGGTATCGAATATTGGCTGTCTGGCAATAAAGTGTTCCAAGGTCAAACCCTCTCCCCTTCAATCAACGCTGCCTGGCAGAACATTGTAACCATTTTTAATTAAATTTTGCATAACGGTTTTTTATGGCGTCTCACCCGGGGTTTTGGGTAAAGTGGCCGGGTTATGCACGCTCCCAAAGCATCGGCAATCAACATTATCTGGCTGGGGATGATCGCCGTGGCCACGGTGACCGCCGCCTATACCGGGCGGATGGATGAAGTTACCACCGCCTCTTTTGAATCGGCCAAATCAGGGGTAATGCTGGCCATTGGCCTGATCGGACCCATGGCCTTCTGGCTGGGGCTGATGAAGGTGGCCGAGGCCGGCGGGTTGATGCTGATGATCGCCCGGGCCCTGAAACCGCTGATGACCCGCCTTTTTCCCCAGGTGCCCGCCGAACACCCGGCTATGAGCGCCATGATCATGAACATGGCCGCCAATACCATGGGGCTTGGTAATGCCGCCACCCCCATGGGCATCAAGGCCATGCAGGAGCTGGACAAGCTGGCCCATGAAAAAGGCACGGCCACCAACGCCATGTGCCTTTTCCTGGCCATCAACACCTCCAGCGTCACCCTCCTGCCCCTGGGGGTGATCACCGTGCGGGCCGCCGCCGGAGCCACCAGTCCGGCGGAGATTCTGATTCCCGCCATTGTCGCCACCCTTTGCTCGACCATGGTGGCCATCACCATGGCCAAATTGCTGGCCGGTCCCGAACCGGGCAAACCGCCGGTTGCCGGGATGACCGGGATCGCCGCCGGGCCGGAGGCCGGGGCGCCGGGGGCCAAGCCTGACGGCGGGACTGCTGCCGGCGCTCAGCCGAGCCAGCCCTCCCAGCCTGCTGATGGTGTGACTTTAAGCCCGCCCGGTGCCGCCGGCCGTTTTTTTATCCTGCTGTTGTTGCTGGCCTTTGCCGGCGGGGTTGTCTACCGGCTGTTTTTTGCCGGCGGCGCTGGCGGGGAGGACTCCATCTCGGTGATCGGCGCCATCTCCACCTGGCTGATTCCCATGCTGATTGCCGGTTTGCTGATTTTCGGCTATCTGCGCGGGGTCAGGGTGTATGAAGTGGCCACCGAAGGGGCCAAGGAAGGGTTCAACACCGCGGTGCGGATTATCCCTTTCCTGGTGGCGATTTTTGTTGCCATCGGCATGTTCCGGGCCAGCGGCGCCATGGAGATTTTGATCAACGTCCTCTCCCCTTTTACCGAGCGGGTCGGGCTGCCCGCCGAGGCCTTGAGCGTGGCCCTGATGCGGCCGCTTTCCGGCAGCGGCGCCTTCGGGATGATGAGCGAGATCGTGGCCCGCGACCCGGACAGCTTTGTCGCCTTTCTGGTTTCGGTGATGCAGGGCTCCACCGAAACCACTTTTTATGTGCTGGCGGTATATTTCGGCGCCGTGGGGATTACCCGCACCCGCCACGCCCTGCCCGCCGCCCTCACCGCCGATGCGGCCGGCATTGTGGCGGCAGTGGTGGTTTGTAACCTATGGTTTTAGGCAAACGTCCAGCCGTGCCGTAACCCGCGGCACGGCTGGACGTTTGCCGATTTTTTTGGTTTCGTAACCCTTGTAAGTACATGTTTGCCAACCTGGAGATAGTACGATGAAGCAGATTATTGTTTTGGCCACCCGCAATCAGGGCAAGGTCAAGGAGTTGCAACAGATGCTGGCAGGTTTCCCGGTGGATATCCGTTCACTGGCCGATTTCGGGCCGCTGCCGGAAGTGGTGGAGGATGGCGCCACCTTTGATGACAACGCTTACAAAAAGGCCCTGTTTACCGCCAAGGCTTTAGGGCTGCCGGCCATGGCCGACGACTCCGGCCTGGAGGTGGCGGCCCTGGATGGCGCCCCGGGGGTTTATTCGGCCCGCTATGCCGGAGAAAAAGCCGATGATGCGGCCAACATCGCCAAGCTGCTGAAGGAGATGGAGGGCAAGGAAGATCGCCGGGCCGCCTTTGTTTGCGTCCTGTCGTTGGCCGTGCCCTCCGGTCCGGCCCTGACTTACGAGGGGCGCTGTGAGGGGGAGATTACCCACGAGCCCAAAGGCAGCGGAGGGTTTGGTTATGATCCGGTGATGTTTTACCATCCCCTTGGCAAAACTTTTGCCGAGATGACCCCGGAGGAGAAAAACCAGGTCAGCCACCGGGGCCAGGCCATGGCCCAGGTGCGGGAGGAGTTTGACAAGATCCTGAAGTGGCTGGAGCAGCGCCTGGTGGAAGAGAAAGACCCCAAGCCGGACCACCGCCAGTTTGAACACAACGACTGGTCCCGGGAGGTCATGGTAAAATGACCACCGGCACCTTACCCATCGTCACCCTGCTGGATTACGGCGCGGGCAACGTGCGCAGCGTCCGTAACGCCATCCGCAAACTGGGCTATACCGTACAAGAGGTGGTCGAGCCCGCCGATATCCTGCGGGCCGAAAAACTGATCTTTCCCGGCGTGGGAAGCTTTGGCGCCGCCATGGAAAGCCTGCAGAACCGAGGTTTTTTGGAGCCCCTGCGGCAATACCTGGCGGCCGACCGCCCTTACCTGGGCATCTGCCTGGGTTTGCAGACCCTGTTTGAAGGCAGTGAGGAGTCTCCCGGGGTGGCCGGGCTGGGCCTGATCAAAGGGCACATTGAGAGGTTCCGGGCGCCGGGCCTGGCAGTGCCCCAGATCGGCTGGAACGGCATTGCCATGCGCCAGCCCTCGTCGCTTTTTGCCGACTACCGAGAGGAAAAATTATACTTCGTCCACACCTACCGCGCTACCGCCAGCCAGGAAAACCGTGCCTGGATCCTGGCGGAAACCGCATACGGCGGCGACTTCATCAGCGCCGTGCAGCGGGGAAAGGTGGTGGCCTGCCAGTTTCACCCGGAAAAAAGCGGTCGGGCAGGGCTGAATATTTTACGCAACTTCCTGCAGGAACCCCAGGCCCGGCCCCGGCCGGTCAGCGTCGCAACCCCGGCCCCGGGAGTTAGTCTGGGTGCTTCCGGCTTTCCGCCTTCCCGTACCAGGCTGGCCAAGCGGATCATCGCCTGCCTCGATGTCCGCAGCAATGATCAGGGTGATCTGGTGGTAACCAAAGGCGACCAGTACGATGTCCGGGAGAGCGGTGGTGAGGTACGCAACCTGGGTAAGCCGGTGGAGCTGGCGGCCCGCTACTTCCGGGAGGGGGCCGACGAGGTGACCTTTCTTAACATCACCGCCTTCCGTGACTTTCCCTTGGAAGATCAGCCCATGCTGGAGGTGCTGGAACGGGCCTCGGAAGAGGTTTTCGTGCCGCTCACCATCGGCGGCGGCATCCGGGAGTTCACCGACGCCAATGGTCGTTTTTACTCGGCCCTGGACGTGGCGGCCCGCTATTTCCGGGCCGGGGCCGACAAGATCTCCATCGGCAGCGACGCGGTGGCGGTGGTGGAGGATTATCTGCGCCGGGGCCGCAGGAAGGACGGCAAAAGCTCCATTGAGCAAATAGCCTATGTTTACGGCAACCAGGCGGTGGTGATTTCCATCGACCCCCGCCGGGTTTACGTAAAGAGCCCCGATGAGGTGCCCCACCGGGTAATCCCCACCGCCTTTCCCGGCCCCAATGGCGAAGAGTATTGCTGGTACCAGTGCACCGTCAAGGGCGGTCGCGAGGGCCGCGACCTTGATGCCGCCACCCTGGCGGCGGCCTGCGAGGAACTGGGGGCCGGCGAGATTCTGCTCAACTGTATCGACAAGGACGGCACCAACTCCGGCTTCGACCTGGAACTGATCAAAATGGTCAAAGAGGCGGTGGGTATCCCGGTGATCGCCTCCAGCGGCGCCGGCAGATCCGAACACTTCAGCGAGGTCTTCACCGCCACCAACGCCGAAGCCGCCCTGGCCGCCGGCATCTTCCACCGCCGCGAGGTGGAGATCTCGGCGGTCAAGGAACACCTGCAGCGTCACGGGATAGAGGTGCGCCTGTGATCTTTTTGTGATTTTTAGTTGCCCCTGCCAGCCAACAAACCAATAAGCCGCTCTGGGTATAATTCCGGGGCGGTTTTTTTATGTTTTTCAAGGGGTGGTTGCTACTTTATTTTTTGCCGCCCAACCGGGTGCCTGCGAAGCCACATCTGGTCATTTAACCATGCCGAATCTGGCCATTATCCCAAACAGATACACCGGCTCTGGCGGTTTGTCCCAGTGCTGAGCTTAGGTCTGCCCTTAGGGTTGGTCAAGTTGAGGTTTTTTTGCTGTGTTGGCCAAGGGGGAACGATTTTTGCTTAGCAGTTGAAACGCACGAAAAAATAGACCCATCGCGAAGTGGGGACGGGAAGCATCGGTTCTTATTGTAAGAAAACCGTGTAGCCAATGGGAGGGTGTTCAGGTGGAGGAGGGAAAAATGAAAAAGCTATTTTGGGTGGTTTTGGTTTCGGCCTTTTTTCTGCTAACGGCTTGCTCCGGTGATAGTGGAAGCGGAAGCGGAGGCGGCGGTGGTGGAGAAAACGGAAGCACTGAAGCGTCCGCAGGGGATTTTGCCGGGACCTGGAACGGCAATTTGACTTTAACCGTTACCGGCAACCCAGACGACTCGGACAACGGAACCGAGTCGCTGGTTTTCGTCCTGGCAGAAGAAGCCGGAGGGGTGTCTGGAACTATCTTTGAAGATGGTTCAATTTCGGGAGCGATCACCTCAGGTGTTTATAATTTCACGATCATCTCCAATTCAACCAATTCAGATTGTGTAAATTTTCATGTTACTGGGCAGGGAACGTTAAATAGCGCACGCGACACACTTACGCTCAACGCAGCAGGGAACGTCTGCGGCGAAGGGGGCGGCAAATTAGCAGAAATTACCGGGGTATTCACAAAAAAATCCGCAAAAACAGTAGAGCTGATCGGTTTCGGTCCCATCAGGGTCGGTGATACTTGGGTGGAGTACCGGTATTTTGACCCTGCTTATGTCGGCATGTGTCATACCTTTACCTCCCTGAGCCACGCTGAATTCCAATACGGCGACATGGATGAGTCAGTTAGCATTGGCTTCGAGATTATTGGGGGAGAGCTGTGGTTCCGGACAGCCGAAGAGGGAAAAAGTGGTGACCAGAAGGCGATTTTACTTCAAACCGGAACCGATCAGATAGATGTCAGACGAGTCTGGTACGAGTACGGCAACAGCATTGTAGACGATGACGACTACAACCGTTATTGGAAGAAAATGACTTGCCCCCATGACAATGATACTGGAAGCAGTGCTGCATTGATTGGGACTTGGTTTCACGCTGCAACAGCGAGTTCTTCCAACCAAACCCTAACGTTAACCGATATTACTTGGGAAAATTATGATGCAGCATGGGGCGGATGTATAGAAGGAGGCACATATACGTATACCGATACAGCTATAACTTTTACATTTGACGCGAACGGTGGTTGTGATGGGACGCCAGCGAATTCTACGATCATCGTGGACTACACGGTTACAGCAACAGCCTTAAGCGTATATGATCCCGCAAGCGGGATATTACTTGTTGATTATGTGAAACAAAGTGGCAGCTCCGGCAGTAGCGGGGCGACAACAACCGATTCGCCGGAAATACCGGTGTTCACCTTCCCCGCCCCCGGACAAATAATTTCTAGTACCGATTATGTAACCTGGGACAACAGTTCATCTTACAGTAATGTGGTCGTCTACGCTTATAATCAAGCTTGTTCCAGCCAATGGATAGGCTGCATGGGTGATGGGTGCACGGATGGCTGGAATCCAATTGAGAATAATAGTCCGAGTGGATTCGGCAGTAATGAATGGAATATAAAAATAATCTCCTATTACGGCGAGATAAAGCCGTGGTCCTGGGATAATGTGTGCCCAACGCCCCCTGATTTGTTTTCTCCTTCGGCGATGACATCGGGGTGGTCTTCACCATTGACCTTCACGGTTCAATGAAAGAGGCTCTGGCTAAATACCTCCTTAAAAGTTGGCCAGCAAGGAAAACGTCCTAAGGCCGCTTAATTTTCAAAGAAGTTTGACAATGCCGGCATCTTCCACCGCCGCGAGGAGGAGATCTCGGCGGTCAAGGAACACCTGCAGCGCCACGGGATCATGTGCGGCCGTGAGGTTTTACGAAGTGATTCAGGCGGCTGGGGGGCAGCTCTTTTGCCGCTTGCTGGTGCAAAATGCGGGCACCTTCCGTAATCAGGCTGTTATGGGGTGGCTTTTTTCGTTGACATGCCGGTCGGTAGTTGCGCATGATAAGGGTGCAGGCTTTTGAGGGGCAAGTTGCACTGGGTGTTCGCTGATGCCCCGTTTTTTGCCAGGGTCGAGAAAAGTAACCTCCTATCCCAGCCCCCCTTACATAACGCGAGGCAAGAGAGGAGCTAGTGCCATTTTTTTGGTATGATGGGCTCTGTAATTCAGTTTTATTGTGGAGGTTGATTTGAATACCTATTACATTTCCAAGATTGTGCATCTTGCCGGGATTTTTTTTGTGTTCAGCGCCCTTGGTGGGCATATGTTCAGGGCGGCGATTGGTAGCAAAGAAGATAATCCGCTACCAAGGTTTATTGGCATGTTTCACAAGGTTGGACTGCTGATTGTGTTGCTTGGCGGCATCGGCCTATTGATGCAATTCAGCAATATCCAGGCGTTTGGTTGGATCATTGCCAAGTTTTTTATACTAGTCATGCTGGCAGTATGGCCACTGTATTTATATGGCTCAAAGGAGAAGCTGCCCTGGTTAGGGGCCGCCGCTATTATGCTTGCTTTGGCGGCCACGTTCTTTGCGTTGTATAAGCCTTTTTAGCTCAACTTTTGCCGCGAGGTGAAGATCTCGGTGGTCAAGGAACACCTGCAGCGCCACGGGATCTAGGTGCGCCTGTGAACCTTTTGTTTGCCCAACCTTTGTGTTTGGTGGAAGCTGCTTGCTGGAAACGGGGTCACATGGTGGTGGTTTTGTGGCGTCGGGCAAACTTGACAGCATACATGGCCTTGTCTGCCCGATTCAAAACTTCTTGCGGGTCATCGCCCTTTTTCAGCTGCGTGGTGCCGATGCTGCAACCGAGGTTTATCTTTTTCTTTTTGACCATAATAGGGGCGGCAATATTTGCTTCGACACGCTGCGCTACGGTCTCAGAATCAAGATTATTACTGCTGTCACCAGTAAAAAGTAAGACAAACTCGTCACCTCCCAATCTGGCGACGTAGTCCTGTTCTCGCAGCAGATTACGCAAGCGCTCTGCTATTACCTGGAGAGCGATGTCCCCCGCATCATGGCCAAGTTGATCATTCACTGGTTTAAAATTGTCAAGATCCAGAAAAAGCAATGTGCCCAGCCGGTTGCCATGGTTGGGCTGTTTCAGCAGATCGTTGAGGATTTCCATAAAATAGCGCCGGTTGATCAGCCCGGTCAGTGGGTCGGTATTGGCTTGATCAGACATGGCTGCATATTCCGGTGGAAGCCGGACACCGTTCCGGTCCGAAGCCGGACAGCATTCCGGTGGGAAGCCGGACACCATTCCGTTCTGAAGGCGGACAGCATTCCGGTGATTCCGGACACCCCGGTTAGAAGGAGGTAGCAGCGCGGGCAACCAAGTGGTATCACACCATCTTTTTGTCAAGCATTAAGACTGAAAGGAGGAAGTGATGCCGGCGGAGAGGTTACCCATGCGCAAGATTTACGAGATATTACGTTTGAAGTACGAGTGCCGGCGAAGCCTGCGGGAGATCGCGACCAGTTGTGGAGTCGGCAAAAGTACGGTGTCCGACTATCTTTTACGGTTCAAGGCGGCGGGTTTGCAGTGGCCGTTGCCGGCGGAGTTGGACGAGGTCGGCCTTAATCGGCTGTTATTTCGGGAGCAGGAAACATCGGCTGCCTCAGCCGAGTCTCTGCCCACCCCCGACTGGTCGGAAGTGCAGCGGGAACTCCGGGGCAACCGGCATGTCACCCTGGCACTGCTCTGGCAGGAGTACAAGGAGCGTCATCCCGAAGGAATGCAGTACAGTTGTCAATGGCCATTAGTTTTGACCCACCTTTGGCCAACAATTTTGACCCACCCCACCTCCACTATTGGGCCGTTTTCTGTTTTAGCCGATAACTTTCTCCTCCTAGCATAAAGATGTGTGAATGATGGATAATGCGATCAATGATCGGCACTGCCACGTTGTCGTTATGAAAGAACTCGCCCCAGTGGGTGAAGTCTTTATTGGTCGTGATGATCAACGACCGGTATTCGTAGAAACTGTTGATTAGCTGGAACAAATTATAGCGTGATTGCCGGCTCATCGGCAGGTAGCCGAGCTCGTCGATGACCATGAGGTCAAACTTAACCAACTGACTGACCTTTTTTTTCAGTTCACCTTTCATTTCCGCCAGCTCCAGTTCCTCAACCAGATCAAGGGCGCTGCGAAACAGAACCTTGTAGCCGGCGTTAATGGCTTTTTGGCCAATCCCAATGGCCAAATGGGTTTTGCCGACACCCGGCGGGCCAATAAAAATCACATTATTACGCTGATCGATAAAGTCGAAATCCAGCAGGGCATTGACCTGGCGCTTGTTTATTGTGGTCTGGTGACGGTAGTCGAAACCTTCCAGAATTTTTTCGGCGGGGAAGCCGGCTTTCCGGCGGTTCAGGGCGATCCGTTTACCGGTTCGTTGCTCCAGTTCGTGGTCGGCCATCATCTCCACCAGGTGCAGATAGGAAAGCTCATTGGCGTCGGCCCGGGCCAGTAGTTCCGGCAGCCGGCTGGCCGTCGCGTTGAGCCGCAAGTTGCGGTATTTGGTGGCTGTTCGTTCAATGGCATCCATGGTTCACCTCCTGGCCGAAGGGGTGGTCACCATGGCCGGCTGTTAACGATGCATACTGGCCCAACTGGATTTCGGCATCCGGAAGCCCCGTTGCCGTGATGCTGTCGCGCCCCCGTTCTTTTGAGCGGCGGGAGGAATCCAGATAGCGTTTCAAGGTCGTGGCGGTCAACGTGGGCCGCTGGGCCAGTCGGTCCACCAGGGCCTGGTCAAGGGTCTCTTCCGCCTTGAGCAGCTGAACGGCAGCCACCAGTTGATCTTTGTAAATCCGGGGCGAGGTGCTTTTCAACACTTGGCACAATCGCTCGCCCGCCGGCTGACCCAGTAATGCACATACCGCCCCTTCCAGCTCCTGGAGCCGCTGGCTGTGATCACGGTAATGATGGGTGTTTTTGATGATCTGGCCTTTTTCCAGGCAAACGGTATGGGAGGCGATCTTTTCGCCACGGCCAAGGTCGATGACCTGCAATTGTCCATCCTCGACTTGCACCCCGACCTGGCCACCCTGGTAGGCCATGGGCACCGAGTAACGATTGGCCCGCCAGGAGATCAGCCCGGTCTTGTCAACCTTGCGCCGCTCACTGGCCGCTACCGTTAAGCCGGCAGGGGTCAGATAGGGGTGCAGATGCGCCTGCTCTTCGGTCTCGAAATGATGCCGGGGAACCTGCCCGGTGGTGCCATGGGTTCGCTGGTTAGCCACCTCGTCCAGCCACTGCCGAACATAACGGCGCAGATCCTGCCGGCCGCTGAACGTCTCGCCATACAGGCAGTTCTGTTTGACATATTTGACTCCGGCTTCGACCTTGCCTTTGCTCTCGGGATCATAACCCTCGCAAGCGTGGACCCGCATACCCACCGTGGCCGCGTATTCAGCAAAGCGCTGATTAAGCGTCAACTCACGGTAAAGCTCCTCGATGACCACCAACTTGGTCTGGTCGTAAACACATTCCTCGGTAACACCGCCAAAGTAACGGAACGCCTCATCGTGAAGCTGGATAAAACGCCCGGTATCAATGGGCTCAAAGGAAAGACCGACGTACATCAGCCGGGAAAAAGATAAGACGAACACCACAAAGTACAGGGTTTGTGGCTCGCCACCGACCAGCACCCCGCGCAGCTCACCCGGGTCAACCTGGCACTGAACCCCCGGCACATGATCAATAATCGGTTCATAGTAGCGCTTTTGAGCCACAACACCGGTCTCTTTCAGGACCGATACATAACGGCGGATACTCCGATCAGACACCGCCAACCCGCTGACCTTCTCCCGCAGCTTGCGAGCCACTTTCACCGCACTGAGGCGGGGATAAGTTTCTAAAAGATAAATGATATAGCTCCGGTGCATGTCCAAACGCTTATGGCGTGCCCGGTCAACCTGCGCCTGGCTGATGGCCGCCTCATCCAAGCGCAGATACTTGCGTACCGTGTTACGAGAAACACCCAGCTCCAAGGCAATAGCACGGACCGACAACCCACCTCCGTCACCGTGTAACGCTTTAATTTTGTGAATCATAACCCACTCCTTCACCAGATCCCCTCCTGTCCGTAAATAGTCGGGGACACTAATCGCTTTATGGCCGCTTGACCACTCCTCGGGGTGGGTCAAAATTGTTGGCCAGTAGTGGGTCATTTTAATTGGCCATTAACAACAGTTGGTTTTGCCAGCAGTACAGCCAGTGGCGGGGCAAGCGCGACCTGGTAATGCGGCAGGAGCACCGGGCCGGGGAGAAGACGTTCATTGACTACGCCGGACGGACGGTGCCGATTATCGACGCAACCGGCGGCGAGGTCCGTGAAGCGCAGGTATTTTTGGCGGTGCTGGGTGCCAGCAACTACACCTACGCGGAGGCGACCTGGAGCCAGAGTCTGCCCGACTGGATCAGCTCCCATGTGCGGGCCTTTGCCTGGTTTGACGGGGTAACGGAGTTGCTGATCCCCGACAACCTCAAGAGCGGGGTGAACAAGGCCTGCCGCTACGAACCGTTGCTCAACCCCACTTACCACGATTTAGCCACCCATTACCGGACCACGGTGCTGCCGGCCCGGGTTCGCAAGCCCAAGGACAAGGCCAAGGCGGAAGCCGGGGTGCTGCTGGTCGAGCGCTGGATTTTGGCTCGGCTGCGTCATCAGCGTTTTTTCAGTCTCAATGAACTCAACCGGGAGATCCGGCGTCTGCTGGAGTTGCTCAACAACCGGCCTTTCCAGAAGCTGGAGGGCAGCCGCCGGAGTCTGTACGAGAGCCTTGACCGGCCAGCCCTGCGCCCCCTGCCGGAAAAGGCCTACCAGTTTGCGGAATGGAAAAAGGCCAAGGTCAACATCGACTACCATCTCGAGCTGGCCGGCCATTATTACAGCGTCCCCCATGCCCTGGTGGGCAAGGTGTTGGAGGTGCGATACACCGCCGACACGGTGGAGTGCCTGCACAAGGGCCGGCGAGTGGCCTCTCATCCCCGCTCCCGGCAGCGGGGGAAGCACAGCACCATCAAGGAGCACATGCCGCCCAACCACCGGTTCTATGCTGAGTGGAGCCCGGAGCGGTTCCAGCGCTGGGCGGCCAGGATCGGTCCGGCCATGAGTGAAGTCACCCAACGGCTGTTGACCGGCCGCCGCCACCCCCAGCAGGCCTACCGCAGCCTGCTGGGGATCTTCCGGCTCGGCAAGAGCTATGGTGAGCCCCGCCTGGAAGCGGCCTGTCGCCGTGCTTTGGCCTACGAAACCCTCTCCTACCGCAGCCTCGAATCGATCCTCAAAAATGGCCTGGAAAGCCGGCCGCTGCCAAGTGAGGACCAGGAGATGGCGCCGGTGCAGCATCGGAATATCCGTGGGGCCGACTACTTTCAACTGCGGGAGGAACACACATGCTGATCCACCCGACCATCGAGAAACTGGAAAGTCTACGCCTCGGAGGTATGGTCGCGGCCCTTAAAGAGCAACAGAACATGGACCTGAGCGACCTGAGCTTCGAAGAGCGGCTGGGGCTGCTGGTGGACCGGGAGGCGGTGGAGCGGGACAACCGCCGGCTCAAGACCCGGCTCCGCCAAGCCCGGCTGCGCCACCAGGCCTGTATCGAGGATATCGACTTCAGGCACCCCCGTGGCCTGGATAAAGCGTTGATCATGCGCTTGGCGGAATGCTCCTGGCTGCGACAGCACCAGAACATGATCATCACCGGCCCCACCGGCGCCGGCAAGTCTTATCTGACCTGCGCCTTTGCCCAAAAAGCCTGCCGCAGTGGCTATACCGCCAGCTACCAGCGGATACCCCGGCTTTTTGAAGAGATCAATCTGGCCAAGGGCGATGGTCGTTACGTCAAACTGATGGCCGGGATGGCCAAGGTGGATCTGCTGGTGCTCGACGACTTCGGCCTGTCACCGCTGAACCGGGAGCAGCGGCATGATCTGCTGGAAGTCCTGGAGGACCGTTACCAGCTCCGTTCCACCCTGGTGGCCAGTCAGCTGCCCCATGAACACTGGCACCAACAGATCGGCGACCCCACCCTCGCCGACGCCATCCTGGATCGCCTGATCCACAACGCCCACATCATCCAACTAAAACCAAAAGGAGGATCAATGAGAAAGGCAAAAGCCAACTTGACAGCACCGACTCGGGAAGAGTAAGCAATCAAAACTACCGCGTCGCTTCGCTCCGACTACGGGGTGTCCGGAATCACTGGAACAGGTGTCCGGCTTCGGACCGGAATGGTGTCCGACTTCCTACCGGAATGGGTGTCCGGAATCACTGGAATACGCAGACATGGCCCGGGTTGCCCGCCAGACATGTTGCTTAAGTCGCTGGTTCATCAGCCAGACGGTGATGACCAGTATCGTTGAAAGCACCATGAAAAAAGCCAGCCCGATGAAGGGCCAGAAGATTCTGTAGCCGATTGTGCTGGGCATCCATCTTTTTAGACTCCGGGCTTTCCGGGCAGAATCAATAGTGGCAAGCCCGGTCGTTATCTCGTTGAGTAATTGCGCTTGATTTTTCTGCACCGCCGCCCGG
Organism: Desulfurivibrio alkaliphilus AHT 2; assembly: GCF_000092205.1. Classification (GTDB taxonomy): domain Bacteria; phylum Desulfobacterota; class Desulfobulbia; order Desulfobulbales; family Desulfurivibrionaceae; genus Desulfurivibrio; species Desulfurivibrio alkaliphilus. The sequence goes on along the minus strand of NC_014216.1, from coordinate 2,403,381 downwards.
ATGGGCTGCTGATAGAAGCTTTTTCGCGGAAAGTGCAACTTCCTGAGGCGCATGTTATTGATTGCCAGAATCAATTGACTGCTATTGGCAAGCAGGTAATCGATATGGCCATTTTCCAATGCCTTAAATATTTCAACGTGATCTGAATACTGCTGGACTTGAAGATTATTTAGTTTGGTGGGATCAATATACAGGAGGTCATCTGTGCGAATACCGATTCGCGCAGGGAAATGCCCCGGTGTCTCCGGGTGAAAACTCATGAGTGCGTGGAGGCTGTAGTCGAAGGTAAGGTAAGCGGGAGTATAGTCAACATCTTTTCCCGGCGGTGCATTGGCAAGGACATCGATTTTGCCTTTTCCGAGCAGTGTCGTTCCCTTTGACGGCTCAACAGCAACAAACTCCAGCTCCATTCCGCTGTGCTGCGCCCATTCTCGCCACAAATCCACCAGAATACCCGCAGGATCGCCGTTGTTGGTCACGAACTCGAGGGTTCTGTTGCCTGAGTGGATCCCAACCCTTAATGGCTCGGCGGCAACTGGCTGATGGCAGAGTATCGGGCTGACCAGGAACAGAATGACGACGACGGTCTTAAACATCGGCAGAAATGTGTCTGTTGGTCAGTTTCGGCCAGATCAGGATGATGCCGTAGACCATATAGGCCGAGAGAAGTTTGTCGATAAAGCTGGTTGGCAAACGGCCCCAAAAAGCGCTGGACAACATCGAATTGCCGCTGTCAACCAAGGCAACAACGAATTTGTCGATTCCATGAGCCGTTATGCCGCCGAACAGATAGGTGGCGATAGGGGCAGACATCAGTGGGGTGAAAAGTGCGATGATGCAACCGATGAGCAGGGGAGCATACCAGCGATGATAGCCTTTCAGGGCGATAACCAGGTAGCCGGTCAACAACCCTATGCCAAAATTGACCACCCCGAAAGGGACGGAGTTGGTGCAATAGATAATTCCATAGATAACATTGGTCATTAAGCCGACCAGGCCGCCAATCCAGGGGCCGATCAGCACTGCCGCCAGCATCGTACCGGTTGCGTCAAGGAACAGGGGCAAGTCAAGGTTGATACGAAGCATTACCAGAAATATATTAAGCCCTAGTGAAAAAAGAATAATTGGTAGAACAAAGCGCTTTAAGAAGGGCCCTCTTTCAGGTCCTGTCATGTTCTAAATACCCCCGCCATTTCTGCAATAATCAGGTGTTAATGCAAGATAAGAGTTCACCGGGATAAGACGCAGGCGTTTTTATGAAGAAATATAACTATTTTTAGTTAAGCTGGCCGATTAGATGAGCGGACATTAACCACATACAGCTGATAATTCAACAAAAAAACCGTTTACCGCCAAGGGCAAGAGCAGTTTTTGTAAACTGCAAAAAACTGACCCTGGGCTTTCGTGTCCATTTATAGCGACCAACCTTGTTATCAAGTTAATGATTGAGACAGCACACGGTAGTTTTTTAAATTGCATCTTGCTCATGGTTGCCTGCAAAAAAAGTTTGACAACTGTCGAGCTTGCGGATATTTTCTAGTGTTTATAGCAACACTACGGTTGTCCAGCGTTTTTGGATGTAAGGGTAAACTTTAGCTGATCGACGAAAAGGCGGTGAAAGTTAAATGATCGAAGTTGAAGTCAGGGGTGATGTTGAGCATGCCATTCGCATTCTCAAAAAGAAACTCCAGCTCGACGGTATGAAAAAAGAGTTGAAGAGGCGCGAGTTTTACGAAAAGCCCAGCGCCAAACGCCGTCGCAAGACGGCGGAATCGCGGCGTAAACTGCGGAAACTGATGTATAAAATGGAGCGGGACTAAAACCCGCTGCCGGGTTTGCTGATCATGCCCAGAGGCAATTCAGGCTCGCGTAACGATCACCAAACCCGCTTTACACGCCCCGCTGACCCCCTTCTTGAGGTGGTCTCCGGGGCGTTTCCGTTTGTTCTTCCCCTGCTGGATTTTTTTCTCCAGTACCTGGCCGCTGAGCGGCGGCTGGCCACCAATACCCTGGCGGCTTACCAGTCCGACCTGCTCTCGTTTTTCGCTTTTCTGGCCCGGGCCACGGCCCCGGTTGCGGCCACGGTTGATGCCGGCGCCACCGGGACGGCCGGGAAAGACCGGGGGGCAGGCCTGGCTTCAGCCCGGCCCATCACCGAGATTAACCAGATCGGCCCCGAGCATTTGCGAGCTTATCTGGCCGCCTGCCGGCAGGAGAAAGCAGCGCCGCGCAGTACATCCCGCCGGATTTCCGCCCTGCGCGCCTTTTTCCGTTTTCTTCAGGGTGAACAACTGCTTGGCCACGATCCCGCCGCATTGCTTGATCTGCCTAAAATCGGCCGGGCCTTGCCCAAGGTGCTCAGCAGTGCCGAGGTCGAGCAGCTGCTGGCCCCGCCGGCCCCGCCTGCTTCGATCCTGGCCCTGCGTAACCACGCCATGCTGCACTTGCTGTATGCCACCGGCATGCGGGTTTCCGAGCTGGTCAAGCTGCCGGTGGCGGCGGTCAATCAGGCCGGGCATCTGCGGATTTTGGGCAAGGGCAGCAAGGAGCGGCTGGTACCCTTTGGTGAGGCCGCCCGCCAGGCCATGGCGGTCTATATAACCCAAGCCCGGCCCCGGTTGCTGAAAAAGCGGCGCAGCGATTTTCTCTTTGTCACCGGCCGGGGCACGGCCATGACCCGCCTGCGTTTCTGGCAGATCGTGCGGAAAAGCGCCAGAGAACGTGGGATTGCTCGCGAGATCAGCCCGCACGTGCTGCGCCACTCCTTTGCCACCCATCTGCTGGAACATGGCGCCGACCTGCGGGCGGTGCAGGTGATGCTGGGGCACGCCGACATCGCCACCACCCAGATCTACACCCATGTTGACACCAACCGCCTGAAAGCCATTCACCGCAAGTTTCACCCTCGGGGATGAACCCCGCTGCCCCAACCACCGATAACAGTTGACGGTGTCGGCTCTTGCCCGGTATCATCTGCAACAGTAGCGGCGGAGCGTCCGCCGGGGCGGAAGGCGTCCTTAGTCCTGGCAGTTTTTTTGCGTGCACCGGTTGCCGCGTTCGACGGTTCGGGTATTTTCATGCCTTGGTTGCAACAGTGGAATCAGGTTAGAGCGGTAACCGGCAGGATCGACCTTGCCTTTTTGTTCCTGCGGGTTTTCAGCCTCTTCGGCGGGGTTGCCTGGCTTTTGCTGATGGAGTTGCCTCCCCGGGAAGAGAGCTTGCTGATTAAGGCGCTGCTGGCCTTTTTCCTCTACAGCCTGCTCTGTTACCTGGTTATCTTTTTTCGGCCGCTGCTGCTGAAAAAGGTTTATCTCACCTCGCTTTTTCTCGACCTGACCTTCCTTTCCCTGCTGGTTCATGCCGACCCGAGTCTGAGCAGCAGTTTTTTCCTTGGCTACTACCTGTTGATCTGTCTGCACACCATCTACTTCGGCCTCCGCTTCGGGCTGGTGGTCGCCACCCTTTCTGCCCTTCTCTATCTGCTCAGTATCTGGTCTGTTCTGCCTGAGATTGACTGGACCGACCTGGTCATGCGGCTGGGCTTTCTCTTTTTCCTGGCCATCCCGGTGGGGTTGCTCAGCGAAAAGCTCAAAGAGGAAAAAGAGCAGGTGGAGCATCTCAATCAAACCCTGGAAAACCGGGTGGCCCAGCGTACCGCCGAAATTGCCGCCCTGCTGGAGCAGGAGCGTTACCTGCGGCAGATTCTCGACACGGTGGCCCATATCAACAAGCTGCTGATCACCGCCCCTGCCCTGCCGAGCCTGCTGGCAAGTGCCTGTGCCCGTTTCACCCAGCACGGCGATTATCGTTTCTGCTGGATCGGTCTGCTGGAAAACGGCGCGATCAGCGAAGTGTACAGCGCCGAGCCGGGCCTTGATGCCCTGCCGGAGCCGCCTTATCGGGTGGATGCCGGTAATGGTCCTTTGGCCGAGGTTGCTGCCGCCGCCTGTCTGCGGGAGAATCGAACCATCATCCGCATGAACGACGGGGAGTTGCTGGATGAGACTCTTTGGCGCGACCCGGAGCCCGTCCGGGGGGCCAGAGGGGTGATCAGTCTGCCCTTGCGGGCCCGCCAGGGCGATGCCCCCCTTGGTTGTCTGGTCATCTACACCTGGCGAGCCGATGGTTTTGAGGCGGAGGAGCGGGAGATGCTTGATGAGTTGGCCGGTGATATCGGTTTTGCCGTTGACTCCTTTCGACAGCGGGAGCTGACCGCCCAGCTAACCGCGGAACGGGCTGCCAACTACGAAGAGACCATCTTCTCCTTTGTCGATTTGATCGAGCAGCGGGATACCTACACCGCCGGTCACACCGAGCGGGTCGCACATTACAGCAGCCTGCTGGCCCGGGAGTTGAATCTGTCCCAGGCCGAGAAAAAGAGGCTTTACACGGCCGCCATGCTGCATGATATCGGCAAGATCGCCACTCCCGATTCGGTGCTGCTCAAACCCGGTAAACTCACCGAGCTGGATTACGAACTGATCAAGCTCCACCCCCGGGCCGGCTACGAGATGCTTTCCAACATCGAAATGTACAAGGATCTGGCCAAGATCATCCTCCACCACCATGAGCGGCCCGATGGCAACGGCTACCCGAACGGCCTGGCGGGAGAGGAGATCCCGCTGCTCTCCCGGATCATGGCGGTGGCCGATGCCTTTGACGCCATGACCACCAACCGGATTTACAAGGGGCGCAAACAACTTTCCCAGGCCCTGGCCGAGTTGCAAGAGCTCGCAGGGAGCCAGTTCGACGCCAAGGTGGTGGCGGCGGCGACCAGGGTCCTGGCCGAGGTTGATCTCCCCTCCCGCGTCAGCCAGTTGCCCTTCACCGAGCTGGAGAAGAAACGTTTTTCCTATTTTTTCAATGATCGCCTGACCGGGCTGTACAACGAAGACTACCTGAAAATCGTCCTCAACAACCTGAGCAGCAACCATTTTTCCTGCCTTTACCTGCTGCATTTGCGCAACCTGCCCGAGTACAACAAGCGCGTTGGCTGGGAAAAAGGCAATCAGTTGTTTACCCGCTTTGCCGCCGAATTGCAGGCCGCCTTTCCCGCTTGCCTGGTTTTTCGTGCCTATGGTAACGATTTTGCCGTTATCTCCCGGGAGCATCTGCCCTTGAACAGCAACTTGCTCAAGGCCTTCGCCGGCATCTCCAGCACCGAAATCGAAATCGATGTCCGCCATGTTGACCTGGCCGCTGAACAGCTCTACACCATTGAAAAACTGGAAAAGCTGGAAGTAACCCCGGCAGACGAGCTTTAAGCCGCATCCGCCGCGCTGGCGCTTTACCTGCTGCTTGATTGCAAAAGCCGGGCAGCACAGGTAGAGTGGGACGCATGGAGCTGATTACCACCCATATCAATGCCGACTTCGACGCCGTGGCCTCCATGGTGGCGGCCAAGAAGCTTTATCCCGAGGCGGTGTTGGCCTTTGCCGGGGCCCAGGAGAAGAACCTGCGGGATTTTTTCGCCCAGTCGGTGGATTACCTCTACGATTTCCAGCGCCTGAAAAATATTGATCTGGGCAAGGTCCGCCGCTTGATCCTGGTCGACACCCGGCAGCCCTCGCGGCTGGGGGAAATTGCCCGCTGCCTGGAGAACCCCGACCTGGAGGTGCATCTTTTCGATCACCATCCCGAGGCCCCCGGCGACCTGCGCGGGCGGGTGGAGCACCTCAAGCCGGTGGGGTCCACCGCCACCATCATGGTGGAGCTGTTTCAGGCCCGCGGCCTGGAAGTGAGCCCGGAGGAGGCCACCCTGCTGGCCATGGGCATTTTTGAAGACACCGGCTCGTTTCATTTCGACACCACCACCCCCGAGGACCTGCAGGCCGCCGCCTGGCTGTTGAGCCGGGGGGCCAACCTGCATACCGTCACCCAGTTCATCGCCCAGGAGTTGACCAGCGCCGAGGTTACCCTGCTGGGGGACCTGATTCGTTCCGCCACCACCTACACCATCCAGGGTTTGGACATCACCGTGGCCAAGGTGGACACCGAGGATTACTACGACAACTTCGCGGTGGTGGTACGCCGCTTCATGGTGATGGAAAACCTCAACACCCTCTTTGCCCTGGCCCGTATGGGCGAGCGGACTTACCTGATTGCCCGCAGCCGGATCCCCGAGGTCAATGTGGGGGAGATCGTCCGCGAGTTCGGCGGCGGCGGCCACGCCTCGGCGGCCTCTGCCACCATCAAGGAGTTGACCAATATCGAGGTGGAGGAAAAGCTGATCCAGGTGCTGCACAAGCAGGTGCGGCCCCGCCGCCGGGCCGCCGACCTGATGAGCTCCCCGGTGATCAGCGCCCGGCCCAATATCAGCATTCGCCAGGCCGATGAACTGCTTAACCGTTACAACATCACGGTGCTGCCGGTGGTGGACGACAAGCGGCGGGTGGTGGGCCTGATCTCCCGCCGGGTGGCGGGCAAGGCCATCCAACTGGGGCTGGAGGAGCAGTCGGTGAGCGACTACATGAGCACCGACTTCGCCACCCTGACCCCGGCCGCCACTCTGGGCGATATCCAGGAGTTGATTATCGAACATCGCCAGCGGATCATCCCGGTGGTGGATGGCCGCAACTGCGAGCTGCAGGGGGTGATTACCCGCACCGACCTGCTCAACCTGCTGGTCAACGACCCCTCCCGGCTGCCCCGTGGCCTTTACAGTGAACAGTTGCCTTCCGGTGAACGCCAGCGCAATCTGCAGAACCTTATGGTGGAACGGCTGGGCCGCCGCCTGGTGGTACTGCTACGGACCATCGGCGAGGTGGCCCAGGAGCGCAAATACCGGGCCTTTGCGGTGGGCGGCTTTGTGCGCGACCTGCTGCTGCAGGAAAAAAACTTCGATATTGACGTGGTGATCGAGGGTGATGGGATGGTTTTTGCCAAGGCTCTGGCCGAGCGATTAAAGGGCCGGGTGCGGGTGCACAAAAAATTCAAAACCGCGGTGGTCAAGCTGCCCGACGGCCTCAAGGTGGATGTGGCCACCGCCCGCCTGGAGTATTACGACTACCCGGCGGCCATGCCCACGGTGGAACTCTCTTCCCTCAAGCTTGATCTCTACCGGCGGGATTTTACCATCAACGCCATGGCCATCCATTTAAACCCCGACACCTTCGGCACCCTGGTGGATTTTTTCAACAGCCAGAATGATCTTAAAGATCACAAGATCAGGGTGCTGCACAACTTGAGCTTTGTCGAGGACCCCACCCGCATCTTCCGGGCCATCCGCTTTGAGCAGCGAATGGGGTTTACCATCGGTCAGCACACCGAACGATTGATTAAAAACGCGGTGCGGATGAATCTCTTCGACCGCTTTTTCGGCTACCGCTTCTTTGGCGAGTTGAAGGGGATCCTCAGTGAAGAGAACCCCCTGCCGGCCATCAGGCGAATGGCCGATCTTCACCTGCTGCCCTTCCTGCACCCGCGCCTGAAGCTGGAGCCACGCCTGACCAAAAACCTGGAAGAGTCCCAGGCGGCCCTGGCCTGGTATCAGTTGCTCTACCGGGATGAGCCCTGCCGCAACTGGCTGGTGTACCTGCTGGCCCTTACCGTTAACCTGAAGCGGAGTGAGTTGCAGGATTTTTGCCAGCGCTTTGAAGTGCCGGAGCGCAACCGGCAGCAGTTGCTGGGGGAAAAAACCGCCGCCCAGCAGGCGGCCACCGTGCTGCGCCGCGCCCTGCCGGACAGCAACAGCGGCATCTACCACCTGCTCGCCGGGCTGGGTCCCGAGGGGTTGCTTTATCTGCTGGCCATCAGTCGGAAAAAGGCGGCCAAAAAGGCGATTTCCTTATATGTTACCGAACTGAGTCAGGTGCGCCCGGAGCTCAACGGCCACGACCTCAAGGTACTTGGTTACCAGCCCGGCCCGATTTTCCGGCAGATCCTCGATCAACTGCTGGATGCACGCCTGGATGGTCAGGTCCGTAACCGTGAAGAAGAACTGGTCTTTGTCCGCCGTCATTTTCCGCTGGCCAGGACCAAGGTTGAGCAGGCATGAAGTTTACCATGAAGATTCCCTATACCCCGGCCTTTACCATGGCCGATCTGTGGCAGGTGTTGAAAAACCTGCTGATGCTGGCCGCCGGCGGCACAATTTGCGCGGTGGCGGTCAACGGCATCATCATTCCCCACGAGTTTGCCGCCAGCAGCGCCACCGGCCTGACCCTGATCATCAAGGAACTGGTGCCGGCCCTGGATGTCGGGGTGATCTATCTGCTGCTCAATATTCCCCTCTTTCTGGCGGCGATGATGGCGGTGGGCCGCCGCTTCTTCTTCTACAGCCTGGCCGGCACCGTCATCTTTTCCCTGGCCCTGGCCTTTGTCCACGTGGACCTGACGGTGGACAACGACATCCTGGCGGCGGTGTTTGCCGGGATCATCATCGGTATCGGCGGCGGCATTACCTTGCGCTCCCAAGGCTCCGCCGGCGGGGCGGACATTTTGTCGGTTATGCTGATGAAGCGTTTTTCCATCCCCCTGGGCAGCACGGTGCTGGCCCTGAACCTGGTGGTGCTCTCCCTCACCGCGGTGGTTTTTTCCCTGGACGCCGCCCTCTACACCCTGATTCAGATTTACGTGGCGGCCAAGCTCATCGACCTGGTGGTCACCGGCCTGAGCCAGCGCAAGGCGGTAATGATCATCTCCAAGCACTGGCCGGAGATCAATCGCGAAATCCTGCGCGACCTGCGCCGGGGCACCACCATTATCCCCGCCCGGGGCGGTTTTTCCGGCAACGAGGAAAACATGCTGTACGCGGTGGTCAACTTTCAGGAGATCGGCCAGTTGAAAAACATGATCCGCACCATCGACCCCGACGCCTTCGTGGTGGTCACCGAGACCATGGAAGTAATGAACTATCGAATCGGCAACCAACCCCACTGGTAGGAAAACGTCCATCAGCACCGCATCTTTGGGCGATCGGCCCGGCTTGCGTACTGGTGTACGCGGCGCCGGTCCGCTTGCCCAAACCTGCGGCACTGCTGAACGTTTTCCGCGAGGGCAGGGTGGTTTTGGCGGGGAGGACAGGAAAGGGGCGTTTTGGCCGTGTGGCTGCGGGCGGCAACTTCCAAGGGGCGTTCCCGGGCGGGATGCGGTTGGTTTTTTCGCGGGTTTCGTCCTCTGGACGCCTCGGAGGCGTGCGTCAGCACGCCGAGAATGAGCGAAAAAACCAACCGCATCCCGCCCCCAAACGGGCGGTTAGTGGATACGCATAGCCGAAACCGACATCACTCCACGGTGGTGAGCTTCTGCTGGATATCTTGGGGCACCGGGGCGTATTCCCGGAAGTTGCAGCGGAAGCTGGCCCGGCCCTGGGTCAGGGACTTCAGGGTGGTGGAGTAGCGGTGCTGCTCGGCCAGGGGGGTGATGGCCTTGATCAACTGGTAACGGCCTTGGGACTCCATGCCGCTGATCATTGAGCGCCGGCTCTGCAGGTCGCTCATCACGTCGCCCATCAGGTCCTCCGGCACCATCACCTCCATGTCGTAGAGGGGTTCCAGCACCAGGGGGTTGGCGTTGCGGAAGGCCTCTTTGAAGGCCTGGGCGCCGGCGATCTTGAACGAGATGTCGTTGGAATCCACCGGGTGCATCTTGCCGTCGAAGACCATCACCCTTACATCCCGCACGTAGGAACCGGTCATCGGCCCCTCCTGCATCTTTTCCATCACCCCTTTCAAAATCGAGGGCAGAAACTTGGCATCGATCACCCCGCCGACAATGCAGTTGTAAAAGACCAGCTTGCCGCCCCAGGGCAGCTCGATCTCTTCCTTGCCGCGCACCGTGAGATCGGTGGGATCGGCCATCCCTTCCTCGTAAGGCTCGATGCGCAGGTGCACCTCGGCAAACTGGCCGGAGCCGCCGGATTGTTTCTTGTGCCGATAGGTGGCGGTGGCCGCCTTGCGGATGGTCTCCCGGTAGGGGATTTTGGGCTCGATGAACTCGACCTTGATGCCGTAAATATTCTCCAGCCGCCACTTGACCAGGTTGAGGTGCAACTCGCCCTGGCCCCAGAGGATCAACTGCCGTAACTCCGGCGAGAGCTCGGCCTTGATGGTGGGATCTTCGGCCTGGATTTCCCTTAAGGCCTCGCCCAGCTTGTCGTCGTCCTTCTTGTCGGCGGCCGCCACCGCGGTGCGGATGCGCGGCTCGGGAAAGTCGATGGGTTTCAGGCTGACCGGCGAATCCTTGCCGTGCAGGGTGTGGTTGGTTTTGGTGCCCTTCATCTTCAGGGTGGCGCCCAGGTCGCCGGCCACCAGCTTGCTCACCGGCTGGCGGTTTTTGCCGGACATGATGAAAAGCTGGTTCAAGCGCTCGGTTTCGCCCGTTTCGCTGTTGACCAGGTCCATCCCCTCGCTGATCTCGCCGGAGCAGACCTTGAAGAAGGTGATCTTGCCCAGGAACTGCTCCACCAGGGTCTTGAAGACAAAGACCACCGGGGGGCCGGCCGGGTCGGAGGACAGCTCCCGGTCGTCGGCGGTCTGTTCCGGCGGCATCTCGGTGGCCGAGGGGGCCACGTTGTCGATGAAGCCCATCATCCGGCCGCTGCCCATGTTGCGCTTGGCCGAGAGGCAGAAGATGGGGAAGACCTCGCGGTTGAGCATGCCGATCTTGAGCCCCTTGCGCATCTCATCTTCGTCCAGGCTGCCCTTTTCAAAGTAGAGCTCCATCAGCTCTTCGTCATTTTCCGCCGCCTTTTCAACCAACTGGTTGTGCAATTCGGCGGCCTGTTCCTGCTCTGCCTCGGGAATGGCCAGCTTTTCCGGCTTGCCGCCTTCGGGAGGAAACTTGTACATGGTCATCTTCAGCAAATCGATGATGCAGTCAAAGCCCTCACCCTCGTTCAGGGGATACTGCATGAGAATGGCCGCCGGCCCGAAACTCTCCTGGATGGCCTCCACGGCGCTGAAAAAGTCGGATTTGGGGTGATCCACCTGGTTGACGGCAAACATCGCCGGAATGCGGTGATTTTCGGTGTAGTTCCAGGTCAGTTCGGTGCCCACCTCTACCCCGTACTGGGCGTTGATCAGCATCACCGCGGTGTCCGCCACCCGCAGCGAGGAGATGGTTTCGCCGACAAAATCATCGAGCCCCGGGGTGTCGATGATGTTGATCTTGTAATCCCGCCAGTCGGTATGCAGCAGGGTGGCGTAAACCGAGTTGCCCCGCTGATGCTCGATTTCATGAAAGTCGGAAATGGTGTTTTGGTCTTCCACCGTGCCCCGGCGCTGGGAGAGCCCGGCCTCGAAAACCATGGTTTCGGCCAGGGTGGTTTTCCCGGATTTTACACTGCCAAGCAGCACAATGTTTTTAATGTACTTGTCATCATAAAGCTTCATGGGGCACCTCTCTTGCGGTGAAGGTTGGCGGACAAAAGCTTGACTCAGGATTGACCGGTACGAACATATCCTATACTCTTTACCCGCAATGGCGCCGGGCTGGCAAGACAACTTTGTTTTTTTGGCCAAATTGGCCATATAACCTCTGCTTTTGGGAGATATTGCAACATGAAGCTGAAAAAATTTCGGGCCCTGCAGGTAAGTGAAGAAGACGGCTCTTTTGTCCGCCGGGTGGTGACCCGGGATTTGGCTCAGTTGCCGGACCACGAGGTGCTGGTTCGGGTTTGCTTTTCGTCTCTTAATTACAAGGATGCCTTGTCCGCCAGCGGCAACCGCGGGGTGACCAGGCGCTATCCGCACACCCCGGGGATTGATGCCGCCGGGGTGGTGGAGGAAAGCCGGAGTAGCGAGTTTAAGCCCGGTGATGAGGTGGTGGTTTCCTGCTATGACCTGGGGATGAATACTCCCGGGGGGCTGGCGGAATATATTCGGGTGCCGGCGGAGTGGGTGATGCCGCGGCCCTCCGGCTTGAGCCTGCGCCAGTGCATGATGTACGGCACCGCCGGTTTTACCGCCGCCCAGTGCGTAGCCCGGCTGGTGGATTTTCCGGTACGGCCGGAAGATGGCAAAATTCTGGTCACCGGCGCCACCGGAGGGGTGGGGATTCTGGCCCTGGCCATGCTGGCCGGTCTTGGTTACCGGGTTTGCGCGGTCACCGGCAAGGCCGAACAGGAAGAGCTGTTGACTCGGCTGGGGGCGGAGCAGGTGCTGGGCCGGGCGGAAGCCGTTGATGAAAGCGGGCGCATGCTGCTTAAAGGGCGCTGGGCCGGGGTGGTGGATACGGTGGGGGGGCCGATTCTGGCCACCGCCGTTAAATCCTGCCGCTACGACGGCCTGGTGACCTGTTGCGGCAACGCCGCCTCCCCCGACCTGCCCCTCAATGTTTATCCCTTCATCTTGCGCGGGGTTACCCTGGCCGGGATCGACAGCGCCCAGTGCCCCATGCCCCGCCGCCGCCTGCTGTGGCAACGCCTGGCCGACCTGTGGCAGATCAAGGACCTGGAGGCGCTGGTCACCGAGATAGCCCTGGAGGAGGTGGATGAAAAAATCACGACCATTTTGGCGGGGCGTCACCTGGGGAGAGTGGTCGTGAAAATGGTGTGTTAGGAGGCAATGAAAATTTTTTGTTAAAAGGTTTTCCTTTTTTAGTAACTGCTGTTATATGTAGCAATCTTACCCTTGCTTATTGCGCAAGATTGACTTATTATATGAAAAATAGCAAAGATTACTGTTTGCTGTTTGTGCGGTAACCATGGCCCTTGGTTGAAGCTTAGGCTGTCGCGCCTCTGTTGGGGCGCTTTAAATATAGATTTTTTAGATAAAACAACAAACAGGGAGGAAACCATGTCCCTCGGAACATCATTACGGGTAACCAAACAGCGCCAGGTTCTGCTCGACGAGCTTTGCAAGGTGCGTAGCCACCCCACCGCCGATGAGCTTTACCAGATGGTAAGAAGGCGGCTGCCGCGGATCAGCCTGGGAACCGTGTATCGTAATCTGGAGTTGATGGCCGAAAACGGCATGATCCAGAAACTGGCCGTAGGCGGAACCCAGAAGCGTTTTGACGGCAACGCCGCCCCTCATTATCATGTCCGCTGTCTCAAGTGTGATCGGGTGGACGATTTGGATCTGTCCCTGGAGTTGGATGTTGAGCAGAAGGCCCGCAAGCATACTGATTTTACTATCGTGCGTCACAGTCTGGAGTTTGCAGGCCTTTGTCCTGAATGTTGCTAATCCCATTTTCTGTGGTTGGCCGGCTCACTGCCCCGGCGCTGAATGGCCGGGGTCCGTGAACCGGCCTTTTTTTTGGGCTGGAGTTTCTCTGCCGACCTAGCTATGATTTTGTCATAATTTTTTTAACCCTGTCCAGCTTTGGAGGTTGTAAACATGAAATCACTGAAGGGCACCAAAACCGAAAAGAACCTGCTCACCGCTTTTGCCGGTGAGTCTCAGGCCCGCAACCGTTATACCTATTTTGCCGCCCAGGCCAAAAAAGAGGGTTATGTTCAAATTTCCGCGGCGTTCGAGGAAACCGCCAACCACGAAAAAGAGCATGCCAAACGCCTGTTCAAGCTGCTGGAAGGCGGTGAAGTGGAGATCAGCGGCTCGTTTCCCGCCGGGGTGATTGGCACCACCGCAGAAAATCTGGCCGAGGCAGCCGGCGGGGAAAATCATGAATATACCGAAATGTACCCCAGCTTTGCCAAGGTGGCCCGGGAAGAGGGTTTTGCCGAGATTGCCGATATTTTTACCAGCATTGCGATGGCCGAGGCCTTCCATGAAAAAAGGTTCCTGGCTTTCAAGGCCAATATCGAAGCGGGCCGGGTTTTTAAGCGGGAACAGGAGACGGCTTGGAAGTGTCGCAACTGTGGCTACAACCATCGTGGCACGGAAGCCCCGGACCGTTGCCCGGCCTGTGATCATGCCCAGGCCCATTTTGAACTACTGAAAGAAAACTGGTAGGTGTTCTGGGGGCCCCGCCCCTGAGAGTTGTTACGAAAAACGGAAGTGGAGGTTGGACTACCATGGCCAAACAACAGGAAGTATATAAGTGTGATCTGTGCGGTAACATCGTTGAAGTGTTGCATGGCGGCCAGGGACAACTGGTTTGCTGCGGCCAGCCCATGCGGTTGATGACCGAAAACACCGTGGACGCGGCCCAGGAAAAGCATGTGCCGGTGATTGAAAAGGCGGAAGGCGGTTACCTGGTCAAGGTGGGTTCGGTGGCTCACCCCATGGAAGAGAAGCACTACATCGAATGGATTGAGTTGCTGGCCGACGGTAAGGTCTATCGGCAGTTCCTGCAACCCGGCCAGCCGCCGGAGGCCTTTTTCCCGGTGGAGGCGGCCCAGGTCAGCGCCCGGGAGTACTGCAACCTCCACGGTCTCTGGAAGGCTTAAGCGGCCGCTAGCACCGCAGCTTTGGGCGATCGGCCCGGCTTGCGTACTGGTGTACGCGGCGCCGGTCCGCTTGCCCAAATCTGCGTCACTATCGGCCGCTTAAGCTGTTGGTGGCGATGCTTTTTAGATAATTCGTACCGTTTACCGGATGTACTAACTTGCTTGTCTGACGGGCCGTAATCGTATCGTTCAGAAGTAAACTTTTTGGCAGGGGGTGGCTTTATGAAAGCAGTGGAGATCAAACCGGATGTTTTCTGGGTGGGGGCGGTGGATTGGAACAACCGCGATTTTCATGGGTATTCCATAAAAAAAGGCACCACCTACAATGCTTACCTGGTGCGGGACGAAAAGACGGTGTTGTTTGATACCGTGCGCCAGGGGTTTAAAAGTGATCTGCTGCACCACCTGCACCATGTGGTTGAGCCGGAGAAAATCGACTACCTGGTGGTCAACCATGTGGAGTTGGATCATTCCGGTTGCCTGCCGGAGATGATTGAGCTGATCAAGCCCGAGAAGATCTTCTGCTCCCCCATGGGGCAAAAGGCCCTGCTGGAGCATTTTCACCGACCAGACTGGCCCTTGGTGGTGGTAAAAAGCGGTGAGAGCATATCCCTGGGCAAGCGGACGGTGCGCTTTTTGGAAACCCGGATGCTGCACTGGCCCGACAGCATGTTTTCCTATCTCCCCGAAGATAAGCTGCTGATTTCCAGCGACGCCTTCGGTCAACACTGGGCCACTTCCCAGCGTTTTGACGATGAGGTGGATGGAGGCGAATTGATGGCGCACGCCGCCAAGTATTACGCCAATATCCTGCTGCCCTTCTCGCCGCTGGTGGATAAACTGCTGGCCCAGGTGCAGGCCGAAGGGCTGGAGATTGAGATGATCGCGCCGGATCATGGCCTGATCTGGCGTAGCAACCCCGGGGCCATTGTAGAGGCCTATCAGCGCTGGTGTCGCCAGGAAAGCGCGGCCAAGGCGGTGATTATCTATGACACCATGTGGCATAGCACTGAAAAGATGGCCAAGGCCGTGGAAAGCGGCCTGCTGGCGGAAGGAATCAACAACATCAGCCTGCTGCACGCCCGGCGCAACCATCGCAGCGACATCATGGCCGAGGTGCTCAATGCCCGGGCGCTGATTATCGGCTCGGCCACCCTGAACAACAACATTATGCCGGCCATGGCCGATGTGCTGACCTATATGAAGGGTCTGCGCCCCAAAAACAAGTTGGGCGCGGCCTTTGGCTCTTATGGCTGGAGCGGTGAAGCGGTGAAGCACTTAAATGGTTATCTTGAAGAGATGGGGGTTGAGCTGGTGGGTGAAGGGGTGCGGATTAAAAATGTGCCCACCCACGAAGCCCTGGCCGACTGCGTGGAGTTGGGGCGGGCCATTGCCCGTGCCATGGGATGAAGCATCGCCGCTGGTGAACGCTTACGATGAGCTTGCGGGCGGTAAAAAGACGGGTGCAGGGGTTGCTGGCCGGGGCCGGGCCGTTGCCCGAGTTTGATTTTTCCGGTCACCCCGATAAGCTGCGGGCGGCCCAGGAAGCGGAGATCAGGGCCGGCGCGACCCTGGCCGGGGCGCTGCCCGATCTGTTGCAGGAGTTGCTGGCCATGCCCCGGCCGCCGGTGGTGAAAGTTCTTATTTCGCTCTTTTGCCATGCCGATCCGGCCTTGCGCTGGCGGGCGGTGAGCCTGCTGGGGCCTTTGCTGGCGGAGCTGGCCGGGCGCGACTTGGAGGCGGCCCGGGTGGTGATGCGCCGCCTGATGTGGAGCCTCAATGATGAGTCCGGCGGCATCGGCTGGGGGGCGCCCGAGGCCATGGCCGAGTGCCTGGCCTGGCACCCCGGCCTGGCCGAGGAGTATGCCCATATTCTGGTCTCTTTTATGCGCGAGGACGGTTTTTTCCTGGAGTATCCGCCCTTGCAGCGCGGCCTGATGTGGGCTCTGGGACGGTTGGCGGTAATACAGCCCCAACTTTTACGTCAAAAAAAAGCCCCCGAATATCTCCCCTCTTACCTTGCCTCTCCCGATGCCGCCGTTCGTGGCCTGGCGGTGCGAGCCCTAGGGCTGCTGCAGGTCGACATGGCCGCTGATATAATGCGCCCATTACAGCAGGACATGGCCAAGGTGGTTTTTTATCAGCAGGAGCAGCTGTTGCTTGCCACCGTGGCCGATCTGGCTGCCGTTGCCCAGCAGAGACCGGACTAAACCCTAAGCCTGGCAGAGGATAGAGCCCAAAAGTGACGTCCTGCCTCACGGTTAGCAAAATCCCTTGACATCCCGGCGGTATCTCCAGTAAACGTCTCTGGTACTTGCTTCTGCCCATCATCTCCGGTAGCCTGGTGCGCCGGTTAATTTTTTTACTTTTGGCGGCTTATGAATTTTCAAGACATCATCTTTGCCCTGGGCGATTACTGGGCGAAAAAGGGTTGCGCCATCCAGCAGCCTTACGACATGGAAGTCGGGGCCGGAACCTTCCACCCCGCTACTCTGCTGCGGGCCTTGGGGCCGGAACCGTGGAGCACCGCCTATGTGCAGCCCTCCCGGCGGCCCACCGATGGTCGCTATGGGGAAAATCCCAACCGGCTGCAGCATTACTACCAGTACCAGGTGATCATCAAGCCTTCGCCGCCGAATATTCAGGAGATGTATATTGAAAGCCTGACCCGCTTCGGGCTTGACCCCCTGGAGCACGATATCCGTTTTGTCGAGGATGACTGGGAGTCCCCTACTCTGGGTGCCTCCGGTCTGGGTTGGGAGGTCTGGCTGGACGGCATGGAGATCACCCAGTTTACCTATTTCCAGCAGGCCGGCAGCCTGGAATTGCACCCGGTGACGGTGGAGGTGACTTACGGCCTGGAGCGGATCGCCATGTATCTGCAGGGGGTGGAAAGTGTGTACGATATCTCCTGGAACGGACGATTAAGTTACGGCGATATCTTTTTGCAGGCGGAAAAGGAGTTTTCCGCCTTCAACTTCGAACATGCCAGCGTGCCCAAGCTGCTGGAGTTTTTTGCCGCCTACGAGGCCGAGGCCTTCCGTCTGCTGGATCTCGACTTAACCCTGCCGGCTTACGATTATTGCCTGAAATGCTCCCATACCTTCAACCTGCTGGATGCCCGCAAGGCGATCAGTGTGGCTGAGCGGACCCGCTATATCGGCCGGATTCGCAATATCGCCCGGCGGGTGGCGGAGCAGTACGTGGCCCGGCGGGAGGCCTTGGGATTTCCGTTGCTGGCGGGTAAATAGGGGTTGCATGAACTGCGGGGTTGGGGACAAAAAAATGGCGGAAGTGCATGGGAATCGAACCCACCCACCAGGCTGTTAACCCGGTGCACCGGATTTGAAGTCCGGGAGGGCCACCAGTGCCCTTTCCACTTCCGCAATGGCCGACAGGATAGCTTGTAAGTTGCCACTAGACAACGTTTTTCCTGCTCGGTAATGGAAAATTTAATTTTTGGAAGTCATCACAAGATCAGCAAGGAGTCCGTTCCGATATGGAATGCCAGCGTTTACAGAAACTTGTCAAAAACTGGTACCTGCAAGTGCAGAGTGAGGCCATGGCCCCGGCCCGGATGGTGGCCTTTATGGAGAACCATTTACTGGAGTGTGAAGCCTGCCTGGCCGACGATAAAGTGCGGGAAGAGGTTGAGCGGATCAAGGCCATGATTTTACCGCCCCCCAAGGCTGGCAAAACTCCCGGAGAGGAGGACTCCGAGGAGGAGACCGAAACCGGTGAGCCGGAAGATGAAGAGGATGAAGACGAAGAAGATGATGATGATGAAGAAGACGACGAAATATAAGCAGCATTAAGAACAAATCAGCAAAGGAAGGAGAGTAATGTCAGTACTGCTTTGTGGCTCTTACGCCTACGATACCATCATGGTTTTTCCCGACCGGTTCAAGAATCATATTATTCCGGATAAAGTGCATATTTTGAATGTATCTTTTTTGGTTCCCCAAATGCGGCGGGAATTCGGGGGCTGTGCCGGTAATATCGCCTACAACCTGCAACTGCTGGGGGGTAACCCCCTGCCCATGGCCACCGTTGGTACGGACTTTGGGCCCTATGCCGACTGGATGGACCGGTACGGGATCAGCCGGCGGCACATCAAGGAAGTCGAAGACACCTATACCGGTCAGGCCTTTATCACCACCGATATGGATGACAACCAGATCACCGCCTTTCACCCCGGCGCCATGGCTCACTCCCATCAACTGAAGGTCCAGGAGGCCGAAGGGGTGACCATTGGCATCGTTTCCCCCGATGGCCGAGACGGGATGATTCAGCATGCCGAGCAGTTTGCCGCCGCCGGCATCCCCTTTATCTTCGATCCCGGCCAGGGCATGCCGATGTTTGACGGCAATGACTTGAACCGCTTTATCGAGCAGGCTACCTACGCTACGCTCAACGACTACGAGGCCCAACTGCTGTGTGAGCGAACCGGAAAAACCCTGGAAGACCTGGCCGGCCGGCTGCAGGCCCTGATCGTTACCCTGGGCGGTGAAGGTTCCAGGATTTACACCGACGGCAAGTGCATCGATATTCCGCCGGCCAAAATCGGCGAGGCCAAGGACCCCACCGGTTGCGGCGACGCCTACCGGGCCGGGTTGCTGTACGGGCTGGAGAAGGGTCTGGACTGGGAGACCACCGGCAGGATCGCCGCCCTGTGCGGGGCGATCAAAATTGAACATTACGGTACCCAGAACCATCATTTTACCATGGATGAGTTCAAGGCCCGCTACCAGGAGAGCTTTGGCTCGACCTTTTAAGCTTTACCCCTGGGTTACACAAAAAAAGCTCCCTACGTCGCTTGCGCGACGCGGGAGCTTTTTTTATGCCAGCAAGACGCCCTGCTGCGGCGCCTTGCGTTTTAACCTGGTGGCGATGCAGGCCACCAAACTGCATAGCGGTTTTGTCGTCTAATCAAGATTTTGGCTCTTCGTAGAGTCTTGAGTTGCCCCCGGAGTTGCCCCCAGGTTAATGATGGTGGAGGGGTAAAGATTAAAGTGTTTTTGGCGGACCTTAATCCTGTTGATGCGTTTTGTATCTTAATATAAAACAGCGGGTACGGCGGGTACAGTGGGTACAGGGCGTAAAATCAACAAGTTATTTGTCCCCGCTATTGGGTACACAATGGGTACAGCGGGTACAGCCGCAAAAACAGATAGATAGTGGTTTGTGTTAATGATCACCCTAATGGAGCCACCCATGATCAGCTAATGGAGCCACCCTCAAGTGGCCATTTTGGGGCTCCGGACGGTTTTTAATTTTTGCCTTTTTTGCTGTTTTCGGCAACCTCGTTTTTGGGGTATTTGGGCAGCGGCCTGGCCGCTCGGAAGCTTTTGCCGTCCAGGAGCAGTGAGTAAGCGCCGTGGCGGATGCGGTCGATGGTGGCCGAGCCCAGCAGTTTATTGGGGAAGGCGTCACCCCACTCGTTGAGATCCAGGTTGCTGGTGATGATGGTGGAACGGCGCTCGTAACGTTCTCCAACCAGGTCATGGATATCCTCATCCTGGGGGGTGCGCAGTGGTTTGAGGCCGAAGTCGTCGATGATCAGCAGATCGACCTTGGCCAGGGCGTTAAGCCGCCGTTCGTAGGCGTTGGTGGCGCGGGCGGCGTGTAGTTGGCCCAGCATCTTGGTCTGGGTCGTGAAGAGCACATCGTAGCCCATTCTGACCGCGCAGTGGCCGATGGCCTGGGCGATATGGCTCTTGCCGGTGCCGCAGGGGCCGACCACCAGCAGGTTGGCGCCCTCTTCCAGGAAGCGGCAGGTGGCCAGGTCCATGATCAGGGCGCGGTTGATGTTGGGGTTGAAGGAGAAGTCGAACTCCTCCAGGGTTTTGTGGTTACGGAAGTTGGCCCGGCGGACACGCATGGCGAACTTGCGCTGGGAACGGCGGGCGACTTCGTCCTGGACCAGCATGGCCAGGAAGTCGGTGTAGGCCAGCTTTTCCTCGATGGCCTGGCGGTTTCTGGCTTCCAGGGAATCAAGGATGCCGGAGAGTCGCAACTGTTTGAGCATGGGGATCAGTTCGGGCATGGGATTCATTGAGGTTCCTCCTTATCAGTGAAAAAGTTGTTGGCGCTGGAAGCGGCCCTGGCCCCGGTAGGCCATGCCGGCCGCCACCGGTTCCGTTTCCGGGGGCTGTTGGTCAAGCCCCTTGCCGAGGATGGTTTTGACCGTGATGTATTGGGGGCTGTCGTAGATCAGCGCTCGGTGACAGGCGGCCTCCAGCCGCTCCGGGCCGTATTTGCCGGCCAACCGGAGCACCCCTTGGGCCGCCCGGAGATGATCAACCACCCGGTGACTCAACAGCCGGTGGATCAGGCGGTGGCAGTGGGGGCCGATCTCACCGGCCTGCTTGAGACACCACTGGGGATCGCGCATCAGGTAGGCGACGGCGTCCGGCGGCAGATGATCGATACAGGTGGCCTTCTGGCCGGGACGGCCACAGCGGGGATGGATCGCCACCTGTTGATGCTGGTGGTAGATCTTGACGGTGTTTTCGGTCGCCTTGACCCACAGCTTCTTGTGCACCAGCTTGAAGGGAGCGGAGTAGTAAGCTTTGTCGAACTGGAGATGGCAGTTGCCGTGCAGCTTGTGCTCGGCCCAGACCGCCAACTCCGGGGCCACGGCGGGCAAAGGTTTAAGGAAGGCCTTCTCCGCCTCGGCGAACATGACCAACGGCTTTTGCTTGGTGGTGCCGTGGCTCCGGTTGCCGGCCGTTGCCAGCACCCACTCCTTAAGCTGGCGATTGGCATCGACCAGACTGCGGAACGTACGCAAGGGCAGGAAGTTGTTTTTGACGTATTTGACCCCGGACTCCACCCGCCCCTTCATCTGGGGAGGGTCATGACGAACACCCAGGTGGAAAACGGCTTGCCGGTCTGGGGATCAAGCAGCTTGGGGCCGGAACCGAAATCCACCTGGGCCGCTTCGCCGGGATCAAAGTCCAGCATTACCGTGGCTTGGGGGTTATCCCCCTTGAGGTCCTGGAGAAAACGTCTGACCGAGGAGTAACTACCGGTAAAGCCGTGTTCGCGCACCAGGGTCTGGTGCATGGCGGTGCCGTTGATCCCGGCCGCCTGCCAGGTCTTGAGCTGCTCCTGGTACGGCAGCAGCAGCGGCACCGCCGATTCACCCGGAGCCGGCAGCTTGATTACTTTGGCCAGCTCGGCATCATCCGGCAACTCCCGGGCGGGATCGAGCCAGCCCTGCTGCTGGGCCAAGGCCCGCAACTGCGCGGCCTTGCGACGGCCCATCAGCTTGGCCTTGGCGATCTGACGGTCGGACTGGCCCAACCGCATTTGGGTAAGAATTTGACGGTATTGAAACATCTCGAACCTCCTATTGGCCATCGGCTATCCCTCCTGAAAATGGATTTTTTCAGGAAGATATAGCCGATCCGCAGAAAGTCCGGGACCCGTTTATGAACTCAAGGGAAGGGGTGGCGCCATTAACTGATCCGCAAGTGGCTCCATTAGCTGATCACGCCATGGCTCCATTAAGCTGATCCTTAACTGGCTCCATTAGCTGATCACGAAGTGGCTCCATATGGGTGATCATTAACAGTTTGTGCAAAAGGTGGCTGGGCAGGTGCGGGGCTTCGGGTTGCCTGTTGGCGTTACACTGTAACGACGGCGCGCAAAATAAAAGCCGGCCGCTGCTCCTGGAGCAGTGCGGCCGGCCTGGTGGTTAATACTGCTGGCTGGCGGGGTTAAGCCTGGGGATCTTCCCCTTGGTCAATGGTGGTCAGGCGCTTGATCCAGTTGCCCACCGTGCCCCGGCTCCGGCCCATCAGCTTGGCGATCTCGCCAGGGCCGCAGCCGAAGGCCAGCAGCAAGGCAAGCATCGTGATCTCGGCGGGCTTCAGGTGCAAGCCGCCCAGGGCGGTGCCGCCGGTAATTGAAACAGGGTTTCGGCAGTTGCGGCACTTACCCCGCTTACCTTCCTTCCAAGAATCCGCTACACTATCAGGCAAGGAAAAACCGCAGTATTGACAGGTCGTTTTTGAGATCATTTTGTGAACGTTTTGCTTGTTCAAAAAATGATCAACGACAAACCCCGGATCAAACATCGCGGGTGTGATTTTCTCGGCAATGCCTGATAATAGCCCCGCTCTCGCTGGTTCATATTTTGTGCAACCTGCTGTTTTTGCGCGATTCATGTAGGATTCTCCCCGCATTACATTATTTCAGTGCATAAGTAAATTCTAAATTTAGCCGAGAATCGGGCCTCCCCGACGCGTATGGCAGCAGACCCCCGGAAGGACCCGCTGACTTTTTGTGGTACATGGGGCCGGTTTGTTTGTGGCATCTGGCGCAATGTGGTTTTGCTCCTGTGTAATGGTAGGTTTTTGGTGCGACGGCGACGAACGGTCACCCCCTGGCGCCAGAGGTAATTACAGGGGGTGACCGCCTATGCGGGTTTACGGCGGCGCCAGCAGAAAAACGGCCTCGCGTCTCAGTTTATGATCTTTGTCGACTCAAAGGCTCACTTAGCCCTGATTGAAACGCCTGGCACCGTCCCACAGGCCAAACAGCTCTCCCAGAGTGTCGCCGATACTTTTGGTGGCAGTGCGCTCAGTCGTAGCTCAGTCTCCGCTGGCGCTGCCAGTGTTCCTCGATGGCCTGTACCGCTTGGCGGGCCACGTCGCGGCCTGCGTTGCGGATGGCGGCTGAGGGCTCGGTGGCACCGGTGGCGTTGATATTGATGGTGATCGTATTATGCACTGAGGCAGGGGCAGTAGCTGCCCCGCCCGGTCCGGTCAACTCGCCCAGCAGGCGGTTAAGGCCCCGGCCACCGGTTCCGCTGGCGACATCCGGCAAGCGGGGAGCTTGTGGGGTTTCGGCCTGGTAGCGGGCTCGGGCCTGCAAACCTTGGAGCCGGGGCAGATCGGGGGCCTGTGCCTGCCAACGGGCGGCAGCGGCTAGGTCCGGTAAACGAGGAACCTGTGGGGGTTCGACCTGATAGTGGGCCTGCATTGCTGGCACTTGGCTGGCGGCGGCCGGAGCGGCTATAGGGGTTATGGCCAGACCAACGGCCAAGGCGGCGGGGATGGCTTTCTTTGCTTGGCCTATTGTGGCGGCTACCCGGTCGTGGATCTCTTTGCCCTTGATGCCGGCGGCGATGGTCTGCATCAAGGCCGGGCCGCTCTTGCTCAAATTACTCAGGGGGCCGGACTTGGCATCGGAGAATGGTAGCAGATCGCGGGCGTTGGAGACGATGTTACGCACTGCATCAACAGGTGCCCGTGCCCGGGAGACTATACCCCGTACAAGGCTTACCACCAAGGCGGCGCCGGAATCAAACAGACTGAGGTTGTGCAACCAATCACGCACCCGCTGGAATTGTTCTATCAGGTGGCTGATGCCGGGGAGCCGCACAAAAAAGGCGCTCACCTTCTTCCAATTGCGGATCAGCAGGTAGGCGCCGGCGGCCAGGGCCGCGGCGCCGGCTACCGCCATACCGATGGGGTTGGCGGTCATGGCCGCGTTGAGCAGCCACTGGGCGGTGGTCCAGCCTTTGGTGGCAAGAGCTGCCATTCGTTGAGCGCCAGCGTAAGCTATAGCCCCGGCCGCCTTGGCTTTATTAAGTGCGATAGTTGTAAGGGAGGCGGCGTGCAGCTTACGGGTGGCGGCTATTACCCATCGGATACCACTAACGACCATGACAAGTGAGTGGATGGTCTTGACTATTCCAATTATCAACTTGGCGGAAAAGGCTAAGGCCAGAATGTAGGCCAAGCGGTGGACGCCACCGATGGCGTTGGTTATGCCGATGGCAAAACCGGCCACCCGACTGGTGGCGGTATAAATATTCCGGCTGATCTCCATAAGTTTGGGAATTGCGCTGGATACTTTTTGGGCGAAGATATCTGCAAATCGCTGGAATTTTTCCGTGTTGTCCTCAAAATAGCTGCTCATTTTCTCCATGACGTTTGTAACTACCGGCATCAGGCGGGCACCAAACATGTGGCGCACACCTGATGCCGTCTTGGTGACCTTTTGTAGGGAGTCCATGAAGCTGACGGCGTCTTTACGGGCTTCTTTGCCCAGTACAGCGCCGGAGCGTCGACCTTCGGCGCGCGTTTCTCGCAAGGCGGCGCTGCCGTCCTTGAGCATGTTTACCATGCCCACACCTTGGCGGCTAAAAAGGTCCATGGCCAGCCTTGCCCGGTCGTTTTCATTTTCAACATGCTTAAAGGCGTCGGCGAGCTCCTCCAACTGTCGTTCCGGTGAGAGTTGGTTCAGCCATTGGGCAGATATTCCCATTTCTTCAAGGGCGTTGCGGGCTTCACCGCTACCGGCGGCGGCTTGACTGACGCGTCTGGTCATGGCGGTCAGTGAACTGTCCAGTTTGTCTGCCGAGACACCGGCCAATCCACCAGCGTAACTCAGTTCCATATATGCCTCGGCGTTCATGCCCAAGGCGGTGGAGGTCTTGGCGGCATGATCGCCAAATTTGGCGGTGGAGTAGGCCAGGCCGAATATGCCGGCGGCTGCAGCGCCGCCCAGAGTGGCCACCCGGCGGCCCAGGCGCATGGCCTCGGCACCGGTCTGTTGCAGGTTACGCTGCAGGCCGCTGCCGGCGATGCGCTGGAAACCCTGCATGCGCATCTGGGTAGCCTGGATCTGGCGCTGCAGTTGCTGGTGTTCGCGAGCCAGGTTGGCGGTGTTGATGCCCGCTCGGCCCAACTCGGCCCGGGAGTCCGCAAGGCGTTGGTTTTTGCTTTGGAGTGACTTCTCCAGCCGGCTTACTCGTTTTTGAGCCTCGCTGAAGCTGCGCCTCAGTTCGGTGCTGGGTTTGGTGGTGGCCTGCATCTCTTGGCCCAGGCGAGAAACCTCAGTGCGGGCCTGCATCAGCTCGACACCGGTGCTGCTTACCTCCCGCTCCAGGTTCTGGAAGGCATCAACACGCCTGGCCTGTTGGTTCATACCACGCAGGCGTTCGTCTAGGCGACTGACGTGACCATTGGCCGAGGTGAAGGCGTTATTGAAGCCCTGGCCTACCTGGCCGGCCAGTTTGAACGCTATTTCGTGTACGCGACTCATCTCTGTTACTCCTATTTTCTGGTTTATTAAAGGCGGCCAGCCAGTGGGGTTATACCTGTGTTCGGCCTACCCGAGTAAAAAATTCTGCACCAGGGTGGTTACATGGGCAAAATCGTGGGCGCCTAAAGATTTGATGGCATCCGTTGGCAGTCCAGCGGCATGTCCAGCCACAATGGCCAGGTATTCTTGGCTAGTTACCGCCACCGGCGAATAGTTGCCGGTGGTAGCAAATTCCCGCTCGGCTTTGAGCAAGTCGTGACCGCTGAGGTCGCCCATTTTCAGTTCCAACTCGACTATCTTTTTGCCCTCAAAGTCGATGGGTTTTGTCAGTTTGACTTGTTCCACGTAGCGGGGGGTGGTGTCGATTGCGGGGGTGTATTTGCTCTCGGGGTTGTTGGTCATGTTGGTTGCTCCAGGTCATGGTTGTAGGATGGGCCGTGGCCGATTGTGAAACTGGTCACGGTGGTGTGTTATTCGGTGCTATTTTTTCCGTTCAGGGCAGGAGCGGCAACCACTACCCCGTTCTCTCTGTTTTACTGGTGTTTTGGCGCAACGCTCGACGTTCTTCCCGTTCTCGGCGCATTAACGCTTTGGCGCGGGCCTTGGCTGCTGCAACCGCCCGGTCGGGGTCGATCCGGGCCAGGTTGATCAATGCCTGGTCCTCTTCCGTGCCAACCGGCGGGGCAGGCAACAGGTCCCGGCCGATCAATTGGATCAAGTGATCAAGTTTTTTGTCGATTTTTTCCAAAAGCTCTCGATCGGTACACATTTGCAATTACCTCCTAACCGTCCAATGACCACAGGCTCCAGTCCTGGGGAAGGTGGTTTGGTCTTTCGCCATGCTCCAAAATTTCGGCATCCAGGTCCAGAACCGGGCGGCCGCCGGCGGCGGACAGGGCGTCGTCAAATTCGGCTTCGGAAAGGTCGCGGGGATCCTCAACGTCCGGCAAAACCTCGGCCGCATCGTTGCGGGCAAGGTCGATCCATTGGTGGTGGTCGCCATCCAGGAAGGCGGCCAGGGCTTCATCCTGGCGGTCGCCCTCGAGCAGCACGGCAACGGGGCTGGTGGGGTGGCAAACGGCAAGATATCTCATGCATATTTCTCCTGGTGGTGGTTGATAAAAAAACCCGGTGTTTTGCCGCCCCACCAAACCGGTAACGCGGGGGGATACAACCTTGCTGTTGGCAGGCAGTACCAATAACAAGGCACGGCGGCCTGATGGTTCTTTACCCTGGCAAATCAGGTAACCCAGGGTGCTTGGCCGGAAATCCGGAACCGGCCAAGCGATTCGCTTTGTTCGGCGACCTCTCGGCCGCCGTGATTCGTTACGCTGTAACGGCCCGGCCGTGCTTTATGCCGCCGCGGCGGCCGGGTGATCGTCGCCGACTTTTATTTGGCCGCCGGCACAGGCGCAACCTGCCGCCGGCCGGGGCTGCACCACTTCACCGCCCAGGGTGGTGATCAGGCCCTTGAGCACTTCGCTATCCGGGGCTTCTATGGTTTTCTCCAGCCGCTCTTGGCGGCGGTGGCAGTCGTTTATCCGGACCTCAAGGGGGCGGGTTTCATTTTCAGGATTGCGGAGTTGGTCCACCTTCTCCTGCAAGACCTGTTTCCACTCGAGGCTTAACACCAAGTCCGAAAAATCCAGGCGGGTTTCCAGCGGGATTGAAAGCATACGATCCCGGCCATTGGAAAACATCGGCGTCAGTTCAATTTTTTCACGCTGAACCAGGGCTTCGGCCAGCAGGCTCAATATCTTGTCTTTTTCGGCGTCGATGGCCTTGCGGGTATTTTCGATTTCATGGCTGCTGGCCTCGATATCTTCCGCCGCCTCCTGGCGCACACGCTCGGGGATGGCCTTTTCCAGATCCAGCAAGCGGCGGTCGTAAACCTCCAGGTCCAGGTCTGCCTGCTCTTTTTGTTCGCGGGTCTGCTTTTCTTTGGTCTTTACGTTTCCGCCGGCCAGGGTCTGCTGACGAAGGTTGACCAGCTCGCGGTGGATTGCGACTTGGTCGCGCAGGACCTCGGCGCGACGCCGAGAAACCTCAAGGTAGTTTCGGCCCATTTCTTCAGCCGTGGCCTGGTCCAAGCCAAAGAAAAGGTTTGCGGTGGTACTGGTTTCGCTTTGGTTATTCATGGTGGTCTGCCTCTTTCGTGGGTTTTGGGTTTATAGTTGCGGCCCGCGTGTTGCCCGGGCCGATGGGCGACTACTGGACAGGCTGACATTCGCCTGCCGTAGTGGCTGCTTCTCCTTCCTTGTGTTCGGGCTGCTGCTCTGCAGTCGCAGAAGCGGCCCTTTCGGCGGCATACTGGCTGGCGCGGCGAGCGGCATCTTGCAGCAAGTAGTTAACGCCGGGGTTCGATATGTAAGTTGATGAGGTGCCGGACCTGATAGGGTTGCTATCGCCCAGGGCGGCCTTGTAGTCCAATAAGGTTTCCCGCGCCCCGTCAACATCGAAACCGCGGTACTCGATCAGGGCGCCCAGGACTTCCGGGTGACCGGCAAGCATGCAAAGGTTGTTAATGTCGCCAAGCGTGGCAGCAGCTTCTTGCAGGGCCTCGGTGCGGCCTGCCGTTTTGGCTTGCTCCAGGGCGGCTGGGTCAACCTGACCGGCGACACCACCGGCGGGAATGCCTTGGTGGTTGCCGGTGTTAAGGCTTTGACCGTGGCCACCATCGGGGTTGCGCGTTTGCCCGGCGGTGGCGGCGGCCAAGCCAACGCGGGCCAGTAGCCCTTTGGCATATCCGACCATGCTGGTGGCGGTGGCGTTGAGGGGGTGGGTGGCGTGTTTCATGGCGGTGGTCCTCACAGGTTAAGGGGTCGCTTTAGTAGCGGGGTTTCGCCGGGGCCTCGATCACAAGACGCGGCCGGCGGTGTTAATCAAGCTTGTCGGCGGGGTTGATCCCCCGGCGGACCAAGCATTCTTCCAGGCTGTCGCGGGTGATCCTGATCCCCCGTTTGCCCAGGCGGATGGCTTGCAGCTGGCCTTCCTCGATCAGCTTGTAAATGTAGCTGACGTGGACATCCAGGGCCTGGGCGGCGGTGCGGACGTAAACCAACTCAGGGAATCGCTCTTCTTCCATTGCGTGACCTCCTGTTGCCCCGCCAAGTCGGTGGGCGACCGGGCGGGCGGTTTGGGTTGGTGTTGAGTCGCCTTGCTGGTCGGCCTGTCTTCTCTTTTCGTAGTTGCGACACAGGCGCCGGCCGATGGGGCGGGTGGTGGTTATGTTGGGGGTTGGTGCGTCGGTTTTCCCCCACCTGGTTTGCTCCCCGGCGGCATGGTCGAAGCCCTCGACCACCTTGCACAGGGAATATTTCGACGGCCCGGCAAGGTGGTAAACGCCGGAATAAGCAGAAGCGATGAACCGCTGGGTGGTCATTTGGGCGACCCTCCTGATGGTTTCACGCCAGGGCAGCGGGCAGCCGGCCAGGCGGTTTGGGTTGTTTTGCGGCCAAGGGCGCGGTGAAGAGTGAAAACCACCGCGCCTGACTCTGCCAGGGCGGGCAGCACTCCCGGCGCAGCCCACAAGGACAACCAGGCCAGGCCCCGCCGGGCGCGGTTGCGGCGGAACAGCTCGGGGCGGGTCCAGCCTCCGGCCTGGAGCTGGGGCAGCCGGGGACGCAACCAGGCGAAACCGGCCCGGAAAGCCGCCTGCTCGTTAACACTGGGCGGCAAGAACAACCGACCAAGGCGGCGGTGCGCGGCCAACAGGCCCGGCCCGTGCCCTGACCCCAGGCCCTGGGCAGCCGGAATATCATCCGGTTGCATGCAGTTTTCCGCCATGGCGGCAGGTGGGGCGCCGTTCGTCGGCGGTTGCAGTTCATCGGTGGGCATGATCGGTGCCGTGGGGGTGCCGCCGCTTACACTTTGTGGCCGCCGGGCGGCCAAGTCTCGCAGGCTGATCAAGTTTCACCTCCGGGCTCGGGGTTGTCAGTCCACATCTTGCCGCTGAACACATACACTCGGGCCGGGCCCACGCCAGGTAAGCGGATTTTCTGGTTGGGGCGGCCATCGGTACCGGGCACAAGCCAGCCGTGGGCCAGCAAGATACGGGTGGCGGCTTTGGGGTCGAAACCCTCGATCATTTCATTCCGGTAAACGGTCGGGAAAACCATGAATTGGCGGACGCCATCGACGTCGTAATCATAAAAACCGGCGCGGCCGATCACTTTTTGTTCGCCGGTCTCCGAGCTGGCATACTCAAACCGGGCCGAACCATGCAGCTCCAGGAAGTTTTTGACCTGGTTCAGCAGGTTGGCGGTTTCCTTGTCGCCGGTGCCACCGTGCCGCTCAAGCCAAACCCCGAAACAGGTGCGGGCGGCGGCCAGGGCCTCGCCGGGCTCCCAGCCGGTCAGGCCGTACTTACTGGCCAACTCTCCGGCACAGGCAAACAGACCAAAGCGGCGGGCTACCCGGTATATCTGCCCCGATGAACCGGCAGGAACCTCCAGGCGGCAAAATTCGTCGATCTCTCGTTTCAGTACCCCTGCCAGTTTCAGGCGGTCCCGCACCACCAGTTCCAACCAGCGCAACCCTACGGCGCCATGATTGACGGCGGCGGCATCCTTGATCTGTAAGGCAAAGGCGGCCGGGTTTTCCGCCGCGTGAATTGTCTCGAACAGCCCCATGCCCTGGCCGGCGTCGGCGGGAACGCAGGCCAGGCGAATATCCAGCCCGGCGGCTGGGCGCATCCCGGCTTTGGCGATTACTTGCGCCGGGGTATATTCGCCGGTGGATAAGGCCAGTGTGTACCAGGTTTGCTGGGGCCGAGCGGTGCCGCTCTTGGTGCTACGGGATTTACCCCGACCGTTAAACAGGGTGTAGATAAGGGCTGCCAGCTTGCGGGTGTCGGCTTCGCCGATCTCTTCAATGAATTGGGGAAAATCGCTGCGCATGGCCAACTGGCCTTCGAGGCCGGCGTCGGTGCCACGCCAGGACAGTAGATATCCCTCGGGGCCAAAAACGGAAGCCCCGGTCAAGGCGGCGGTGCTCTTGCCGGTCGAACTGCCGCCATATAGGTGGATACCGCCTAGGGCCTCGCCTGCGACTCTCAACAAGGGTGAAGCAAAAGCCAAGCTGATGCTCAGCACCAGGCGGCTATTGCCGGCGGCCAGGGCGGCGACGGACTGTTT
This sequence comes from Desulfurivibrio alkaliphilus AHT 2, assembly GCF_000092205.1. Classification (GTDB taxonomy): domain Bacteria; phylum Desulfobacterota; class Desulfobulbia; order Desulfobulbales; family Desulfurivibrionaceae; genus Desulfurivibrio; species Desulfurivibrio alkaliphilus. Next base: position 2,372,892 of record NC_014216.1, on the reverse strand, counting down.
CCAGCTTTTCACCGTGCCGGCGGATGCGCACCCATGGCTGGTATCCGCCATTTGGAGAACCAGCTTTTCGGTGGTGGTAGCGCCCGGGCTGATGGACCTGGCCGGGTGCAAAAACATGCTACCCCGCCAGCCAAGCTGATTGACACAGAGGTAGCGGTTTTTTGAAGGGTGACACGACAAGTAAGCCAGCAGCAGGTCACGGCTTTTGCCGATGGTAATTTTCAGGCCGTGGTCGGCCAGCAGTTGCCGGACGGCGGTGCCCCGGTCATTCTGCAGCAGCTCTTGTGGTACAGCGACCTGGTGATGAACCCTGTCGGGGTCTCGGATCTCCAGCAAGACGCCCCACTGGGTGTTCTGCTGGCTGCGGGTTTGGCCCAGCACCAGGAACCAGGAGCAGACAAAGACCGGCTGGGTGGGCTGCCCCTCTTTATCCAGGCCGGTATGGTACAGCCCACGCTCCGTCATCCTGAACACACCGCCGGCCCACTCCACGTTTTCTTCCTCGGCGGCGGGGCTGGCGGGGGCGGACGGCTTTTCATGGGTGCCGGCGGATGGGGCGGTAGTGGTCTCGGGGGCTGGTTTGGATGCCGCCTCGACACACTTTTTCACAGCCTCGAGGCCGGCGACGGCGGCCAGGTCATTAAAGTCCGTTACCTTTTCCGGGCGCTCCGGGCCGAAGTCAGGCACGGCCAGTAGGCCATCAGCCGCCAGGGCGGCTTTGGTTGCGGCGGATGTGCCGGGGTTCCCGATGGTGGCCGCGTCGTCGTCGGCCGCCAGGATCAGGCGGGCAGCCGGAAACTTTTTGCGCATCGCCCTGGCTACCGGTGTTAGGTTGCCGGTGTTGAAGGCCACCACGACCGGGTAGCCGGTAGCCTCATGGAGGCTGGCCCCGGTGGCGAAACCCTCGCAGGTCAACAGGGTGCCGCCATCGGCCGGGCGGCCGCCCAGGGAGAAGTAGCAGCCGGTGATCTGGCCACCGGGATGAAAACGTTTTTCGCCGGTGGCAGAAATTCTTTGCAGGGATCTGATGTGCCCGGCGGCGTTGCGCAGCGGAACCAGCAGTGAGCCATCACCGCCCTGGCGAAGGCCGTGGGGCGCAACGCCTTTTTTTACCAAGTAGGGGTGCTTCGGGGCGGCCGGCTTGGCCTTTTTCCAGGTGGAGGCCGCTTTTTTGGCGGCGGCATCTTGGGCGGCCTGCCGTTCTGCTTTGGCCTTGGCTTGGGCCTCGGCTACCTCCCGCCGAAAAGCGGCACGGTCGGCGGCGGACAAGGGTTGATCGCGGTGGGCCTGCCAGGTTTCGGACAGGCCGCTGGCATAATCACCAAAGGCACCGCCCCGGCCATCGGCGAACAACTTGCACCACCCTGACTTGTTGCCGGGGCGCTTACCTGGTCCGGGAAACCGACAAAAACGGCCCGGTGCTAGATCGGCTGGTGGGGTCAGGCCGGCCGCGGCCATGGCCGCCCGGAAATCTTCGAGGTGGTCGGTCATTCCGGGGTCCTTTTATTTTTGTTCGGGGGCTCGGGTGACGACTCATCGTCATAGAACTCGACGGTTAATTCTTTAGAGGTGTCAAACCGCGAAAATAAATCCTCGCTAAACCGAAGCAAGGCGGCGGCCAAGCGGTCGGTACGGGACGAATCGCCATGGGCCAGGGCCACCAATTCGGCGGCGCCGCCCTGGGCCAGGTGGGTGGCATCTGCCTTTAGGCTGGCGGCGCGGTCCGCCAACATCGTTTCGACTTCGTCGCGGAGCAGATAGTGGCCTTGCTCGACCGCCAGCCTGAACTCTTCTCGTTCGCGGCGAATGCGTTTTAGGTCCGTGTCGACTAACATTTTTTCGCGGGCCAGGGCGGCCGTTTGTTCTTCGTCGACTGTTTTGCCGCAGGAGATTTTCCGCAAGAAGGTGCGGGCGTAGACCGCGACTCGGCGGGGCGTAAACATACCGGTCGCCGGGTCGCGGGTGAGCTTGCCTTCGCGGACGTGGTTGTATAGCAAGGTTTGCCCAACTTTCCAGCCACTGGCCACAAGCCACCGATGAACATCGATGACTTGGCGGGTGGGTTGTAAGCTTTCGGTTGTCATGTGGTTATCTCTGCTGGTTACTGGCGGCCAGGGTTTCAGTTTTGATTTTGGCGCTGGCGGACATGGTCTTGTGGTGTGCTCGAGCCAAGGCGTGCCCCTCGGCCAATCCGGCAAAGAATGCGTCTGCCTGGGCGGTGCCGGCTTGGTGCGGGGTGGCGATTGTCGTGGCCTCACCAAAACGAAATCGCAGGGCGGCCAGAACACCGGCACGGTATTCCGGGCTGCGCGGGTCGCGGGGGGTGCCAAAAGTTTTCTGAAAAATTTCTTGGGATTTCATGTTTTGCCATCCTTTTGGTTTCAGGGTGGTGTCACCGCGTAAAGTAGGGCCTGGCTTCGGTAAGGTATTTTTGGACAAACTCATCGAACGATGGAATCCTGCGCAAGACCTCATAAGCAGCAACGGCGTCCGTGTCGTTGCTGCGGCGAACTTCGCCCAGCCAGGCAACCATCAAGGCAAGCGTGGGGCAGGTAACATCACGGGTGGGGTTGGAGATTTCGGCGTCCGACCTGTTGGCCATAATCCTTCTCAGGATTTGGAGGTTGGTTGGCGGCTGGCTGTTTTGTGTTGCGGGGGTGTTGGTCGATGTGCGTGCTCCGCCCTCAATAATCCTTAAGTTAGGGGGGCGGCGCGGGGTGGTGGTGTTCATGACTTGCCTCCTTTTGTGGTGGGGTGTTTTTCCGCCCACGCCGAAAAGGCACAAAAAATGGGCGGAACCGTGCGGGTTGACAGGCTGGACCGAAGGAACCAGCAGGCTCGAGGCCTCCCACACGGCCCGCCCATACTGGCAAGCCATGTTTGTTTGTGCAGACATAAAAATACCGCCGATGCTGCATAGGTGGCGGTTGTCCGCCTTCGGTGTCGGGCTGTCAATCCCGGTCAGTGCTATTGCAAAGACGTGAATACCGTAACTCGAGCGGGGCGCCCGGGTCAAGATTTTTTTTGGGGTGGCAGCGATCATCGCGGAGCCACACGGGTTCGAGCTAGTTTTGCGGCCAGGGCCTCAAGGTCGGCGGTTGTAATGGAGGGATCCCAGCCGGCGCGGTAGTAGACGCCCTTTTTCCCCTGTTGGGTTTGGACCTCGGGGAAGTCCCGAATAGCTTCGCTTTCCAGGTCGCCGCGTAATTTGTCCAATTCGGCGACGGCCTTCCCTGCCCGACCAACAAAGGGCAGGGAAACCGGGTAAGCACTGGTGATGATCCTACTAATCGCCAGGAGTCCGTCTCGGTATTCTTGAAGGTGGCGGGCCACCAGATCATGTTGCTCCAGGGTCAGGCGGGGCTTGCGGCGTGATTTCATTGCCCCACCTCTTTGCCCTGGCGGGCGGCCATACGTGATTCAATCCAGGCGTCGATTTCGTGCGAAACGAACGCTGTCTGCGATCTCTTGCCGGTGCCGAGTTTCACGGGCTGGGGGAACTCGCCCTTCTTCAGGAGATCGTATAGCGAACTCCGTGGGATGCCTGTGCGCGCACAGACTTCGCGGACGCGCTCCAGTTGGAGAGGTGCGGGGGGCTGATTGTTTACGCCCGCCTGGGTGGTGTGCCGGGGGGTAAGGTGTGTGGCTTGGTCCATCAGGTGCATCCTCGTGGTTTTGCGATCGACACTGTGTCGATCGCGTACGGGTATGCCCCATGGAAACAGATGTTTTTAACCCCTGCATTGCAATTGCAACGGTGGGGAACTATTGCAATGCAGGGGTGGGGTTATTCTTCCAGCGAATCTTTTGCGAGTTTGAAGCGGTCGGCGAGTGTACGAGGGCTGCAACCATAAAACCCTCGGTATTTTTTGCCTATATATTTTCTGATTTCTGTTTCTGTTCCGTTACAAAATCGGCGTTTGTTGTCTGGTAGCTCTCTGTCCAGCTCCTTAATTGTTTCCAGCAGGGCGCCAATGATGTGCAGATCGCTATTTTCTGATCTGGGGTCGAGTTGTTTTTGGGTGGAGGTGGTGGCGATCTGGTGGCCGAAGTCTGCCCGGAACCGGTTGAACTCATCCTCAAAAACCAAGAGAGCGGCCGGTTTGAGCAGCAAGCTTTTTCTTTTCCACTGGGGACCTGCTTTTCCGCCGAGGGGCGGAGCCTGGACCCAAGAGATGACGCAATATAATTCTCCCTCATAAGGGAATACGGGCTGCTGATTGCTGATACTGGCAAATTCTTCGACGTGAGCTTCTCCATGCAGGGCCAGTAATTGTAGATCTCTGGGTAAAACATTTACCCAGGGGGAATGTTTTGAGGAAGGAGGAGTCATGGCCTTGCCGATGTTGGTCGCAATTTTGAGTAAACCTTGCGCCCCCCACTCCAGTACCGCGGCTTCTTCAGCCTCAAAGAATTTGGCTACCTCGCTAATTCGCCGAAAATCAGACATCTTGCAACCTCCCTTGGGCTGCCCCTGTGAAAAAATATCGGACCGGCGGGCCGCCAGGGAAGCGGCTTTTCGGGGGGCCATCCTAGCCGGTCCGAAGCTGAAATTTATTTCATTATGCCAAGGTGTTTGAGGATATGGCGGGCAACGTGCTCGTCAACCTCTTTGTGCCGGGGCACCGGTTGTTTCTGGCCGGTGGCCGGGTTGATGTAAATATCGTGCCGGCCGCCGTGGCGCAGAAGACGGCAGCCGGCTTGCTCCAGTTGGCGGATCAGGTCGGTCCGTTTCACACGGCAAGCTCTTTCACCTGGTGGTCTTCGGGGACATCCTCGAGGACCATCATCCGGTAAGCGTCGCGCAGGTTTTCTTCCAGATCTTCCAGGGTTTCGCCCTGGGTCATGATCTCGGGGTACTCCAGGAGCTTGCCCAACCAGAAATGTTCCCCGCGCCAGTAGATCATCGTCAGCTTTGTCATGGTCTTTACTCCTCTTGGTTACGTGTAATCCGGTTCTTGCAGGAGATGTTTCAGTGTACCGCGCCATGGCGCAAAGTCAAGAGCCGGTGATGGCGGCGGTGGCTGCGGCGGCAGCGTGTATATTAACTTGTTGTTTTATCGCGTGTACCCACTGTACCCATTGTGTACCCATTGGCGGGGACAAATAACTTGTTGATTTTGCGGCCTGTACCCACTGTACCCGCCGTACCCGCTATTTTTGGTTAAGATGCAAAAAACAAAAAATGAAAATCGGTCGAAAACAGGCAGCAGCGGGGAAAGGCGCCAGGAAGAAAAAACGGAAAAATAGATGAAGGTTATATTATTGTATTATCTATATTATATATAATATATAATATTATAGTTTGATAGGTTTGCCCCTTCTTATATTTTCTGCATCTTTGTCTTTTCTCACCCTGCCAACCTGTTTATCGGCACCACCTTTTCCGCCTTACCGGCTTTGAGCTGGCCCAGGTAATCAGCCCAGCTCTGCATCATCCGCCGGCGCTCTTCCAGGTAATCGGCCTGGTTATAGACCCCACGGATTCGGTTTCGGTCTTTGTGGGCCAGTTGCCGTTCGATGACCAGTGATTGAAAGCCCAGGCCGTGCAACAGGGTGCTGGCCATGTGGCGAAGTCCATGAATGGTCATTTCGTCGCCGGTGTAACCCATGCGCCGTAGCGCGTTGGTCAGCGTGGCGTCGCTTATGGCCCGGTCACGGCTGCGCAGCCCTGGAAAGACCAGGGCGCAACGACCGGTGAGCGGGCGAAGCTCTTCTTCCAGGATTTTTACCGCCTGGGTGGCCAGGGGCACGATATGCCCTACCTGGCCCTGGCGGGCTCGTTTTTCATCCTGGCGCATCTTCATGCGCTCCACCGGAATTTTCCACTCCCGGTTCACCAGGTCGAATTCATCCCACCTGGCGTTGCGCAGCTCGCCGGAGCGTACAAAAAACAGCGGCGCCAACTGCAAGGCGCAGCGGACCACCTGGGTGCCGGGATATTCGTCTATGGCCTGTAGCAGTCGGCCAACCTCCGCCGGCTCGGTGATCGTCGCCATGTTTTTGGCCGTGGTCTTGCCCAGGCAACCCTTCAGAGCTGATGATGGGTCGTACTCGGCAAACCCCTTTTGCACGGCATAACGGAACACCTGGCCGCAAATGGTCTGTATTCGTCTGGCGGTTTCGGTGTGGCCGCTGTTCTTGATGCGCTCGAGCACGTTCATCAAATCCGGGGCGGTGATGTCGCCAACGGGTCTGTTGCCCAGGTAGGGGAAGACGTGTGCCTCCAAGCGGCGGATTAACCTGGTGCTGTGCGAAGGTGCCCAATCGGTGGAGTTGTTCCGGTGCCAAAGCCTGGCCACTGCCTCGAAGCTGCCGGCCAATGCACCGCTGCCCCTGGTGGATCGGCGCAGGTTGGCCGGGTCTATCCCTTGGGCGATCTGCCGGCGCATCTCGTCGCGCTTCGCCCTGGCCTCTTTCAGCCCCACCCCCGGGTAGGTGCCCAGGGATAATCTTTTCTCCTGGATCTTGCCCTGGCCGGGAAAGCGATACTTGAACCGCCACCACTTGCCCCCACTGGGGGCAACTTCCAGGTACAGACCACCGCCATCGAACAGGCGGCGGGTCTTGTCTTCTGCCTTAACATTACGTACTTGCGCGTCGGTGAGAGTCATTTGGGGGCAACTCCTTGGTTGATGTTGACAGTTGCCCCCAAAGTTGCCCCCAAGTGGCCCCGGCTGTCAACGATTTTCTCGGACCTCTTCGGACAACAAAAAACCCGCTTTCCTTTGCTGGAAGCGGGTTTTCGTATCTTGTCGGACATTGCCGGATTATTTTCTGGTGGCGATGCAGGGACTTGAACCCCGGACACTGCGGATATGAGCCGCATGCTCTAACCAGCTGAGCTACATCGCCTTATGTATTGGGGAAAAGACGCCTCTATATGGTAAATTTTGCCGCCGTTGTCAACCAATTTGTGGCGTGGCGGGGCAAAAGCGGCGCCGTTTGTTGCTGCCCGGGAGGAAGGGCCATAAAAAAAGGAAGAAGGAGAAACTCCTTCTTCCTGATGTTCCAAAATCCGAAAAATGCTCGGATCAGCCGGTCACCTTATACACAGCCGGTGGGCTTGGGCAGGCCGGCCATCTTGCAGGCTCCTTTACCAGGTCCGGAGGGGAACAGCTCGTAGATCCGCTTCAGCGGGAAGCCGGTGGTCTTGGAAAGAATCCGTACCATCGGGGCGATGCCGTTTTTCTTGAAGTAGTCCTGGAGGATGTCGATGATCTTGCGGTGCTCATCGGTCAGCTCTTCGATGCCTTCGATGCTCTTCACATAATCAACCCACTCCTCACTCCACTCTTCCATCCCTTTGGTCAGGAAGCCGTCCTCGTCCACGTTGAAGGTTTTTCCCTTATGCTCTACTGTGGCCATTGTTTTCCTCCTTGGCTTAAAAATTTTAATCTACTATCAAAAACATCTCGTTTGCCTGCTATTGAGGGATGACGTTTCTTACTATATGCCTTTTCCTTTGTCAAGCGTGCCCCCGGTTTTTTTGTAAACCTTCAGCAGCCTCGTGTTTTCGGGCAATCAGCCAGGTTTGCGCCGTGACGGAGTCAGTTGCGGCCGATAATGGTGTCTTTTTTCCACTGTTGGTCATCGGGCCGGGGGTAGTCGCTGATATAATGAAGGCCGCGTGATTCTTTGCGGCTTATGGCGCAACGGACGATAAGCTGGGCTACCAGGGCGATGTTGCGAAGCTCCACCAGGTCCGGGGTCAGCAGGTAGTCCTGGTAGTGGCTTTCCACTTCGGCCAGAATCGGCCCCAGTTGTTCCCGGATCAGGTGCAATCTTTTTTCACTGCGGACAATCCCGACATAATTCCACATCAAGCGCCGAATCTGATCCCAGTTGTGGCTGATCAGCACCGCTTCTTCGATGGGCCTGGCCCGGTCGGCTCGCCAGGGGCGGATGGCAGGGAAGGTCTGGGTGGTCAGTTGGGGCCAGTCCGCCTGGCATTGCCGGGCTGCCTGGTGGGCAAAAACCACCGCCTCCAGCAAGGAATTGCTGGCCAGCCGGTTGGCGCCGTGCAGGCCGGTGCAGGCGGTTTCGCCCAGCGCGTAAAGATTTTCCAGGTCGGTGCGCCCCATCAGGTCGGTGATTACCCCGCCGCACATGTAGTGGGCCGCCGGGACCACCGGAATCGGCTCCCGGGTGATGTCGATGCCTAAGTTAAGGCAGGTCTGGTAAATGGTCGGGAAACGGGTTTTGAGAAAATCCGCCGGTTGATGACTGATATCCAGGAAGACGCAATCTTCCCCGCTGGTTTTCATTTCCAGGTCGATGGCGCGGGCCACCGCATCGCGGGTGGCCAGATCGCCACGCGGGTCGTATTTACCCATGAATGGCCGTCCCCGGCCGTCCACCAGCCGCCCCCCTTCGCCGCGTACCGCCTCGGAGATCAGGAAATTTTTGACCCTGGGGTGGTAAAGGCAGGTGGGATGAAACTGGACAAATTCCAGGTTGGCCACTCGGGCTCCGGCCCGGTAAGCCATGGCAATGCCGTCGCCGGTGGCGATATCGGGGTTGGTGGTGTAGAGATAAACCTTGCCGGTGCCACCGGTGCAGAGCACCGTGACCCGGGCCTGCCAGGTTTCCACCTTGCCGCTTTGCCGGTTCAGGACGTAAGCGCCCAGGCAGCGGTCGAAAAAAGGCGCTCCTGAAGGATCGGCGGCCGATTTGGAGCCGCTGACCCCTTTGTTTTCAGCCTTGGAGGCCAGCAGTAAATCCACCGCCAGGTGGTTTTCCAGGATGGTAATGTTGGGTTCTGCCGCTGCCTGTTGCAGCAAGCTCTCTTCAATGCTGCTGCCGGTGCGGTCCATGGTGTGGGCGATGCGCCGGGCGGAGTGGCCCCCTTCCCGGCCCAGGTCGAGTTCTTCGCCGGGCTTGCTGCCCTGTTGAAAGGCCACCCCCATGGCCATCAGCTCGCGAACCCGGGTCGGGCCGGTTTCCACCACCATCTCCACCACCTCCTGGTGACAAAGCCCTGCCCCGGCGGTTAAGGTGTCAGCAATGTGGGCGGCAAAAGAGTCTTCCGGCGAGAGCACCGCGGCGATACCGCCCTGGGCCAGGTTGGTGGCGGTGTCCAGCCGTTTTTTTTTGGTTACCAGGGTGACCCGGCCCAACCGGGCGGCTTTTAAAGCAAAAGAAAGACCGGAGATGCCGCTGCCGATGATCAGAAAATCCGTTTGCTCTTCCACGCCGTTGCTTTCCTTTATGGTAGCTTTCTGGTAGGTTGCAAAGACCGGTAAGCAAAAGCATCGCACCCTGCCGGTGCTTTTGCCATGTGGTCTATTGCCGTGATGGTTTTAAGTTTACCAGGATAATGTTTATGAGTGAAATCAGGCTGGTGGTTTTTGATTGCGATGGCGTGATGTTCGATTCCCGGGGGGCCAACCGCGCTTATTACAACCAGATCCGGGCCCATTTCGGCCATCCGCCCATGGACGACGAGGAACTGGAGTACGTCCATATGCATCGGGTGGAGGACTCCGTCCGTTATATTTTTCGCCATTACCCCGATGATCTGGCCGCCGCCGAAGGCTACCATCGGACGCTCGACTATACCCCGTTTCTCCGTTACATGAACATGGAACCCGATCTGATCCGGTTTTTGGATTACCTGCGGCCGCAACGCAAGACCGCGATCAGTACCAATCGTACCACCACCATGCCCGTTGTGCTCGAAATGTTTCAACTGGCCTCTTATTTCGACCAGGTGGTGACGGCCCACGATGTGGCCAACCCAAAGCCGCACCCCGAGGCCCTGGAGCGGATCATGGCAAACCTGGGGGTGGGGCCGGCGCACACCATTTACATCGGCGACTCCCAGGTGGATCGGGATCACACCGCCGCCGCCGGGGTGCCGCTGATCGCCTTTAAAAACCCCGACTTGCAAGCCGAGTACCACGTTGCCAGTTTTATGGAAATTACGGAGCTGCCGCCTTTTGGCGGTTAAACCTGAACCCCTGCCCGGGCTTTTGCCCGCACCTTTAAACTGACGGCTGGGTTATGAAACTGGAAAATCATCACCAGATGCTGGCGCTGGCCCCTGACGCTTCCAGGGCGGAGGCGGCCGTGCGCCGCTTTTTTGCCCGCACTCAACTGGTTCGTTACGATATCGTGGAGGTGGCCGAGTCGTCGGTGCTGGCCGCCTCCGATCCTGCTTTCTGGCCGGCTGTCGACCGGGCGATCAGCCTTAACCGCCAGGTTCTACAGGACATTATCGAGGAGATGAAAAAGGCCGGCATCCGCTCCATTGACGACCTGGTAGAGCTGCCGCAGGGCTATCAGAGCAAACTGGCCCATACCGCCACCCACCTGCTCGACGGCTTTTTTGGCATCGACAGCGCTTTTTTCAACCTGGTGGAGGATTCACATTGGATCTCCGAGCCGTTGGGGCGCGAGATCAGGCGATGCCCCGACGAGTATTACCTGTTGCCGGTGCGCGGCGAATTGCGGGTTGACCGGCAACGGCAGTTGATCAGCTCGTTGCGCCGCTTCGAATCCTGAGCAGCCTTTGCGTTGCGGCGGCACGGTAACCGCCGGCTACCTGCCTGGGGTAGCCGGTTTGGCGCCCTGCCCGCCCACGGGGCCGGCTTCAGGTAACCGATCACGGTGCCCTGTGATCGGTTACGGCTTCAGTCCTGGTGGTGGTGGTGGTGGTGACCCCGGTGGGTCGGCCCCCCGGCCTTGATCAGGGCCTCTCCCAGCAACCGGTCTGCGTCTTCCATGAGGTCGGCGGCCCGGTCGATGAGCTTGGCCACCTCGTTAAGGTTTTCGGTGCGGGCGGTGGCGCTCCACCGGCGGAACTCGGTGGCATGCCCCTGGTTGTGTTCGATCCAGTGGGGCAAAAGAACCCGTAGTTTTTCCTCTGTCTGCTTTTCCGTCATGTTAACCGGTCCCTTAAAGTTTGTTGGTTAGAATGACCTTGCCGGCCAGGAAATCGATGCGGCTGACGGCCGCTCCCTCGATTAGCTTGGGTTCCTCAAACAGGGTGCTGATTTTGACCCCGTTGTTTTCCACCTCCAGCAGGGAGACGTTTTCCGCGATCAGTTCTTCCTTGTCCTGTTGTTGGTAGACTACGCTTATCTGGCACATGAATCGTGGTTTCCTGTGATTGTCCGTTATAAAGGAGCCATCGCCGGTCTTGAAAGGCCGCTTGGCAACAGGCCGTTCAAGGCGAGCACCGTGAAGCTGACAATTATAAGCAATACAAAAAAGCGTGCCCGAACGCAACCGCTACCGGCATGAAATGGTGACAAAAATATGCAAAAAATATCTCAACCCTGGTGTGATTTAACCAAGGCCCGCCGGATGCTGGCCGCCGCCAACCATATCGCAGTGGTCGGGCTGTCGCCCAAAGAGGCGCGTCCCAGCAACCAAGTGGCCCGCTATCTGGTGGCCCGGGGTTTTGTGGTGATACCGATCAATCCCGGCCAGGACCAGATTTTGGGCCTGCCCTGCTTCCCCGATCTGACCACGGCGGTCAATGAGCTGGGGGTTGGCATTGATCTGGTGAATATTTTCCGCCGCGCCGAGTTGGTCGGGCCGATCGTGCGGGAGGCCATCGCCATTGGCGCTGGTGGCATCTGGATGCAGGAAGGGGTGGTTAACCCGGAGGCGGCCGGAGAGGCCGAGGCCGCCGGTCTGGAAGTCATCATGGACCAGTGCCTCAAGACCATCCACCAGCAACTGTGGCCCCCAACCCGGTGCAACAAGCAATGACGTAAGCGATCACGGGGCACCCCGTGACCGCTTACTCCTTGGAAGATCGTCGCGCAGGGGGTATCCCGTGATCAGTTACGCAATGACTTATGTTGAGCCGTGGCGACATTTCTTGACATTTTGCTTGGGGTGCGCTACTAGTCCGTGTTTTTCGTGCTCAGCGCGATGGGAAAGTTGATTACTCATATGGACGACAGGTAGACGGTATTTATGCAGGCCCTGAAAGGCTTCAAAGATATTCTGCCCGATGAGGCAGTGCTGTGGCAGCGGGTTGAGCGTACGGCCCGGGAGGTTTTTCGCCGCTACGGTTTCGACGAAATCAAGGTGCCGATCCTGGAAAAGACCGGGCTGTTTGCCCGTTCCATCGGCGAGGCCACCGATATCGTGGAAAAGGAGATGTACACCTTCACCGACCGCAACGGGGAATCGATCACCATGCGGCCCGAGGGCACGGCCCCGGTGTTACGGGCCTTTATCGAGCACTCCTTGCACTTGCGCCGGCCCATCAACCGGCTCTTCACCGTGGGCCCCATGTTTCGCCACGAACGACCCCAGAAAGGGCGCCTGCGGCAGTTTCACCAGTTGAGTGTCGAGGCCCTGGGGACCGACCACCCGCGGCTGGACGCCGAGGTGGTCGCCATGGCCCACCAGCTTCTGGTTGAACTGCAACTGCAGGCCGAGTTGCAGCTCAACTCGCTGGGCTGCCCAGCCTGTCGGCCGGCTTATCGCACCCGGCTGGTGGAATTTCTGCGCGGGCACCAAGAGCAGTTGTGCGATGACTGCCGGCGCCGGGTGGAAAGCAACCCCCTGCGGGTGCTGGATTGTAAAAGCGCCAACTGTCGGCGGCTCAATGCCGACGCTCCGGCCATTTTGGACTCCCTCTGTACCCCCTGCGAGGAACACCTGGCCCAGGTACGCCGTGATCTTGACGCCCTGCAGATCCCCTATACCATGAACCCTTTCATGGTGCGGGGGCTGGATTACTATACCCGCACCACCTTCGAGTTGCTCACCGACGCCCTGGGCGCCCAGAGCGCGGTGGGAGCCGGCGGCCGTTACGATGGCCTGATCAAGCAGTTGGGTGGGCCGGACCTGCCCGGCATCGGTTTTGCAACGGGCATGGAACGGTTGGTGTTGTTGCTGCAGGAACAGGCCGCTACCGCCGCTGATGGCCCCGATCTTTTTCTGGCCTGCCTGGGCGAGCCCGCCGCCGCCTATGGCTTTACCCTGCTCCAGCAGTGCCGGCAGGCGGGCTTGAGCGCCCAGATGGATATCCAGGGTCGCGGCCTGAAAAGCCAGATGAAGCAGGCTGACCGGCTGAATGCCCGCCAGGTGCTGATCATCGGCGAGGATGAACTCAACGCCGGGCAGGCGGTGCTGCGCGACCTGAACAGCAAGGAAGAGCACCAGCTCAACCTGGACGACCGGCTGGCCGGGCTGCTGGCCGCCTCCGTCAAGGCCGGAAGCGACATTTAGTAAGTAGGTAAGCGGCAGCACGGTTTTAAGGAAATTTCGAGCAACAGTAAGAACTGAGTGGCCAACCAGTAGCGGCCGTTTAATGTACCCGGATTTATTCAACAAAGGAGCACCAACCATGGAAGCCATGGGCAACCTGCGGCGCAGCCATCACTGCAATATTTTGAACGCCGAGCATATCGGCCGGGAAGTAACCCTGATGGGCTGGGTGCTGCGGCGCCGGGACCACGGCGGGGTGATCTTTATCGACCTGCGGGACCGCCGGGGGATCACCCAGGTGGTCTTCAACCCGGAGACCAACCCGGAGGTCCATGCCAAGGCCCATGCCCTGCGCAGCGAGTGGGTGCTGGCGGTGAAGGGCACGGTCCGGGCCCGGCCCGAGGGCATGGCAAACCCCAAGCTCAAGACCGGCGAGATCGAGGTGATGGTCTCCGAGTTGAAGATCCTCAACCAGAGCCAGACCCCGCCCTTCCCTCTGGACGAGGAAATTGAAATTTCCGATAACCTGCGCCTGCAGTACCGCTACCTGGATCTGCGCCGGCCGGCCATGGCCCACAATCTGCTGTTGCGCCACCAGGCCTGCCAGGCCATCCGCCAGTACCTCAACGGCGAGGATTTCCTGGAGATCGAAACCCCGGTGCTGACCCGCTCCACCCCGGAGGGCGCCCGCGACTACCTGGTGCCCAGCCGGGTCAACCCGGGCCGTTTTTTCGCCCTGCCCCAATCGCCGCAGCTTTTCAAGCAGTTGCTGATGGTGGCGGGCATGGAGCGTTATTACCAGATCGTCCGCTGCTTTCGCGACGAGGATCTGCGGGCCGACCGCCAGCCGGAGTTCACCCAGGTGGATATGGAGCTTTCCTTTGTCGGGGAAGAAGAGGTGATGGCGGTGGCTGAGGGGATGATGAAGGCCCTCTTTGCCGCCACCCTGGGCCGCGAGCTGGCCCCCCCCTTCCCCCGCATGACCTACGCCGAGGCCATGGCCCGCTTCGGCACCGACCGGCCCGACACCCGCTTTGGCCTGGAACTGGTGGAGTTGACCGAGGTGGTGAAAAACTGCGGCCTGAAAGTGTTCCGCGAGATCGCCGACAAGGGCGGCATGATCAAGAGCATCAACGCCAAGGGCTGTGCCGACTTTTCCCGCAAGGACCTCGATGACCTCACCGCCTATGCCGGCCAGTTCGGGGCCAAGGGGCTGGCCTGGGTCAAGATCAAGGAGGGCGGTGAGTGGCAGTCGCCCATCGCCAAGTTCTTCACCGAGGAGGAACGGCAGGCGATGATGGACACCATGCAGGCCGAAAAGGATGACCTGCTCTTCTTCGTCGCCGACCAGCCGGCCATCGTCCACGGCGCCCTGGCGGAGTTGCGCCTGGAGCTGGCCCGGCGGCTTGAGCTGGTCAGCAAAGAGGACTTTTCCTTTGTCTGGGTCACCGATTTTCCCCTGCTGGAGTACGACCACGAGGCCAAGCGGCACGTGGCCGTGCACCACCCCTTCACCGCCCCCCGCGAAGAAGACCTGGCGCTGCTGGACAGCGAGCCGGGCAAGGTGCGCAGCCGGGCCTACGACTTGGTGCTCAACGGCACCGAGATCGGCGGCGGTTCCATTCGTATTCACCACAAAGAGATGCAGGAGCGGGTCTTCGCCGCCTTGGGGATCAGCCAGGAGGAAATCAACGACAAGTTCGACTTCCTGGTCCGCGCCTTGGAACTGGGCGCCCCGCCCCACGGTGGGCTGGCCTTCGGCCTGGACCGGCTGATGATGATCATCGCCGGCCGCGACAGCATCCGCGACGTGATCGCCTTCCCCAAAACCCAGAAGGCCACCTGCCCGCTGACCAACGCCCCGGCCCCGGTGGCCCGGCGGCAGTTGACGGAGCTGAGTCTGAAACCCGACTGGCAGTAAACGCGCCGCAGAACCGCATCTTGCGGCGATCGGCCCGGCTTGCGTACTGATGTACGCGGCGCCGGTCCGCTTGCCGCAACCTGCGGCACTGCTGCGCGTTTACTTGGCGTTGCCGTGGTGTGTTTTTTGGGTTCAGGGCAACGTTAAAGTCGCCTGGGAACTGGACGGGGGCTGCGAAACCCGGTAGCGACGGGTTCGCCCGCCGCCGGGCGCATGGACGCGCAGGAGGCGGCGGGCGCCTCGGAGGCCGACAGGATGTCGGCCGAGAATGAGTCGCTACCGGGTTTCGCGGCCCCCACCCCGGTGCCACAACCAATGACTTTGACGTTTTGGTTGTGCCGCTCTTGTTTGTCTTCCTTTGACTGTGATAAGCTCTGGTCAGGTCTTAATCGCCTGATTTTGCCACGTGACGCTGGAGGTTATGGTTATGACAAATGCCGGGGAGCTGCCGGCCGAGGTGCGGTTTCTGTTGGACCCCGCAGTTTATCCCCATCCGGTGGCCGAAGTTGAGCTGGTGCAGACCCATATCTCCTATGTGCTGCTGGCCGGAGATTTTGTCTACAAGATGAAAAAACCGGTGGATTTCGGCTTTCTCGATTTTACCGAGCTGGACCGGCGGCGCTATTACTGTGCCGAGGAGTTGCGCCTTAACCGCCGTTTGTGCCCGGAGATTTACCTGGCGGTGGTCAGCCTCAACCGGGCTGCCGCCGGCGGCCTGGCCTTGGAGGGGTCGGAGGATGGGCCGGGTGAGCCGGTGGAGTACCTGGTAAAAATGGCGCGCCTGCCCCAGGAGGGCATGATGCCCCGGATTATCGACCGGGGCGAACTGACGCCCGAGCACCTGCACTTGATTGTCCATAAGCTGGTCCCCTTTTACCGCCGGGCCGACGATTCACCGGAGGTGCGGGAACTGGGCGGGGTTGCGGCGGTACGGTTCAACGTCGAGGAAAACTTTCAGCAGACCGTCGACTTTGTCGGCACCCCGGCCTTAAGCCGAGAGCGCTTCGCGCGCATCCGGGAGGGCTCTCTGGCCTTTCTCGATCGCCCCGAGCTGTTTGCCGCCCGCCAGGAAGCAGGCCGGGTCCGCGAGGGACATGGCGACCTCCACGCCGCCAATATCTGCTTTGCCGGTGACCAGGTCCATATCTTCGACTGTATTGAATTCAACCGCCGTTTCCGTTGCGCCGACGTGGCCGAGGATATCGCCTTTCTGGCCATGGACCTGGATTTCCGCGATCTCGGCGAACTTTCCCGCCATTTCGTGGAGTATTACGCCCACCTGGCCAATGACCCGGAGGTGCTGACCATGCTCCCCTTTTACTGCTGCTACCGGGCTTACGTGCGGGGCAAGATCAACCTCTTCACTGCCGCCGAACCGGAAGTGGACGACACCACTCGCCAACAGGCCCAACAACAGGCCGCCCGCTATTTCGCCCTGGCCCAATGCTATGCCGATGAACTCTGCTGAACCGGTTTTGTATGTTTTTTTTGGCCTGATTGCCACCGGCAAGAGCACCCTGGCCCGGGCCTGGGCCGACAGCCGGGGCCTGGCCTGTTACAATTCCGATGTGGTGCGCAAGGAGCTGGCCGGTTTGCCGGCCGGCGCCAAACGCCGGGAAGAGGAAGGGCGGGGTATTTACACCCCGGAATTCAGCCGCCGCACCTACGATGAACTGCTTCGCCTGGCCGAGCAGGAGCTGCGCCGGGGCCGGAGCGTGGTTCTGGACGCTTCCTATCACCACCGGGACCAGCGCCGGCGGGTGGTGGAACGGGCCGAGGCCTTGGGGGTGGGCTGGCACTTCATCCTCTGCCGCTGCTCCGACCAGGTCAAGCAACAGCGCTTGGCCCAGCGGGCCCAAGACCCGGCAGCGGTTTCCGACGGGCGCTGGGAGATCTACCTGCGCCAGCGGGAGAAATACCAGCCCCCCACCGAACTGCCCCCCTCCCGCCTGACCACCATCGACACCGACCGGCCCCCGCCGGAATTACTGGCGGAGTTGCAGCAGCGGTTACCGTGAAAGCAAGGCAAGAAATAAGCAAGCAGCAGAATGATGTTGTCTCAAAAGGAGGATCAGCATGAATGCAGCCAGTGCCCATTTATTGGTCTCCGGCCGGGTGCAGGGTGTCTTTTACCGCGCCTTCACCGAAGAAACGGCACACAAGTTCGGCCTCAAACAGGAGTTTAACCACTCAGCCCAGTATTAAGCGACAAAATAACGCATATTCAAAAAGCTATTCCTGCTCAGGCTGTAAGACCCCATTCACAACTTTATAGCCCAAAGCCCGAAGAATTGCCGCCTGTTTTTCGTTGGGTTCCTCCAGGCGTCGTTGGGCCTTTCGTGCACCGGTGGGCCAGAGCAGGCAGGAATGCAGGGTGCGCAGGCGCTCCATGGCCTCGGCGGCGGAGATCCTGAGCCCGTTACGGGCCAGGCGAATTTCCAGCAGACGCAGATAGGCCAGGGCAACTACGCAGGTGAAGATATGGCACCTGATCTTGCCGTCGGTCCAGTGGCGCAGGGGCAGCATGGCCACCATTTCATGATCCTTGCTCTGGCGGAAGCTCTGCTCCACCACGTAGCGGTCCAGGCCGGCCTGGACGATCTCGTCGGTGTTCCAGTCAGGATGATCGGTCACCAGGATGTTCTTGCCGAAGTAGTCGATGTGGCGGCCGATCCGATAGTGGTTTTTGCGACAGTTCATCTGTAAGCGCTTGCCGTCTCGAAACAGCTCCACTCGGTATAGATCATCCGGCAGGTGCAGTTCCCGGCAGAGGTTGAGATAACGCTCCTGCACTGTCGCGGGGTTACGCCACTGGGCTGCCTGGCCGTTGACCTTGTGGCGCATCAGGTGCACCTCTTCCTCCAAACGCAGCATTTTCTGCTCGAAGGCGTAACGCTGCTTGGTGGCGGTGCGGGGATTATAGGTGACCACCACACTGCGCTCTCTGCCCCACAACTCTCGGCTGGTACGCCAGGCCAGCAACAGGTCGTCATCGCGGCCTTTGGCCTTGAGCTGCCGGTTCTTGGCGGTATCGACTACCTGGAAATGCTTGCGATCCACATGGATCAGCTCTTCGGCGTAATGGGGTGAATAGCTGGTGACGAAATGGAGCCGGTCATTGGCGTCGATGGCGGCGATATTCTCCTCGGCGTTGATCCCCTTGTCGAAAACAATAGTCATGGTGCCTTGGTCGCCCCGGCCGGCAACTTCGAACAGTTCCTGGGCCAGCTTGAGGAACACCTTGGAATCGTGCCGGTTGCCTTCATACTCCCGGTAAAATAGCGGCAACCGGTTGTCCCTGGCCACCAGCAAAGCCACCCCGACCTGCCGCAGCCAGTGACGCCCCTCCTTGTTTCGACCTCGTTGGGCCAGTTCCGAAGAGGTGTTGCCGGCCATGAAGGTGTAATAGTTGGTGGTATCGAACATCACCGCATCCGCCGATGATGGCTCCAATTCCGCCAGCTTACGGAAAAAGAGATCGGCCACCGCCGCCAGCTTGGCACTGTCCATCTTCTCCCACTGCTTCCAGTAGGCCTGGGAGCTCAAGGCATCAAGGGCCACCGGCCGGATCTGCTGGATGGCGGTGGTGCGATACCACTCCGCCAAGGCCCGTTTGGACTTGGGGGCCACCATCCGATTGGCGATGGCATAGAAGAAATAATCCCCCACCGAAGGCGAGCCCTTTCTTTCCGCCGGCGACAGCACCGAATCGACCAGGCCGGCGATGTTGACCTCCCGGTCCAGCAGCTCGGCCAGCCACAGCGAGCCGAACTCCTGCACCTGGATCCGCTCGACCTCCCGGCTACCAGCACCCTTGGCCAGCTCCAGCAACCGCTCGGGGCTGCCGAGATAGACCTGGTTGACCACCTTGGGTTTGCCATCAACCCGGGCGGTCTCCCGCAGGTAATAGTAGGGTCTGCCTTTTTTGATTTTTTTGTGTATGTGTGCCATGCCCCAGCTTATTAAGTAGGGGCTCACGCTGTCAAGTAAAAAATGAATTATTTTTGCAAAAACAAAAAGAAAAAGTGTTTTCGGGGGTTAAGCTTGAGGGGTCTTACGGATTTACGGTCGGTAATGTGCTGATTTTACGTTGTTATGATGTTGTGAACGACCTGCTGCGGTTAAACTCCTGTCAAAGGCTGGACCCGCAACCTGCCCGACGGCCGGGTGGAGGCGGTGCTGGAAGGCCCCCGGGGAGACGTCGAGCAGGCCATTGCCCGGCTCCGGCAGGGCCCCCCGGCCTCCCGGGTGGATGATATCGCCATCCAGTGGCAAGAGCCGGAGGGTCTCCCCGATTTCACCATCCGCTATGCCTGATTGACCACAGGCTCAGGAGTGAATCCTCATTTTTGTCATCATCCGTGATAAAAAATGGGGTGTTTCGTAACGATTGAGGGCGAGATGGAAAATTTTCCGGCGGCTTGACTGGCCCAAAGGCGAACCGCCGCAATAATTGTCGGCGGCCTTCAAACGGCGGTGGACAGGGTCAAGATCAGGTTATCAAAAGTGGTGAGGGGTCAATCAAGATACTTGAGGTGAGCCACCTCAATAGCTTTTTGCTTTGACTTTGCAAAATCGGCAAATGCCTGCTCAGTCTTCTTTTCCAAGGAAGCGCGAGCCTTCCGCACCTCCTCTTTTGAGGAAAGTACGCCCTTTGCTTTTTGCATCCTTACTCTCTTTAATGAGCGCATATCAGACCTTGTTGAGATTATTCACATAACAACGGTATGGAATAATATTGTCCGTGTCAAGATTCCCGATCGTAAACCTTTTGGGGTCGTCAGTCAAGAAATCCCGGTCGTTGAGGAGGAAAAAATCAGGATAATGGATGGCCAGAAATGCCATTCTGTCGAGCCAGTTCGCAGTGGCGTCAAACAGAATTTCCCCGGCAATTTCACCTTTTTTGAATAGTTCAGGGGTAGATATTTCACAGACCCAGACAAATTTAGGCATAGCCATTTCACAATACACATCCGAGATGCCGAATGGCACCGCATCCCCTCTTCTCATTCGCTTAAACGACTTTGAGGATGTCAGGAAGGTCCGCGTGATAATTTCATCAGGGCTCAGCAGCTTTGAGCAGGCATTGAGCCCGAAGACCTCATGGCTCAAAATATGCCTCGATAATTCAATAATATGCTCGGCAGAAAGATGGATTTTTTCATAGAGGGGTACGATAAAGGTATCAATTTCACTTGCTTTTATCTTTGACCAGTAACCGTCGTCTGGCTTGGGGTCACTCTTCCTGATTGCATGATAGGGAAGATGATTGTCATCATTGGCAATAAGCCCGACAAGATAGATATCACTGGATGCCGGGGTTTTCGGCACAGGCAGCGTGTAATCCGACCGATGACCGATAATGGTTATGGCATGCTGCCGGCCATGCATGGCCGCCACCACCGGCAGCCCGGACTCGACATACATATAGAGGAGTTGGTCGAACATTTTTTTGTGAAAATTACGGCTATAAATCTCAGGTGAAAAGCCAAAATTGCTAAACATCTCGGTTACCTGAAAGGCGGTCAGGCCCTTAGACGGCACCAGCCGACCCGTTGAGACATCCCTGGTAAGCTGTGAAACCTCAAAAGGCCATTTTTCCGCATAGCGGTTGTAGCGCTGGCTGAAGTAGCGGAAGATCATCCAGCATGCGGCGTGAGCACAGATAGTCACATCACTGTCCTGGCTCATGTAGGGGAAGCCCTTTGCGGCCAATTCTGCGCCTAGAATATGGACAGGGTACTGGGCGGTGCAGATATGGCCTTGCACAAACGGCAATTTTTCAGGGTCAAGGATGGTGCGGCCGATGCTTAAAACGCGGTTGGGTTTGAGAACGATGAACCCGATGTAGTCCTCTTGGTACCTGTCAAGCTTGAACAGCATTCGGGGTGAGATTTTGGCAGTGAAAAAATTTGCCCTGATGGTCTTGCTCGGATATTGGGCAAACTTTCGAGAGAAAAAATTAAAATAGGTATCCCGGTAATCGGCATCCACATAGCCCTTCTCAATAACAACCGTTTTGGCCACGCCTTCGAGGTAATTTTTGATCAGTTGAGCATCCCGGTGGGTTATGAACCCCTCACAATTATTGAAAAAAGCATCCCAGTCTGCGTCACCTTCCAACTGAATCAATACATGCTTTTCTTTATCAAAAAATACGGCCATACCGGTAGCTCCTAAGCGTTCTCAGTTTCCTCTTTCCACTCCTCATGCCCCAATGGTAAGCCGTTCAACATTGCCCGGTAATTTTTCCACAGGGGCAAGTGGCGGTTCATCAGTTCACTGAAGCGCTCATTGTGGTGGCGCTCCAGCAGATGGAGCAGTTCGTGGACCATGATGTACTCCAAGCATTGTACCGGTTTTCTGGCCAGCTCCAGGTTGAACCAGATTCGCCTGGCCGCCACCGTACAACTGCCCCACTTGGTTTTCATTTTTTTGATGCCCCAGTCCGACGCTTCCACGCCCAGAGCGTCCTGCCATTTCTCCAGCAAGGGTGGAATCAACTCCTTTAGTTGCGCTCGATACCAGCGGTGTAGAATCTCTTCCCGCTGCTCACTGCTCAGGCCGGGGCGGACAAACAGCTCCAGGTTGTCCACCCCCCGCACCGCCACCCGGGCCGGCCCAGGTCGTTCGTGGACCCGTAGCCGATAGCGTCGGCCCAGGAAATAATGGCTCTCGCCACTGACCATCTCACGCCTGGACTGGCGCGGCTGCCTCTCGAACTCGGCCTTGCGCTGCTTGATCCAACCCAGCTTGTCGAGCACCGCCAGGCGCACCGCCTCATCGCTCACCACCAGCGGTGCCGCCACCCGCACCCGGCCATGGGGAGGATAGACGCCCAGGTGCAGGTTTTTAATATCCTTGCGCACCACCTCGACCCTGAAGCCGGCCACCGTTATTTTTTTGATTTCAGTATTCAACTTGGTGCCTGGCCAGTTCCAAAATCTCATCCACCCTGGCCTCCTCGGCGGTCGTACGTCCGGTTTCATAACCGCCCTCCAGGCCGCTATCACCGGCAGGGATTGCCGGTTGGCCGGTCGAAGGAGGCGCAAAATCAATCTCGGCCAGCAAAGCCTTGCGGATCGCCAGCCGCACCTTCTTGGTCTTCATCGCGTTGTCCCGCCAGCCATCCATGCGGCTGGCCAGAATCGCCGCGTCCACCGCCAGGGCCAGTTCCTCGTTCCCGTTCAGGTTGTTGAACAGCGCCCGCTGGGCAGCACTCTTAACCCCCGGCGGATAGCCCCCCGGACCGCCCCCCGGCGTGGTGGCATCCCGAGTAAGTCGGGCAATCTTTTCCAGGTAGTTCTTGTAACTCAATACCCCTTTGCGCCGCTGCTCGATCAGGGCATCCAACAGCTTGGACATTTTCTCGTAGTAAGCCGGGTCCACCGGCGACTCGTTGATAATCAACTTGCGGACGTTGTTCTCGATGGTCTCGGCCACTGCCTCCTCGCTCTTCCTGATCCCCTTGGGCAGGGCCTCCACCGCCTCCGGCCCCCGCTCGACGATCAACTGGATCAGACTCAGGTCGTCGAAGGCGGAAATTTTCTCGCTCTCCTCGGCCCGAATATAGGTATCTATCAGGTAGCGCATCGCCGGCTCATAGGCCTTGAGGTCGATGTAATCGCCGCTGTTGCGCCTCACCGCGTCGCTGACCTTGCTGTAGTGGTCAACTTCGGCTTTGATCTTGGCAATCTCCTGGGGTTGGTACCCGGCCTCTGCCAGTTCGTTGGCCAGGTTGGCATAGGTCCGCACCAGGGCGGCGGAAAACTTGTAAAGCTTCAACCGTTTGGGCTCGTTTTCCTTCAACTGCCCGGCGTTGCCGGAATCCCGGGCACAGAAAAAATGGAAATAATCCAGCTCCTGCTGCGGGGCCGCCACCGGCTCGCACAGAGCTTTGACCGCTTCCCGGGCGTTCTCCAGATCCTGCCGGGCCTTCTCCAGCCGATTTTCCAGCAGGCCGGCCACGTCTTCCCGGTCGTAGCCGTCAAAGGCACCGCCGGTGTAGTCCTGAACCGCCCCCTCCAGGCTCTTGAACAAATCCTTGTAGTCGATAATGTAACCGTAATCCTTGCTCTCGCCATCAAGCCGGTTCACCCGGCAGATCGCCTGGAACAGGCCATGGTCCCGCATCTGCTTGTCGATATAGAGGTAGGTGGCCGATGGCGCATCAAAGCCGGTCAGCAGCTTGTCCACCACGATCAGCAGCTTCATCTGCCCCGGCTCTTCAACAAACTTCTTCTTCACCTGCTGCTCGAACAGCTCCACCTTGTTGACGGCCCGCTCCGCCGGTTCATTAAACCAGTCGGCCAGCATCTGGGCATAGATCCCATACTTCAGGAGGTTGTCGGTGTCGCCATCGCCGGTGCTTTCGCCCTTGGTGTCGGCCAGCGCCGGCGCGTAACTGGTGATGATGGCGCATTTGCCTTTCAGTTCGCTGTTGGCAAACAGCGCGTAGAATTTGCACGCCTCATAAATGCTGCCGGCCACCAGCAGGGCGTTACCGTGGCCGTCCAGCAGGCGGGGCTTGGTGTTCATGTCGAGCAGGATGTCGGCCACGATCTTCTCCAGTCGGTCCCGGCTGGAGAGCACCCGCTGCATGGTGCCCCATTTCTGCTTGAGCTGGGCCTTGGCCAGGTCGTTCAACCCCTGGGTCTTGGCCTCGAACCACTGGTCGATCCTGGCCTTGTTGGTCAGCTTCTGGTCGATGTCCCGGGCTTCGTAGCGCAGATCCAGCACCACTCCCTCGCGTACCGCCTGGTCAAACTTGTAGGTATGGATGTAAGGGCCAAAGACCTCGATGCTTTTGGCCTTGTCCGCCTTGAGCAGCGGGGTACCGGTGAAACCGACGAAGAGGGCGTTGGGCAGCAGCGCCTTCATCGCCTGGTGCAGTTCACCCGACTGGGTGCGATGGCACTCATCCACAAAGACATGGAGGTCACCCTTGGCCTGAAACCCCGGCGGCAGTTGCCGAATAGCCGCGATGAAATCCTTGGCGCCTTCGCTCTCCTCCCGACCGCCGTTGCCCTTGCCACCGAACTTGTGGACCAGTGAACAAAGCAGTGATTGTTCGCTGCTGTTGAGCTGGGTAATCAGATCGGCTCCGCTTTTGCTCCGGCAGATCTCTTCGCTGACCCCCTTGAAGACCTTTTCAATCTGCTCGTCCAGTTCGGTGCGGTCGGTGATGATCAGCACCCTTGCCTCCGGCCGGTTCTCCCGGATCCACTTGGCCAGCCAGACCATGGTCAGCGACTTGCCGCTGCCCTGGGTGTGCCAGATGATCCCCCCTTCCCGGCGGCCAATAAAGGCCTGGGCCGTCTTGACCCCGAAGTACTGGTTGGGGCGGGCCAGTTTCTTGATCCCGGCGTCATACACTACGAAGTCGTGAATCAGTTCCAGAAACCGCCGCTTCTCGCAGAGCTGCAGGAGATGCCGGTCGAGCAGGTTCTCTTCTCCGGCATGGGGGCCATTTTCTTCCACCCAGCGGAGATAATATTTCTCCGGGGTTTCGATGGCGCCATAGCGCAGACCCTCGCTGTCGTTGCCGGCCATCAGCCATTGCATGGTGGTAAAGAAGGGCCGGATGAACTCCTTTTTCTGATTGTCCAGGTTCTGGCGAATCCCTTCGGCCACGGAAACGGTGGAACGCTTGAGTTCCAGCACCCCGAGGGCGATGCCATTGACGTACAGAACAAGATCAGGCCGTTTGTTGCTGGCCTTGGCGGCATTGGCCAGCTCCGCCCCCCGTACCGTCACCTCCTCGGCAATGGCAAAATGATTGTTATCCGGATTTTTCCAGTCGATCAGCCAGATTGTCTTCCGGTTTTCGCCGGCTCCGGGCTGGACCTTGATCCCGTAGCGCAGCAGTTCGTAAACCGCCCGGTTACGGTCGTAGAGGCTTTTGCTGGTGTCGCCGGCGGTCTTGTTGAGTTCGTGCAGGGCACGATTGATCAGGGTGTCGTCGCCCCCCTGCCGCCGCAGCCAGGCGGTGAGGTACTCGGTTTCGATGTTGCGATTGTCGCGGTCGATCCAGTTGCCGAGATAATCGTAGCCCAGCCGTTGGCGAAACAGCGCCTTTACCCGCTCCTGGGTCTTTTTCTCGATCTGACCGACAGTGTTCATAATCACAGTTCTCCGAAACTCCCTATGAGTTCAATGGCGCCGCTTGTTGTTGCAGGACCAGATTTTCCCACTCAATCACCTATAAAATCGTTCTTCTTTTCCTGCTCGATTGCAGAGCGTAGAGCCTGTATGCGACGCTCGATATACTGTTTATGCCCAAGAAGCTCCACAGTGTTCACGATAGGTAGCATTGACTCCCAATATTCCACCCGCTCCTGCAGGACAGGCACCCAACTTCCGGAAGAGCTCCTCTCGCGAGGCTCTAGAGAAAGGCGCTTAAACGCCTCTAACTTTTTATTGCGCCTGACAAACTGCGCGACAAATCTGTGCTTTCTTTCAATAGAAAACTGCGCGACAACCTTGAAAAGCCATTCCATAAAACTTTCATCGCAACCCCGTTTTTCGACAAGGCGCAGAAGGTAAGCATCCTGTTTCTCCTGCAATTCACGAAGCTCTTCTCCGTTGAGCCCCTTGATCTGGAGAAACTTATTGAGGAAAGGATCCAGAGAAGTGTAACGATCCAGCTCGTGGGTATAAATGCTATCGACCACCCTG
Organism: Desulfurivibrio alkaliphilus AHT 2; assembly: GCF_000092205.1. Taxonomy (GTDB): domain Bacteria; phylum Desulfobacterota; class Desulfobulbia; order Desulfobulbales; family Desulfurivibrionaceae; genus Desulfurivibrio; species Desulfurivibrio alkaliphilus. The sequence continues at coordinate 2,347,118 of NC_014216.1, read as the reverse complement.
TCCATGACGTTTTGGTGATCAGATCGTGCCCAGATAAAAGCATAATTTCGGTGGTCATCTCGACTACTTAGCCACCCGCGCTCCGTGGTCCGGTACCTCCATGCTATATATTCTTCGATAAAAGCGGGATCAAGGTCCAGGAGCCGGCCAAAAACTTGCCCGTCATGGTCGACGTGATGCCCTGTAAACCCCACTGCAAGGTAGGCCTGTCTAAACAGATCGAGGAGTTATTGTCAAATCTGGTGTACGGAGTCCTCAGGCGGCCATCCGCATAGGTTGATCTGACACCTTGATTCCGTTTTTGAATTGTATGCCGGTGACGACCTCAGCCAGCCGGCGAAATCCCTTGATCTTTTTCCATCTTTTTTCAGCGCTTTGCAGCAGCTTAAAGACCATGGTCAGGGTGGTGTCCCTGGAACCGCAGTTCCGTGATCTCTTGCTGCGCAGGCGCACAGTGGCAAAGGCCGACTCGATGGGGTTGGTGGTCCTGATATGCACCCAGTGTTCGGCTGGAAAATCGTAAAAAGCCAGCAACTCGTCCCGGTCCTTGGCCAGGCACTCCATGGCCTTGGGGTATTTGTCTTCGAAACGGGCCAGCATACGATCAAAAGCCTGGCTGGCATCTTCCTTGGTCTCAGCCATCCAGATATCATGCAAATCAGCCTTGGCCTTGAGCTGAAGCTTTTTGGGCATCTTGTTCAGCACGTTGGCCGTTTTGTGAACCCAGCAGCGTTGGTGGCGGGTCTTCGGATAGACCCTGCCCAAGGCGTTCCAGAACCCCAAGGAACCATCGCCAACCGCCAACTCGGGGCCTGTGGTCAGGCCCCGAGCCCGCAGCCCGGCGAGAAGTTCATACCAGCTGTCGCTTGACTCCCGGTAGCCATCCTCCACCGCTATCAGTTCCTTGTGCCCCTGGTCGGTAACTCCAATGATCACCAGCAGGCAAAGCTTGTCATCCATGCGGACGTTGCTGTAGATGCCATCCACCCACCAGTAAACGTAGCGTTTTCCGTTCAGGTCACGTTGCCGCCATTTGGTGTGCTCGGCCAGCCATTTGGCTTTCAAGCGGGAGATGGTGTTGGCCGACAACCCCTTGGCCTGTTCCCCGAGGAGTGCGGCCAGGGCCTCCTGGTAATCGCCGGTGGAAATTCCTCGCAGGTAAAGCCAGGGCAGCAACTCATCGACACTGCGCGCCCGCTTCAGATAAGGCGGCAACAAACTGCTGTTGAACTTGAGGCCTTGGCCGCTACGATCTCGCACCTTGGGAACTTTGACCTCGACATCGCCGATTCCGGTCTGGATCGTGCGACCGGGAAGATAGCCGTTTCGGACCACTGTCCTGCGGCCATCTTCCAAGCGGCTGGAGTATTGGGCCATGAAGGCCTGTAATTCAGCTTCTACGGCCTGGGCAATCAGCATCCTGGCACCATCGCGCAAAAGGTCGGTAAGCGGGTCGGCGACATTGTTTCCTTGTTGTGAAAGAGCGGTTGGGGTAGACTTGGTCATGGCGTATCCTCCTGTGTTGGCTGTGATCGTCGTGGTGATCAATCAACCTGGATGATACGCCATTTTCCTCAGTTATCCCATACACCAGATTTGACTATAACCCCAGATCGAGATCAGCGGCCAAGAGGTCGAGCAAACGCTTGGTTGCTTCTGTTCTGGGCTCAAACAACACCATGAGAGTATATGCGTTGTCTGGTTCTTTTTTTGTCTTCTCCAGCACTGTTGCCACAACTTTGGTTACCACCTGCGAGTCCAGAGGGATATATTTGAGCAGATATTCCATCCCAAAAGGGAGATCTCCCCGCTCTGCTGTTTCGTAGAGTTCATATAGATCTGTAAGTACTTTTTCATTTACTAGGCTGACCGGCAGCACCTCATGGATGCTGAACAGCCAACGTTTTTTCGTTGGGTAATCCGCCCCCTGCAACAGTTTAAGCGTTCTCTCGTAACCTATTCGCTCCACAAGCTTTTGAACTAAAGCATGAGGAGACCTCAGCTGGAGTGGATCTTGGCGTTCGAGATAGTGCATCATCACCTGCTCGAAAAGATCAACATCTCGCTCAGCAAGCAGTAAAAGAGCACTAAGCACACCATTCTGGAGCAGGTACTCGTTACGATTTTTGCCAGGCAGCTCCCTAATATCAAGGCAGTGCTCAAAAAAGCGGGCGTAGTCGTCAAACGAGAACTTCGCCGTGTACTCTTTCAGCCTTTCATGCTTGTATTGTTCGTATTCTGCAAAGGATAATTTTAGGCTCCTCTTTTCTGGCCAATCGGATAAAAGAATATCTGCAAGTAGATATGTCTCGTTTTGGTACCGATCTCGTAAACTTTTCTGAACTTCCAAATCGTTGTTTTCAAGGAGGTCGAGGTATGCGTGCATTATTGAACAATCCCGGTAGCTACTCGGATCGAGGGTAGATGCCAAAAAGGGCAAGAGATGCTTGGTATCATCATTGATCACTTCACTGTTGCTTACCCGGAAAGGATCAGTGCTGTAGCGGCTGATAACCTCCAGCACGTCTTGCCGTAACGCCTCATCTTCATAAAGGGTGAACAGCCGCTCCCATATTGACTTCCGCAGAACCGCAAGCTCAGGGATTGCGGGAAGATCAAAACGGCTGATCAGGAGATGACGCGAATCCTTCATCGTGCGGGTTTCAAAGCTGGTGCCCAAATAGTCGTTGGCGACGGCTATGAATACTCGCGAGAAAAGAGCATCTCCCTGCTCCACACGCTTCCATAACGCATCAACCACCGCACCCTGAACCTCGAAGTTCCTTAAATAGGAATCGACGCTGAAGCCGTAATCATCGATCAATAGCCGGAGCAATAGAGGAATTTTCGATGGTTGTTTAACGAAATAATCCAAAATAAGATTAAGGGCTATTCGGAAATCTTCCTCTCCAGCAAACACGAAAGACCTGAGCACGCTCAAGATGGAGGGTGAAGGCAATGTGTTCTTGTCTTTCTCATACGTTATATCGGGAACACCCAAAGGGTCGTGAGCCAATTCATCAATTCGGTCACGTGCCCATATCAACGTGTCCGTGCACTTGACGAACCCAAAAACGTCAAGCAGGTGCAGGAAACTCTCTTCGTCGCCTGCCTTCGTGTATTCCGACCAGACGCGATCCACATGAGGACGCATTGAGTCTATGCTTCTCTCGCTGTCAAAAGCGTCAAGCACCGGGTTGATGGAATCGACAATTCGGTATCGCAGCTTGGGGAAAAAGTGACTCAGCAATGCACCAAAGTCGAGAGCAGTCTCCTTAAAGGTGGCCAAGTAGAAAAGGTAGGTGCCGAGGACCTGATCCGATACCCGAACCACCTCGTTTTCAAACATGTCCAGCAATTCCAACTCGTGAAGGTGGGTAGCCAGCTCCCAGAAGACTGCGGGAGTAATGCCGAACGCCCCCTCGATAGACTTCATCATCTCCTCGTTTGCTCGGTCTACGGCCTTGAAAAAGGAGACAATAGCGGCCACCCTCATTATGTCGGCCCTTCTGAGGTCGACACAATCGTCTTTAAGATCCTCCCATACTGAAGAAAAATAACTGTCGTAAAGAGCTGACACGTCCTGAATACTGCCCAGGGTCCCCGCTTTCGCAATCTCCGCGGCCATTACGGCCAACCGAGGGTTTCCCCGTGCGATACTGGCGATGCGCTCCAGATAATGATAGTTTTTGATGCCGAACTCGTCGGTGATCAATTTTTTAATCTGCTCGTCCCTAAAGGGATCCAATTCCACCTCAAGGCCACCGCCAAGAGGGCGCGCAACATGCTGAACCTTTTTAAAGGCATAGTCCCTCACAGTGGCCAAGACTTTGATCTGCTGATCACTGCGTTGGCGCTGTAGAAGATCGACGACATAATCGAACTGGTTTATCCTGTTCGCATCGTCCACAAAGATAAGAAAGCGGCCGGGTTTCCGGAATTGCACTTGCATGTCCTCCCACAAGTCGCGATTCCGCCCGAAGACGCACAGCACCTCATATTCAGGGTGCTCGGCACCAAACCTACGGCATACCTCCAAAGCCAGCCGCGATTTCCCGACCCCAGCTTGCCCCGAAAGAAACACGAGTTGTCCAGCTTCTAGCGCATCAGACAGGCGACCGAGTTCTTCTTCACGGAAGTGAAAGCCAAGGTCGAGGCGAGTCGCGAGCCTGCTGCTGTTGTAGAGCGACACAAACTGCTCGGGGGGCACAATCTGGCCGGTGTCAATCTGCACTCCAAGGAAGTCACGTGCGAGACCAGGGTTATAGTCAAATCTGGTGTATGGGATAACTGAGGAAAATGGCGTATCATCCAGGTTGATTGATCACCACGACGATCACAGCCAACACAGGAGGATACGCCATGACCAAGTCTACCCCAACCGCTCTTTCACAACAAGGAAACAATGTCGCCGACCCGCTTACCGACCTTTTGCGCGATGGTGCCAGGATGCTGATTGCCCAGGCCGTAGAAGCTGAATTACAGGCCTTCATGGCCCAATACTCCAGCCGCTTGGAAGATGGCCGCAGGACAGTGGTCCGAAACGGCTATCTTCCCGGTCGCACGATCCAGACCGGAATCGGCGATGTCGAGGTCAAAGTTCCCAAGGTGCGAGATCGTAGCGGCCAAGGCCTCAAGTTCAACAGCAGTTTGTTGCCGCCTTATCTGAAGCGGGCGCGCAGTGTCGATGAGTTGCTGCCCTGGCTTTACCTGCGAGGAATTTCCACCGGCGATTACCAGGAGGCCCTGGCCGCACTCCTCGGGGAACAGGCCAAGGGGTTGTCGGCCAACACCATCTCCCGCTTGAAAGCCAAATGGCTGGCCGAGCACACCAAATGGCGGCAACGTGACCTGAACGGAAAACGCTACGTTTACTGGTGGGTGGATGGCATCTACAGCAACGTCCGCATGGATGACAAGCTTTGCCTGCTGGTGATCATTGGAGTTACCGACCAGGGGCACAAGGAACTGATAGCGGTGGAGGATGGCTACCGGGAGTCAAGCGACAGCTGGTATGAACTTCTCGCCGGGCTGCGGGCTCGGGGCCTGACCACAGGCCCCGAGTTGGCGGTTGGCGATGGTTCCTTGGGGTTCTGGAACGCCTTGGGCAGGGTCTATCCGAAGACCCGCCACCAACGCTGCTGGGTTCACAAAACGGCCAACGTGCTGAACAAGATGCCCAAAAAGCTTCAGCTCAAGGCCAAGGCTGATTTGCATGATATCTGGATGGCTGAGACCAAGGAAGATGCCAGCCAGGCTTTTGATCGTATGCTGGCCCGTTTCGAAGACAAATACCCCAAGGCCATGGAGTGCCTGGCCAAGGACCGGGACGAGTTGCTGGCTTTTTACGATTTTCCAGCCGAACACTGGGTGCATATCAGGACCACCAACCCCATCGAGTCGGCCTTTGCCACTGTGCGCCTGCGCAGCAAGAGATCACGGAACTGCGGTTCCAGGGACACCACCCTGACCATGGTCTTTAAGCTGCTGCAAAGCGCTGAAAAAAGATGGAAAAAGATCAAGGGATTTCGCCGGCTGGCTGAGGTCGTCACCGGCATACAATTCAAAAACGGAATCAAGGTGTCAGATCAACCTATGCGGATGGCCGCCTGAGGACTCCGTACACCAGATTTGACAATAACTCGCGAGACCAGGGTACTTATTGTAAAAGTCGAAAGCAAGGGCGTCGATACCAAAGAGATCGAGATTTACGCCCATTCGCCCGCAAACTTCAGCCAACTCATTTTCTTCCGCTGCATCGAGCTTACCCGTAAAGCAGAAAACTACCCGCTCAATCTTCTCGATTGGCACTCCGGTTTTATTTTCGTCAAAGCATTTATCAAGGTCGCCCTTCATCTTGTGCAACAGGCTCGACTGCTGAGTGGTGTATTCTGCAAAGATGTATTTCCCCTCTGGTGTTGCAAAAAGGGTATCCGGCGTACCCTTTTTCACCTTGTTGGCTGCGATGACGGAACCGATAGAGTTGACTCGACCGATCCCTTTCTCAACAAGATAGGCGTCAGCAAGTTTCTGAAACGCGCTGCCGTCCATCTCAAGAAGGGCTTGCTGAATCTGGTTAACTTTGTACATACAGAAAAATAAGATCCTAGCTGTTTAGCATTTGAGCTTTGCGGCACAAAAAAGGCCGATACGGCCACTGTCAATATAATTGAGGATGGTTGAGGCTTTCATACGAACCTGATCCTCCCCGTGAGTAGTTCCTGCATCATGCCCTGCTTGATGAATCTGGTTTTTTCTCGCCGCCGCTCCAAGGCGGCGATTTCGGCGTCCATGTCGGAGAGGACGGCGGCGATGGCGGTTTGTTCAGCATCTCCAGGCAGGAATATAGTAATATCTGCCAATGCTTTTGCGCTGATGTGAACGACCGCATCACCTTGTCCAAGACTGGCTTTTTGGCGGTTAACGGCCGGGGAATTTAAAGCGTACCCCAGAAAAATGGAGTTTACACTGCGTGGTCTTAAAACAACTATATCGCCGCCCGCATAGGCTTCCGTGTCATCAATAAATGCGACACACTTTCCAATCTCTTCTTTCGTCTCGCCAGATCCTGCAAACAGAAGATCACCGCTCTTTAGACTCGTTGCCGTTTCAGCTACTTCCTTTGAAATCCAGGAATGAAACTCTCGGATGAGGTCGTTATGGATCGTGTAAATTTCTCCATATCGCACACAAGGTAGTCGACCACTTTGCGCTTGGTCTCGAGATACTCCCTTGCCTTTGATAAAATCCCCGATTTCTCCCAACAGCTTTGTCTCCCACTCCCCGCTGAAGCTCGGCAGGCGGGTCTGGCCGGTGAGGAGTTGCTGCATGGTGGCCTGTTTGAGGTCGCGCTTTTTGGCGATAAGCTGGTCGAGCTTGGCCAGCAGGGCATCTACATCCGTCAGGGCGGCGGCAATGGCGCGTTGTTCGAGCGGCGGTGGATACGCAACGGGCATCGCAAGAAGAGAATCCTTTGCGATGTTTTTCATACTTCCGCTCGTCCCAGTGGCGAGTTCCTTGATTTGGCTCTTATAGGGTCTGCTGCTCAACAGGTAGTTGAGCCATCTGACATTGACTTTGCTTCCTGAACGGATGTGTGTCATCCACAACCGATCTGGAAGAAAAAGATTTGGGAAATCGGCAAACACGTAGCCACACTCTCCAACGAGGTCCGGCGTGTTCATCCTGCTTATGATGATTGTGTCGAAGCGCGGATTCAGCCTCGCGCGCCCAATGTCTCGCGGTGCTATTTTCTTGTTTTCGTGTGGCAGGAATCGTCCACCAATAACGGCCGAGGTTTTTAGAATGGCTTGATAATGTGCGTAGCTACGAATGTCTTCATCAACAGAATTGACGCTGACACCAGCTTCTAGCTGTTCGACTTCTTTACCCAAAGGCGCGAGCTCCCAATCCTCCGGGATCACTCCAACCTCGGTCAGCTTATAGCCCTTGGGTACCTGCGCCGCCTGTTGAGCCAGATATTCGGGGCTGGCCTCTTTTAATTCCATGCGAACCCCATCTGTTTCAGGTGCTTCTCCACCCGGGCGCCGGCGGCCTCCACCTCCGCCTCCAGCTTTGGCAACGGAGTGGCGTAGCGCTCGGCCAGTTGGCGGATACGGCCGGCCAGGGCCTGGCTGACCCGTTCCAGTTCGCCCTCAACCCTGGCTGCCAGGGTGGCCAGCCATTTGTCCTCCACCACCAGCGTCTTGACCTCGACTTCACCCAACTTGCCATAGCGGGCGTTTACCTTTTTATCGAGGGCCTTTTGCGCCTCTTTCACCATCTTGCCGGCAGCGGTCGCCTGGTCCATCAAGTCCAGGCACTGTTGCAGCAGAGCAATTTCCTCCGGTTCGGCGGCCCCGGGGCCGGCAGCTTGGACGGCGCTGAGGCGGGCTTTGACGGTGGCCTTGGTCAGTTTGCCCTTGTCGGTTTTGGCCTCGGCCAGCAACCCCTCTTCGCCGCCATGCTCCTCCTCCAGTTCCTCCAGTTGGCGGGCGATGGTATCCCGCCGCGCTTCCAGCTCCTCGATGGCGGCCCGTTCGGCGGCAAAGTAGCGGGCCACGATCAACTCGGGCGGAATCAGATCGAAGTTGGGCTTACCTCCCTGCTGGGCCTGCCAGCCGTCGCGGACCAGCATCCAGACATCATCCTGCATGGTTTCGGCCCAGTACTCCATCAGGTGCTGATAAACATCGTAAGGGTCGAGCAGCGGCAGCGGGCGGAAGGCTTCCAGCAGGGCCTCGGAAACCGTTTCGATCAGCAGTTTAGGCCGGTCGCCGATCTGAATCCCGGTGAGCAGAGGGGTGTTGTCCGTGCGCCAGCCGGCAAAGCACTGGTTCACTTGCTGCTTGAATGCGGCAAACTCCGGGTGGTCGAAGATGGTACTTCTCACCTCACCGATATCCACTCCGAGCTGATGGTAGCCGGGCCGGTCGCCGTTATGGAACAGCGCCTCGCGCACGGCGGGAAAGACCTGCCAGTAGGCGGCCAGGCCGTCAAGGTCGCGGCTGGGGATGCCGCCGTTGAGATGGGCGTCGATATCTTGCAGGTCTTCGGGCTCGCTGCTGTCGATGTAGCGTGGCAGGTTGAGGTTGAAGTCGTGGCCCTCGATCTCGGCCAACGGCACCATCCGGGCGTATTTGGGGATTTCCAGTTGGCGGTTGTTAATGATCACCCTAATGGAGCCACCCATGATCAGCTAATGGAGCCACCCTCAAGTGGCCATTTTGGGGCTCCGGACGGTTTTTAATTTTTGCCTTTTTTAACGTTTTCGGCAACCTCGTTTTTGGGGTATTTGGGCAGCGGCCTGGCCGCTCGAAAACTTTTGCCGTCCAAGAGCAGGGAGTAAGCGCCGTGGCGGATGCGGTCGATGGTGGCCGAGCCCAGCAGTTTATTGGGGAAGGCGTCGCCCCACTCGTTGAGATCCAGGTTGCTGGTGATGATGGTGGAACGGCGCTCGTAACGTTCTCCAATCAGATCATGGATATCCTCATCCTGGGGGGTACGCAGGGGTTTGAGGCCAAAGTCGTCAATGATCAGCAGGTCGACCTTGGCCAGGGCGTTAAGCCGCCGTTCATAGGCGTTGGTGGCGCGGGCGGCGTGGAGTTGGCCCAGCATCTTGGTCTGGGTGGTGAAGAGCACATCGTAGCCCATTCTGACCGCGCAGTGGCCGATGGCCTGGGCGATATGGCTCTTGCCGGTGCCGCAGGGGCCGACCACCAGCAGGTTGGCGCCCTCTTCCAGGAAACGGCAGGTGGCCAAGTCCATGATCAGGGCGCGGTTGATGTTGGGGTTGAAGGAGAAGTCGAACTCCTCCAGGGTTTTGTGGTTACGGAAGTTGGCCCGGCGGACACGCATGGCGAACTTGCGCTGGGAACGGCGGGCGACTTCGTCCTGTACCAGCATGGCCAGGAAGTCGGTGTAGGCCAGCTTTTCCTCGATGGCCTGGCGGTTTCTGGCTTCCAGGGAATCAAGGATGCCGGAGAGTCGCAACTGTTTGAGCATGGGGATCAGTTCGGGCATGGGGTTCATTAAGCTTCCTCCTTATCAGTGAAAAAGTTGTTGGCGCTGGAAGCGGCCCTGGCCGCGGTAGGCCACGCCGGCCGCCACCGGTTCCGTTTCCGGGGGCTGTTGGTCAAGCCCCTTGCCGAGGATGGTTTTGACCGTGATGTATTGGGGGCTGTCGTAGATCAGCGCCCGGTGACAGGCGGCTTCCAGCCGCTCCGGGCCGTATTTGCCGGCCAACCGGAGCACCCCCTGGGCCGCCCGGAGATGATCAACCACCCGGTGGCTCAACAGCCGCTTGACCAGGTGGTGGCAGCGGGGACCGATCTCACCGGCCTGTTTGAGGCACCACTGGGGATCGCGCATCAGGTAGGCGACGGCGTCCGGTGGTAGGTGGTCGACACAGGTGGCCTTCTGGCCGGGTCGGGCACAGCGGGGATGGACCGCCACCTGTTGATGCTGGTGGTAGATCTTGACGGTGGTTTCCGTCGCCTTGACCCACAGCTTTTTGTGCACCAGCTTGAAGGGGGCGGAGTAGTAGGCTTTGTCGAACTGGAGATGGCAGTTGCCGTGCAGCTTGTGCTCGGCCCAAACCGCCAACTCCGGGGCCACGGCGGGCAAAGGTTTAAGAAAAGCCTTCTCCGCCTCGGCGAACATGACCAGCGGCTTTTGCTTGGTGGTGCCGTGGCTACGGTTGCCGGCCGTTGCCAGCACCCACTCCTTAAGCTGACGATTGGCGTCGACCAAGCTACGGAACTCGCGCAAGGGCAGGAAGTTGTTTTTGACGTATTTGACGCCGGATTCCACCCGCCCCTTCATCTGGGGTTGGCGCGGCGGGCAGGGCGAGATCAGAAAGCCGTAACCTTCGGCAAACTCGGCGTAGGAACGGTTCACCGCCGGATCGTGCCAGCAGGCCTTGATGATCCCGGCCTTGAGGTTGTCGATCATCACCTTGGCCGGCACCCCGCCGAAGAACTCGAAGGCCCGGCGGTGACAACCCAGCCAGGTCGCCACCTTCTGGTCGCGGACGATCTCGGCGTACTGGTGCCGGCTGAAGGCCAGGGTCATGACGAACACCCAGGTGGAAAACGGCTTGCCGGTCTGGGAATCAAGCAGCTTGGGGCCGGAACCGAAGTCCACCTGGGCCGCTTCGCCGGGAGCAAAGTCCAGCATTACCGTGGCTTGAGGGTTGTCCTCTTTGAGGGTCTTAAGAAAACGTCTGACCGAGGAGTAGCTGCCGGTAAAGCCATGCTCACGCACCAGGGCCTGGTACATGGTGGTGCCGTTGATCCCGGCCGCCTGCCAGGTCTTGAGCTGCTCCTGGTACGGCAGCAGCATCGGCACCGCCGATTCGCCCGGGGCCGGCAGCGCGAGCACCTTGGCCAGCTCGGCATCATCCGGCAACTCTTGGGCGGGATCGAGCCAGCCCTGCTGCTGAGCCAAGGCCCGTAACTGCGCGGCCTTGCGGCGGCCCATCAGCTTAGCCTTGGCGATCTGGCGGTCGGATTGAACCGACCGCATTTGGGTAAGAACTTGACGGTATTGAAACATCTCGAACCTCCTGTTGGCCATCGGCTATCCCTCCTGAAAATGGGTTTTTCAGGGGGATATAGCCGATCCGCAGAAAGTCCGGGACCCGTTTATGAACTTAAGGGAAGGGGTGGCGCCATTAGCTGATCCGCAAGTGGCTCCATTAGCTGATCACGCCATGGCTCCATTAGCTGATCACGCCATGGCTCCATTAAGCTGATCCTTAACTGGCTCCATTAGCTGATCACGAAGTGGCTCCATAGGGGTGATCATTAACAGCGGTTGAAGGTGTCGACGATCTTGTGAATGTCCTGGGAGCGCAGCCGGTTCTTGTTGCCGTCCTTGACGAAGCCCTTGCTGGCGTCCACCATGAAGATTCCCTTGCGGCCGGCCGCGCCCTCCTTGTCCAGCACCAGGATGCAGGCGGGGATGCCGGTACCGTAAAAGAGGTTGGCAGGCAGGCCGATGATCCCCTTGATAAAGCCCTGCTTGATGATTCGCTTGCGGATGGCCGCCTCGGCCCCGCCACGGAACAAAACGCCATGGGGGTGAATGACCGCCCCCTTGCCGGTGCTTTTGAGACTGGCCAGGATATGCAGAAGAAAGGCGTAGTCGCCATTCTTAGCCGGGGGGGTGCCGTACTGGAAGCGGCCGTAAGGATCGTTGGCCGGATCCAGGCCGCTGGTCCAGTTCTTGTTGGAGAAGGGGAAATTGGCGACCACGAAATCGAAGGCCTTGAGGCTGCCGTCGGGGTTGGTGAAATGGGGGTCGGAGAGGGAGTTGTCCTGCCAGATTACTGCTGTCGGGCAGTCGTGTAGCACCATGTTCATCCGGGCCAGGGCGCAGGTGGCGTTGTCCCACTCCTGGCCATAGAGGGCCAGGTCGAAGCCGGTGCGGCCTTTCGCCTCGTCGTGGACCTTGAGCAGCAGTGAGCCGGAGCCGCAGGTCGGGTCGTAGATGGATTGCAGCCCGCTTTTGGCCCGGTTCAGGTCGATGACCATGGCCATCACCCGGGAAACCTCCGCCGGGGTGTAGAACTGGCCCTTGCTCTTGCCCGACTGGGTGGCAAAGTGGCGCATCAGGTATTCGTAGGCGTCGCCCAGCAACTCGTCGCCGTCGGCGCGGTTGCCGTTGAAATCCAGCCCCTCGAAGATGGCCACCAGCTTGCTCAGCCGGTCCACCATCGCTTTGCCCTTGCCAAGCTTCTCCTCGTCGTTGAAGTCGGCGACGTTGATCGCGCCCTTGAGGCTCTCGTTGGCATCGGCCAGGCGGCCGATGATCTTGTTGATTTTGTCGCCGATCTCCTTGTCGCCCTTGGCCGCCACCATGTCGGCAAAGCTGCCGCCGGTCGGCACCTCGATCAGGGCGTCGGGGTCGCCGGCGTACTTGTCGGAGACGTATTTGACAAAGAGCAGCACCAGGACGTAGTCCTTGTACTGGCTGGCATCCATGCCGCCCCGCAGTTCATCGCAAGAGCGCCAGAGGGAAGAGTAGAGTTCGGATTTTTTTAACGCCATGCAGGGGCCTTTGTTTATTGCTCAACGACAGAATCGTATGGAAAGGGGTAATCTTATATAATCCAAACTGATTTTGCTCGCCTTTGAATTTTCGTTTGGTACGCGGACAGGGAAGCCCTGGCTGGCAAGGTTTGAGTCAATACCTTGCCATTAAGCTCAGGGTGCCGGGATGGATGTCGCCGCCTGCTCGTTCAGGCGTTTTTTTACGCCGGGGAACAGCTCCAGGTCGGTGTGGGGGAGGAATTGGGAGGCAGTGTACTGCTCCTGGAAGGCGGTGACCTCGGAGAGCTCGAAGCTGGTGAGCTTGCGCACCACCGCCACCACGTCCCGGCGGATATGGTTGCTCATGGCGCTCATCCAGGCCCCCATTAACGAGCCGTTGCCCACATAAAGGAATTTCTCCGGGGCGATTTCCGGCAGCAGCCCCACGGTCATGGCGGCATCCAGGTCCAGGTAGCTGCCGAAGGCCCCGGCCAGGATCACCTGCTCCAAGTCGCCGATGGCCAGCCCCACCTCCTCCACCAGGGTCTTGACCCCGGCAAAGATGGCCGCCTTGGCCCGCATGAAGTTTTGAATATCCACCTCGTTAAGCACGATATCGTGCTCCACCCCGGCCTCCTGCTGCCGGACCAGCACGTATTCCCAGCCGCTGCGCCCCTCCCGCAGGCGGTCGGTGGCAAGTTCCCGCTGAAAACGCCCCCGGCTGTCCAGCACCCCGCAGGTGAAAAGGGCGGCCACCAGGTTGAGCAGCCCCGAGCCGCAAATTCCCACCGGCGGCCGGTTGCCCACGGTGGTTAGCAGGGGCTCCAGGGTCTGGGGGTCGATGGCCACATCCTCGATGGCCCCTTGGGCCGCCCGCATCCCGTGGGTGATGCCGCCGCCTTCAAAGGCCGGCCCCGCCGAGCAGGCGGCGCAGACCAGCCATTCCCGGCTGCCGATGACGATCTCGGCGTTGGTGCCGATGTCGAGATAAAGGGTCAGCTTGTCGGTGCGGTACATGCCCGAGCCCATCACCCCGGCCACGATATCGCCGCCCACGTAGCTGGAGACCGCCGGGTAACAAAGCGCCACCGCGTGCTGGTCGAGTTTGAGTCCCAAATCGGCGGCCCGCACCGGCGGCAGGAAGGTGCTGGCCGGCACGTAAGGGGCCCGGCGGATGTGGCTGGGGTCCAGCCCCAGCAGCAGATGGGTCATGGTGGTGTTGGCGGCGATGGTGATGGAGCTGATTTCCTCGCGGCGCACCGCGCCCCGGGCCGCCTCTTCCGGCGGGTGGGCTTTGGCCAGCAATTTATCCAGCACCTGGTTGATGGTGTTGACCGCCAGCTCCTGCATCCGTTCCAGCCCCTGGGGTTTTTCGGCGTAAATGATCCGCGAGATCACGTCTTCGCCGTAGCTGAGCTGGCCGTTGTAAGCCCCGTCCCGGGCCAGGACCTTGCCGCTTTCCAGGTCCACCAGGATGCCGTAGATGGAGGTGGTGCCCAGGTCGAAGGCCAGGGCGAAGTTGCGGCGGGTCCAGTTGCCGGGCTGGATGTCCATGACGAAATTTTTCCCGCTGTGCACCGGTCGGGCCACGGTGACGGTGGCCCGGAAATCGTCGGCCCGCAGGGCGGCGGGAATTTTTTTCAGCACCGGCAGGGTGATCACCATCCGGTGTTCGTCGTACTGGCTGCTTAAGCTGTTGATGATCCGGCCGGCGTCGGCCATGTTGTCGGCGTGGCCGGGGCGGGGCAGTTCCAGGAAAAATTTTTCCACCGGCGGCAGGAACAGCCCGTGTTCACGCAGCTCTTCAATGTCGTAAACATGCATCCGGGCTCGGTTGCGGCCCGCCACTTCCCCCCGCCCGCCGGTGGTCAGGCCGCCCTTGCCCAGGCCCGATTCCACCGGGATCCGCACCACCGTGTCGCCGGTGATTTCAGCCCCGCAGGCCAGGCGGTGGCCCTGCTGAAAATCCGCCGGGCTGATCTTCTCGCTGGCCCCCCCGTTCACCGCCCCTTGCTCGATAATAACCCGGCAGCGGCCGCAGGTGCCGTCGCCGCCGCAGGAAGCGTTGACATGCAGCCCCAGCCGCCGGGCGGCCTCCAGCAGGGTTTCGCCGCCGGCGGCGGTTACCGTCCGGTTGCCGGGCTCAAAGGTGATACGGTATGACGCTGGCTGCTGTTGGTTCATTGGCCTTAACCCAGTTCCATGATTTCCAGTTGCCGCAACTGGGCCAGGGTGTACACCGGGCCATCGACGCAGACCAGGTGGTGGTCCAGGTGGCAGTGGCGGCAGAGGCCGAGGCCGCATTTCATCTGGCGCTCCAGGGTGGTGATGATCTGTTCGGGGGCAACCCCGGCTTGGGCGGCTTGCCGGCAGACGGCCCGGATCATCGGCGGCGGGCCGCAGATCAGGACGCTGCTCTGTTCCGGCTCCAGCTGCAGGTCGGCCAGCAGGTCGGAGACCAGCCCCACCGCTCCGTTCCAGCCCGGTCCCCCCTGGTCCACGGTGAGCCGGCAGTCCACCTGCCGCCCGGCCTGCCAGCGGGCCAGGTCGGCGCTGAAGGCAATGTCATCCGGGGTGCGGCTGCCGTAGAGCAGGGTGAGGGGGCCAAAATCATCCGGCCGGGCCAGGCAGCTTTCCAGCACCGACCGCAAGGGGGCCAGGCCGATGCCGCCGGCCACAAACACCAGCCGGCGGCCCTTTAGCGCCGCCATGGGGAAGGGGCGGCCATAGGGCCCCCGCAGGCCCACTTCCGCTCCCACCGGCAGCCGGTGCAGGGCGGAGGTCAGCAGCCCCACCTTGAGCACGCTGAGGCGCAGCTTGGGCTCCTGGGGCGAAGAGGCCAGGGAAATGGGCGCTTCGCCGCAGTGGGGTACCGACACCATTACAAATTGTCCCGGCTGGTAAGCCGAGGTCGTCGCCTGGTCGGAAGCCGCCGGCCAGGCCTCCAGGGGCTCGAGCACGAAGGTTTTGATCCGCTGGTTTTCCTCGATGATCTCGCTGATCACCGCCCGCCCGGGGCGGTAGGGATCGATCATCGTTCCTCCGGATTGCTGGGCTTGGTTGTTCATCTTCCCGCCAGGTTGATAAAGTGCAGGATATCGGTGCCGCCGAAGCAGACCCCCACGCAGCGGCCGCAGCCCATGCAACTGGGCCGGCCGTGTTTCTTTACATCCAGTTCCAGCTTGTGCCGGAAACGTTGGCGTAGCTTGTCCTTGGCCGGTTGTACCGGGTTGTGGCCGCCGGCCATGGCGGTGAAGCCGGTGGCGGTGCAGGCGTCCCAGAGCCGCCAGCGCCGGCCTTGCCGCTGGTTTTGCGCCTCATCGACAATGGTGAAGCAACTGCAGGTGGGGCAGAGGTAGGCGCAGCCGTTGCAGTCCTGGCAGCGGCTCGCCACTTCTTCCCAGACCCCCGGCGGGGTGGCGTTGGCCGCCAGCCGTTTGATGGCCTGGTCGGCATGCACCTGGCGGAGGAAGCTGCCGCGCGCTTCCAGGTAAAGCTGAAAGCGGCGGTTGCGCTCTTCGGCCGGGGCCGGGCGGAAAAAGTGGGGCCAGCGTTTGATGATCTCCGCCCCTCGGGCGCGCCCCACCTCCACCAGAAACTCCCGCCCCAGGTCGGTGAGCTGCAGGTCGCTGCCATCCTCCAGGAAAGGCCCGGCCTTGACCGCGGCGCAAAAGCAGTCGGCAAAGGGCTGGTTGCAGTTGAGCCCGATCAGCAGGCTGTTTTCCCGCCGCCGGCGGTAACCCGGCTCCCGCCGGCCGGGCAAAAAGATTACGTCCAGGTAGAGCACGGCGTTGAGGTCGCAGGGGCGGACCCCGAAAAAGAGGGTGGCGGGGATGTCGGTGGCCGGTTCCCGGAAGTGGTAGCCACCCTGCTCGTCCACCCGGTAATCATAGAGGAGCTCCCGCTGGGGAAAAAGAAAATCTTTCAACGAGTTTTGCGGTTGCCGCTGTAAGTCCGGCGCGGTGGCCACCGGGTCGGCGATTTCCTGGAACAGGGTATCGCCGTAGTCGTTGGTAACCGGGGCCACCAGCCGGTATTCCTTGCCCAGGCGGCGGAGCAGGGGAGGGAGGTGGTCGCGGCTGAGCAGGTACTGTTCACTCATCGTCGCCTCCTTTGTCCCCTTGGTTGCCATGGTCCCCTTGGCCCCTTTGGCTCTTTGTACCCCCGTTACCCTTTTGGTCTCCTTGGCTCTCTTTCCCTTCCTGGGTTGGCGTGGAGATTTTCTCCAGCCGCACCGCGCAGATTTTGTATTCCGGGCAGCGGGCCCGCCGGTCGCTGGCGGTGGTGGTGAGGTTGTTGATGGGGGCCTCGGCGAAGTGAAAATTGCCGTAGACCATGCCGGGGGGAACGGTGTCGGTCAACTCCGCCGCAAGTTCCACTTGCCCCCGGCGGGAGTGCAGCCTTACCGGCTCACCATCGGTGACCTGGTAGGCGTTGGCGTCTTGGGGGTTGATCTGCAGCCGGGCCCGGCGGCATTCCCGGTTGAGGATGGCGCTGCGCCGGGTCATGCTCCCGGTGTGGTAGTGGTGGTAGGCCCGGCCGGTGTTGAACAGCAGGGGATAGTCGGCATCGGGCGTTTCCGCCGGGGGCTGGTGCTCCACCACGGCAAAGCGGCCCCGGCCGCGGGTAAAGTAGTACTTGTGCAAAAACGGGGTGCCGGGGTGCTGCCGATCCCAGCAGGGCCATTGCAAACCATGGCCGCCGGCCAGCCGGTCGTGGTAGATGCCGCCGTAGATGGGGGTCAGCAGGGCGATCTCTTCCATTACCTCCGCCGCCGACTGGTAATCCATGGGGTAGCCCATTTTGCCGCTTAAAGCGGCGATGATCTCCAGGTCGCTTCTGGCCTGCCCCGGCGGCGCCACGGCGCGGTTGATCAACTGCACCCGGCGTTCGGTGTTGGTGAAGCAGCCCTCTTTTTCGGCAAAACAGGCGGCGGGGAAGACCACGTCGGCTTGGGCGGCGGTTTCGGTGAGGAAGATATCGCTGACCGCCAGGAAGTCGAGCCGGCGGAAATTTGCCGCCACACCGTTGAGGTCGGGGTCGCTGAGCAGCGGGTTTTCGCCCATGATCAGCAGGGCGCGAACGGTGCCGGCTTGCTGATTACCGTTTTCGGGGCTGTCCGGTTCGCGGCCGTGGGTCATGGCCAGCAGGGTGCACCCCGGAGAAGCCGGCGGTTCCACTCCCCAGGCGGCGGCAAAGCGCTGCCTGGCCGTCGCGTCGGTCACCGGCTGGTAGCCCGGCAACATTCCCGGCAGGGCTCCCATGTCGCAGGCCCCCTGCACGTTGTTCTGACCCCGCAGCGGGTCCACCCCGGCCTCTTCCTTTTCCACGTTGCCGGTGAGCATGGCCAGGTTGGCCAGGGCCTCGACGTTGGCCGTGCCGCAGACATGCTGGGTAACCCCCAGGCAGTAGCAGATCACCGCCTTGCCGGCCCGGCCGTAAAGCAGGGCGGCCTGGCGCAGCTTTTCGGCGGTAAGGCCGGTCTGCCGGTAAACTTCTTCCAGGTCCAGCCGATAAAGGTAATCCCGCAGGGCGAAGAAATTTTCCGTGCGCAGTTCGATGAACAGGTCGTCGGCCAGGTTTTCATCGAGGATGATCTTCATCAGGCCGTTGATCAGCGGGATGTCGCTGCCGGGCCTGAGGTCCAGGTGCAGGTCGGCCAGCCGGGCGATGGTGGTGTAACGCGGGTCGATGACGATCACCTTGGCGCCGCGATCCCTGGCGGCATAAATCCGTCGCGCCACTTGGGGGTGGGCCTCGGTGGTGTTGGAGCCGGAGATCAGGATAACCTCGGCGCCCTCGATTTCGTTGATGGAATTGGTCATCGCCCCGCTGCCGAAGGTGGTGGCCAGACCGGCCACCGTGGGGGCGTGTCAGAGCCGGGCGCAGTGATCGATGTTGTTGGTCTTGAGCACCGCCCGGGTGAATTTCTGCAGCAGGTAATTCTCCTCGCTGGTGCACTTGGCCGAGGCCAACACCCCCAGGGCCGAGGGCCCGTGCCCGGCGCCGACGCGACCCAACTCGGCGGCGCAGAAGTCCAGGGCCTCATCCCAGCTCACCGGCACCAGCCGGCCGTTTTGGCGCATAAGGGGAGAGGTGAGGCGCTCGGGGTGGCTGATGATCTCCGGCAACTGCCACCCCTTAACGCACAGGTTGCCCCGGGAAACCGGATGCCGGCGGCTGGGGAGCACCCCGGTTATCTGCTCGCCTTCACGGCGCAGGTACAGCCCGCAGCCGCAGCCGCAGTATGGGCAGATGGTGAAGACGTTTTCGCTCAAAGCCCTGCGGTCTCCCCAGCTATGATGTTACTTTTTGCTCTTGCAACCGCCGCCGCATTTTTTGGCCGGGGCGGCGGCCTCATTCTTCAGCATGCAGCCCAATTCGCCGCACTGCGGGCATTTTTTGGGTTTGCATCGTCCCTCTTTGGTGGCGCCACATTTTTCGCATTTGAATACAGCCATTTTGCACTCTCCTAAGTTTTGGTATTTGCTTGCAAGCGTGGCCGGCGCGTGGCCGGCGGCTAATTTTTGCTGTTTTAGCATCATAGCCTTCTCCTGGTCGTTACGGCAAGTGACAAATCCATGCTGTTAATGGATTCGTCAAGCTAATCCGACGGCCGTAACCCAGCTTTTGGTAGCGCATGGCGGGAGCTTTGCCCCGGCAGGGTGGTGGCCAAGCAATAAGTGCGGTTTTCCTGCTTTGCCGTCAGCCAACTTCATTGTAGTATAATGGCACCCGGTTTTGCTTGTGCCTATTTGTCTGTTGAAAAAACCATGCTTTTTTTAAAATCGACCGGTCGGCGCCGCTCTTGGTCAGCCTCGCCTATTCGTATAAAGCAAGTGTACTTTTGTTGCATACGCTCTTTGTTTTTGGGCCCTGTGCAGCCACAGGGCATGTTGGGCGATAACGCTTTAGCTGGCTGATGTGTTGGTCGTCATGTCGTCGACTGCCAACAACTGTTTCATCAGCTATAAACCGCTATACCAGGGAGAAATTGATGTCTCTGCAACCGGAACGCCTGGCGGAAATCTTTGTTCGCCTGTGTGAAATAGACAGCCCTTCGCGGCAGGAAGGGAGGGTGGCTGCTTTTTTGAAGGGATTGTTTGCCACCGAGTTTAACGCGGAAATCCTTGAAGATAATTCTGCCCCTTTCACCGGCTCCGACACCGGCAATCTGGTGATCAGGATTCCCGGCCGGCGAGGGGGGCTGCCCCCTTTTTTCTGCAACTGTCACCTTGATGTGGTGGAGCCGGCCTGCGGGGTTAAGGTGCGCCGCCAGGGGGAAACCTTCACCAGCGCCGGGGCCACGGTTTTGGGGGCCGATGACAAGGCGGGGATTGCCATGCTGGTTGAGATGGCTCGCTCGCTTAAAGAAGATGGCCTTCTGTGGTCCCCTTTAGAGTTTGTTTTTACCACCTGCGAAGAAATTGGCCTGCTGGGGGCCAAGAACTTTGATTTCTCTCTGCTGCGGGCCGACACCGGCTATGCCCTGGACAGTGCCGGTTTCGACTTGGCGGTGGTGGCTGCGCCCGCCGCCAATCACTTTACCGCGCGAGTACATGGTCTGGCAGCCCATGCCGGGCTCCATCCTGAAACCGGGATCAACGCCATTCAACTGGCCTCACGCGCTCTGGCCGATTTATCCCTGGGGCGCCTGGATGATGAGAGTACCGCCAATATCGGGGTGATTGCCGGTGGCAAGGCCACCAATATCGTACCCGATCTGGTGACCATGGAGGGCGAGGTGCGCAGCCATGATCCCGACAAGCTTGCCCACCATACACAGCATATTAAAGATGTTTTTCACCGCACCGTCAGCAAGTACGGCAGCCTCGCGCCCACTTCCGGACCTCCGCGTGGGGCGGCCGAGTTTTCGTTCACCATTGAAGAGCAGTTTCCGGCCATGAAGCTGAAGCAGGGCGACCCGGTGTTGCAGCGTTTGCGCCAGGCAGCTGACCAGTTGCGCCGTCGTCTGGAATTTACCGTGGCCGGTGGTGGCAGCGATGCCAACATTTTTTCCGCCCACGGTTTCCCCACCGCCATTTTAGGCACCGGCATGACCGATGTTCACACCACCGATGAGTCTGTAACCCTCACTGCTCTGGTGCGAACCACTGAGCTGCTGCTGGCCATGTATCGACTCTCCCAAAACGATTAATTTTTTTGCCAAACCTGTTTGGTGATATCTATATCGGGTTGATGTTGTATTGTTAATTGCTTTGTTTCACGTGAAACAGCGCCTAAAGTGTCTGTTGTGCGAGTTGCCAAAGCAGGGTATTAATGACCTGTAGGCCATCGGCAATGGCAGGGGGTTGAGCCGCTGCGACTGTTGGCATGCACTGGGGCTGATAACTTGCCGGTTTAACGGGCCTGTGGCCGCGCCGCGGTGCTGTTTGAGGCTTGCGGTTGACCACATGGGTCAACGGGTTAAGTGGTTGCGGGGTGCCTGAATTTTACCACATGGGGGTGCGCGGAATGGTGCTCAATGAACGGCGGGCCAAGGTGGTGGCCATGGCAAACCAGAAAGGGGGGGTGGGGAAAACCACCACCGCCATCAACCTCGCCGCTTCGGTGGCCGCGCTGGGCAAGAGGGTACTGGTGGTGGACTCGGACCCCCAGGGAAATGCCTCCAGCGGCTTGGGGTGGGATAAGCAGTCCTCTCAGGGGGGGGAGGAAGAGGCGCTGCACCTTTATCACTGTCTGCTGGATGGCGTTCCAGCCCGGGAGGCCATCGTGACGGTGGCCGACCTGAAAGGGAAGCTGGGGGTGCTGCCAAGCCGTATCGATCTGATCGGGGTTGAAGTGGAGCTGATGGGCGCCAGCAAGCGGGAACGCTACCTGGAAAACCTGTTGGACCCGGTGATGGACGAGTACGATTATGTTTTCGTAGATTGCCCACCGTCGCTGGGGTTGTTGACCATCAATGCCCTTACCGCCGCGGACTCGGTGATTATCCCGCTGCAGTGCGAGTATTTTGCCCTGGAAGGTTTGAGCCAACTGGTTAGAACCATTCGCTTGGTCAAAAACTCCTACAATGAACGCCTGGTTATCGAGGGGGTTTTGCTGACCATGTTTGACGGCCGCAACCGCTTGACGCATCAGGTTGCCTCGGAGGTCAACGAGCACTTCAAGGGACGGCTGTACAAGACTGTGATCCCGCGCAACGTCAGGCTAAGTGAGGCGCCCAGCTACGGTAAGCCGGCCCTGCTGTATGACCGGCGCTCCAGCGGGGCCGTCAGTTACCTGCAACTGGCGAAAGAGTTTCTGCGGCACCAAAAAAAATCCTGAACATGGTTAACCGCTTGGCCGGGAGACCGGCAGAAGGGTGCCGGGCATAAAGCTTGTACTGCAAAAGAGCAGGCATCAGGGGAGCCCCCTCGTTGCTTGCCAAGGAACCGAGAGGGCAAGAGCAATGGTAAAAAGAAATCCTCTGGGCAAAGGGTTGGGGGCCCTGCTGCCATCCCATGATGAAGACGGGAAAAGGCCGTATCTGGTTTGCCCGCTGCAGGCCATTGTGCCCAACCCCCATCAGCCCAGAAAGAAGGTTGACGATGGCGCCCTGGCGCAGTTGGCGGAGTCGATCCGCGAAAAAGGGGTGTTGCTGCCCCTGGTGGTGCGCCGGCTGGACGACGAGCGTTACGAAATTATCGCCGGGGAGCGACGCTGGCGGGCGGCTGGGCTGGCAGGCCTGGCCGAAGTGCCGGTGTTAATTAAAGATGTCTCCCCCCAGGATCAACTGGAGTTGGCCCTGGTGGAAAATATTCAGCGCCAGGACCTTAACCCCCTGGAAGAGGCCGAGGCCTATCTCCGCCTGGTCCAGGAGTATGGCTTGACCCAGGAAGAGGTGGCCCGGCGGGTGGGCAAGGAGCGTTCCACCGTGGCCAACGCTCTGCGCATCAATCAACTGCCTGATTTTGCCAAAGACGACCTGGCGGCCGAGCGTATCAGCATGGGGCATGCCCGTGTGCTGCTGGGCTTGCAGGACGAGCAGCAGATGCGGCAGTTGCGGGATGAGATCATCAGCAAAGGGTTGAGTGTCCGCCAGGCGGAAGAGGCGGCACGGCGGCGCAAAAAAAGAAGCAGTGCCGGCGGGGGCAAAAGTAATCGATCGTCCAGCCATGGCCTGCCGGAATCATATTGCCGGGCTCTGGCGGCCGAGTTGGGGCGAAACTACGACACCCGGGTGAAAATTGTGCAAAACGGCAAACGGGGCAAGCTGGAGATAGAATACTACTCGCCGGATGATCTGGAGCGTTTAATCGGCTTGTTGCAACCCGATAGCAAGTAGTAATAACAGCGGCTGAATGGACCTGGCCCGGCTCCGGATGATTGACACCATGCTCCCTGGGCATGGTTGTTGAGCAGTCCGTTGAAAAAGCCTGTGAGCATGGTCTTTTGACTAACGGTTGGCCACAGGTCGCTTTGGGCAACTTTAAGAAATCATTGCAATACTCCTTACGAGGCGCAGAAAAATGCCCGGACAGTTTTTGGCAACAGTGGAGAAAAACGAGTCTCTCGGCCCGGCAATATGCCGGTTGACCATTCTGGCTCCCGAAATAGCGGCGGCAGGGCAACCGGGACAATTTGTCATGCTGCGCTCCGGTAGAGGGCTGGACCCTCTTTTGAGCCGCCCCTTTTCGTTGCACCAGACTTTCCCCCACGGGCGAATTCAAGTCTTGTTCAAGGTACTTGGCGAAGGGACCAGGAAACTGGCGGCCCTGGGCGCCGGTGAACCACTGGGGATAGTGGGGCCGTTGGGGCGGGGTTTTGACCTGGCAGCGCCGCGGGCGGGAGCTCGCCTGGGGCTGATTGGCGGCGGGATGGGCGTGGCCCCGCTGTTCTTCCTGGCCCGCGAAATCCAGCGTCGTTTGCCGGAATTTGGCCTGGATGTTTTACTGGGGGCTCGTGCCAAGCAGGAATTAGAGCAGTTGCTGATCGATTTTGGCCCCCTGAAGATTGAGCCCCGAGTGGCCACCGACGATGGGTCACTGGGGCACCATGGACTGGTGCCGGAGCTGATCGAAAAAGAGTGGGGCAAAGATGGCAAGCTCCGCCAGGTCTTTTGCTGTGGCCCCTGGCCGATGATGGCGGCGGTGGCTCAGCGCTGCCGAGAGCGGGACTGGAGTTGCCAGGTCTCGCTGGAAACCATGATGGCCTGCGGTTTTTCTGCCTGCCTGGGTTGCGCTGTGGCCGGCAGTGGTCAAAGAGAGCGGTATTTTCACGTTTGCAAAGATGGGCCGGTGTTCAACGCCGCAGACATTAGCTGGGAGTAAGGTGACCATGACGGTGGAAACTGACGTTGATCTGCAAGTAGAAATAGCCGGGTGCACCTTCCGCAACCCGGTAATGACCGCCTCTGGTACCTTTGGCTATGGCCGCGAATTCGAGGATTTCGTCAATGTAAGCCGCCTGGGGGCGGTGGTGGTCAAGGGTGTCTCCTTGCTGCCCCGGGCGGGTAATCCGCCGCCCCGGGTGGTGGAAACGCCCTGCGGAATGCTTAACGCCATTGGCCTGGAGAATGTTGGGGTGGAGGCCTTCCTGCATGAAAAGTTGCCGTGGCTGGTTGAGTTGGGAGCCACCGTGGTGGTCAACATTCTCGGCAACACGGTGGATGAATACGCGCAATTGGCCAGGCGCCTGGACGGAATCGAGGGGGTCACTGCCCTGGAGGTCAATATCTCCTGTCCCAACGTCAAAGAAGGCGGTGTGGCCTTTGGCACCGATCCGCTGATGGCCTCTGCCGTCACCGCAGCCGTGCGCCGAGCCAGCAAGCTGCCGTTAATCATCAAACTTTCACCCAATGTTACCGATATCCAACTGATGGCCAGAAGCGTGGCCGAGTCCGGGGCCGATGCCGTTTCCCTGATCAATACCTTGCTGGGCATGGCCATTGATCTGGCCGGTCGTCGCCCCAGACTGGCCAATGTGGTGGGGGGGCTTTCCGGTCCGGCCATCAAGCCGGTGGCCCTGCGGATGGTCTGGCAGGCAGCCCAGGCGGTAAAGATTCCAGTCATTGGCATTGGCGGCATTATGACCGCCGAGGATGCCCTGGAGTTTATCGTTGCGGGAGCACATGCGGTGCAGGTGGGAACGGCCAATTTCGTTAACCCCGGGGCCACGGAAGAAATAGTCGAGGGCATTGCCGCCTACCTGGCCAAACAGGGCTTAAAGTCGATCAATCAATTGCGCAACACCCTGATCACCTGATAATGAGCAGAATAACCCCGCAAATAGACTGGCAAGCCATTGGCACCGTGCTGCTGGATCTGGACGGCACCCTGCTGGATCGCCATTTTGATGATTACTTCTGGCACTGTTATGTGCCGGAAAACTACGCCTTGATCCATAACCTGGACATAGACGAGGCCCGGCGCCGGCTGGTGGCCAAATTTGACCAATTGCAGGGCACCTTGGCCTGGGCGGACCTTGACCACTGGTCTCAGGAACTGGGGATGGATATCCCGGCGCTGAAACGCCGGGTGGACGCGCTGATCGCGGTTCACCCTCATGTTGTCGAGTTTTTGCTGTTTTGTCGGAGGCTAAAAAAGCAGATTTACCTGGTCACCAATGCCCACCACAAAACCCTGGCCATTAAGCTGGGGAAAACCTCTCTGGCTGGCTACTGGGATCAGGTGGTCTGCGCCGAAGAAATAGGACTGGCCAAAGAAGAAACCGATTTCTGGCCCCGGCTTGAGCGCTCGCTTAATTACGACAAAGAGCGCACCATGCTGGTCGACGACACCGAACGGGTCCTGGATGCGGCCAACACCCATGGCCTGGGCCAGCTTATTCATGTCGCCAGGGCCAGCAGTCGGGCCCCCCGGATCTATTCCCGCAAGTACCCCTCCATTATCTACTTCAGTGAACTGATACCCTCCCATCGCCAGGCACAAAATTAGCAGTCGCGAAGGGGTGCAGGTAAAAAGGCAAAGGTATTAAAAGGTCATCCGGATATGGCTGCCGATATGAAAGATCGAATCGGGGCCTTGGCCGCCGGCGGACTGGGGAGTGGCGTCGCTACCGGTGTGCAGGGTGGGAGCGTCGGCGGTGGAAGGGGTTTCATCGATGCTGACATAGCCCAGATGGGCATGATAGACCAGGTTGTCGAGGAGCTTGTATGTTGCTGCGATGTCAATCCCCCAGCGGCGGCTCTGTTCGCTGAGCAGATGACCGGTCTCGCTATCGCTGCTGTTGATTCCGGTTTTGGCCAGCCCCACGCTACCCCGCAGATTCAGCTGGGGTGAGTGGTTGTAGCCAAGGTAGAGAAAGACGGCATGACCATTGGGGCCACGCTGGTCACGGTTTTGTTCGGTCAACGGACCCAAGGGGGTAAAGATATAGGAGGGCAGGGCGGTGGCCCCGTGTGGACGGTGCAAAGCAGGGTAGCCGCTCTGATAGGCGTAGAGTACCCCGGTGTTGAGATCGTGATGACGTACTCCAGCTTCCAGGCTTAAAGCCAGGCTCTCATCTCGGGGAACCTCGCTGCTGCGCGGCAGCTCATCCAGGCCGGCCAGACCGGGCAACAGGTAAAGACTGGTGGTGTCCAGGCGAGAGACCCCGTAGTAAGAACCATAGCCAAAATTTGCCAAGGCAGTGATTTGCGTAGGCTGGCCGTCCTGCAGATAAGATGAGGCTAAAAAATCTTCTTCGAGTGCTGTGTCTGCGCGGGCAGTTTGACCAGTGGTAAAAAAACCCAGGCTGAAACGGGTAGGCAGGCTCTGGCGGGGGGGAGCATCCTCTTGCGAGCCGGCAGAGGGCAAAAAGCGGCTCAGCACTGAAGTGCTGAACAGGCCACCACTGCTGTCCGTTGCCGCTTCATCGGCCGATGCCAAGGCGGGCACGGACAGCAAAGCTGCGCCACCCAGAAGGGCTATGCCAAGCTGCCAGGTTTTCATTTCTTTTTTTGTCCAAAAAAGTATACTGCTGATTTTGCGCTACAATTTACAGGTGAGTGCAGGAGACAATTGGTCACCTTTTGTTGATATCAATCTGTTCCGAATATACAGATCTCAGTAGGTTTTATCAAGTAAATACTGCTGTTAGTGCCCAATAAAAAAACACGCAATAACGTTGTTTAATTGTACCAAGCCAGTATGGCAAGGACAACCGTGACGCAAATAAAAAAGATACCTGCCTTAAAGCAAACCGTGGGATCTTCGGGTTCATGATGGTGTTCGGAGCCAGCCATTGTTATTCTCCTGGTCTATGAAGTGTTGCGGTACACACGAATTATCTTTGCTGTTCAGGGTATAGTCGCAAAATCTCGGCCTCCTCAGCCTTCATGATCCCCCGCTCACTGATCAGGGCAGTAATCAGTCGTGCCGGGGTGACGTCGAAACCGGGGTTGGCCGCCGGCGTTGCGGCCGGCGCCACTAAAACCTCTTGGTCCAGCCCCTGGTGGTTAACACCTGTTACGAATTTTACCTCATCACCGGAGCGTTCTTCAATGGGTATTTCTCTTACCCCGTCTCGGCAGTGCCAGTCAAAAGTGGAAGAGGGCAGGGCGACGTAAAAGGGCACGGAATTGTCTTGCGCGGCCAGGGCTTTAAGGTAGGTCCCGATTTTGTTGGCCACATCACCCTGTCGTGTGGTGCGGTCGGTACCGACCAGTACCAGGTCGACCTTTCCGTGCTGCATCAAGTGGCCACCGGCATTATCGGTAATCAGGGTATGGGGTACCCCCTCGCCGGCCAGTTCCCAGGCGGTCAGCCGGGCCCCCTGCAGCCAGGGCCGGGTTTCATCCACCCAGACATGGACCGGAATGCCGGCCTGGTGGGCGGCATAAATGGGGGCGGTGGCAGAGCCATAATCGACAAAGGCCAGCCAACCGGCGTTACAATGGGTTAGAATATTGACCGGTTGGCCACCCTTGCGCCGACTGATGGCGGCGATTAACTCCCGCCCGTGCTCGCCGATCATGCGGCAGGCGGCGGCGTCTTCATCGGCAATGGCCTGGGCGGTTGCTTTGGCCGCTGCCTGTTTGGCAGCTAACGTTTCCAGTGGCAGCAAAGTTGCCAGTTGCCGCTCCACGGCCCAGGCCAAGTTGCTGGCGGTGGGGCGGGTGGCCTTAAGAGCGGCGGCGGCCTGTTGCAGAAACTGGTTGCAGTCATCCCCGCAAGCGGCCAGGGTAGCGCTGTACATGGCAAAGCCGGCGGTGGCCCCGATCAGGCCGGCGCCGCGGACATGCATCTCCTTGATGGCCCGGCAGAAATCATCAACCGTGCGCAAGTCCTCCAGCACCAGCGCATGGGGTAACCGGCGCTGATCGATAATCCTGACCAAACCAGGATCATCATTGTCCAGCCAGATGGTACGATAGTGACGGCCGTTGATTTTCATGTGGTCTATCCTTTGGCGTTAATATCCCGCTGGGAAAAAAAGGGCTGGTGGCAACGGTATGGCTATTCACGGACCCGGGCCAGGGTGAACACGTCCACCCTGGCGGCGCCGGCCTGCCGTAACACCTTGGCGCACTCATTAACCGTGGCGCCGGTGGTAAAAACATCATCCACCAGCAACAGTGAACGTTTTCTGACCATGGCCGGCTGCGGCGCCACAAAGGCGCCTTTAAGGTTCCGCCGCCGCTGGCTGCCGGTCATCCCGGTCTGGGGCTGGGTCATACGTTCACGGCTAAGCAGGTCAAAGCGGATTTTGCCCTGTTGTGCGGTAAAAATCGACCGGGCCAGCAGCAAGGCCTGGTTGAACCCCCGTTGACGCAGGCGCTTTAAGTGCAGCGGGACCGGCACAATAAAGTCATAACCGGACGCCGCAATGGCCGCCGATCGGGTTGCATCCAAGGCCGGGGAGTGGAGGGCCAGCGCGGCCAGCGAGCTTAGGGCAGCGAGATCGCCCTGGTATTTACAAGCCTGAATCGCGGCGGCCACCGGGTCCCGGTAAACCACCGCCGCGCGGGCCCGCTGGAAAAGAGGGGGCTTTTGCAGACAAGGTCCGCAAAGATGATCTTCCCCGGCGCCGGCCGGCCAGGGGCGGCCGCAAGCGGGGCAAAGCGGCGAGTTCAGCCACTGAAATTGTTGTCGGCAGGGCGGGCAGAAAAGTGGCAGTCGCGAGGCCGGCAGTGGGGCTCGGCAACCCAGGCAGCTGGACGGAAAGAGAATGTCCTGGCAGGCTGCGAAAACCGCTTGCGCTATGGTCGCCAAGCGAAGTGCCATGGTGGCTGCTCACCCGGTTTTTTGGGCTAGAATCTGCTTAACCAGGTTGCCGTCGGCCTTTTTGCCGAAGTGTTTCATGATCGGCCCCATGGCCTCTATGGGGGATTTAAACTGGCCAAGATCCAGGTTGGCCGCAATCCAGTCTTCTATCTCGGCGGCGCTGGCCGGCTGTGGCAGGTAGGAATAAAGAATTTCCAGATAGGGCGAGCTTTCCCGCCCCTGCAGCTCCAGAGTGGTTTTTTCCGATTTTACCAGGC
Organism: Desulfurivibrio alkaliphilus AHT 2; assembly: GCF_000092205.1. Classification (GTDB taxonomy): domain Bacteria; phylum Desulfobacterota; class Desulfobulbia; order Desulfobulbales; family Desulfurivibrionaceae; genus Desulfurivibrio; species Desulfurivibrio alkaliphilus. The sequence continues at coordinate 2,318,159 of NC_014216.1, read as the reverse complement.
CGCTGATAATCCCCTGGATATCATCGTTGCTAATCTCCTCGTCGCTTTTCAGGCGGGTGCTCTTTTTCCCAGACTCAAGGGTGATGGGCACGGTAAGTTTGGGAAACTCGCTGATAATCTGGCGGATGGTGTTTTTGCGCTGCTCATCATGGGCCCGCATGGCCTGTTTAAGGTCGTTTTTCAGTTTAACCAGCAGGAAGGTTTCCAGCTCTTCGTTCCAGCCGTAGGTATAGCTTTCTGCATTCATGGTTGTTGGTTCCTTTCAGGCTAATGCCGCAGGCCAAGCCCTGCAACTTGCCGCTAATTGACTGTAATTGGAAGCCATCGTCAAGCAAAAAGGGGGTTGGCCACCGGCCTGGCAAACGGGGCGGATCAAACGTGGAACCGGTCGCTTAGCAGGCTGCTGAGATTGATCCGTTGGCCGGAGACAATCTGGTCCGGATTGCTCAGGTTGTTGGTGGCGGCCAGGTGCTGCACCTGCCGGTACAACTCCTGCGGGGAGAAATCGACTCCCCGCCGATGCAGTTCCCGGGCGGCGATGGTGGACAGCGTGTCGCCGGGCTGCACGGTATACTCACCGGTTTCCGGGTCCGGGTCGCCGGGTCGGGTCCCGTCGGCCAGCAGCGGTCCCCGTTCAATGTCGTCACGGCTCAGCAGCGCCAGGGGATTGACCGGTTGGCGGTCCTGGTGAATTTCCAGGTGCAGATGCGGTCCGTTGGCCAGGCCGGTGGCCCCTGAGCGGGCGATGGTCTGCCCGGCCTGGATCTGTTGGCCCGGCTCAACCAGAACCCGTGAGAGATGGGCATAGCGAGAGGTAAGGCCGTCGCCGTGGTCAATATCCACGGTCAGGCCGTAATTGCCGTTTTCGCCGGCGGCAATTACCCTCCCTGCGGCCACGGGCTTAATGGGAGTACCATGGGGCAGCACAATATCCACCCCGTCATGATGCTGTTCCTGGCCGGTGACCGGGTGCAGCCGGATGCCGAAGGAAGAGCTGATCCGCCCCATGGCCGGGGGCTGCAACTCGCTACTGGTGCCCTGCTGTTGTACGGCGCTGGGAGTAGCAATGGCCGGCAACCGGTTGCTGGCCGCAAATTGCGGAATGCTGGCCACGTCCAACTTTTGCCCGGGAAAAATCCGGTCGGGATTAGTCAAATTATTGTCGGAGGCCACCAGGTTGACCAGCCGGTAAAGTTCCCCCCGGGAATGGGCGACGCTGTTTTGCCGCAGCTTGCCGGCGACAATACCCGACAGGGTATCGCCGGGACGGACGGTATAAGGCCGTGGTTCCGGGGTATCCGGCCAAACCGGCGTCGTTGCGTCGGGCCTTGGCAAGCCCTGACCGGCCTGGTCAGGGCGGAAGGGAGTGCCGGCCGCCGGCGGTTGCCTGAGACCGGCCGCCATCATTTCGGCAAAATCCGTCTTGCCCACCGGGTCGGTAGCCGTGTGGGGCCGGGAAATACCAGGTTTTGCAGGATAAGATGAAAAAATAGTGGTCAGATCCATGCTCAAATTCCTTTGTTCATATTTTTGACGATTTATCCATGGCCGGCAGGGACCGATTGGCTGCCCACAGGGTTAATGCAGGTTGCATGCCAATTTTCAGGAAGCCGTCGCTGGCGGTTTTTACGGCCCTCCGCGCCCGGCAGCATGCTGCTTCCATCTTAGTAACTGATCACGAGTGCACGGGGTAGCACGCACCTCTTTACCTTATATTCGCTTGAATTATTGAGGGGGTTGGGCATACTTGGAAGAAGCAGGGCACCGGTAGCCGTGGGCTATCGGTAAAATGGCAATCACGTTGGCGTAATTGATTATTAAGCGGTGGTGCGAGATGCAAACAGGGTGGTGTTTTTTGGGGCGTTGCGGATTCTGGCTGGCCGTGCTGGTGTTGATGGTTGCAGGCCCGGGAGCGGCCGGGGCGGCTGATGCCGGGGAAGAGCCGACCCCGGTCTATCGCGGTTATGGCGGCCAGGGGGTGGTCAGCGGATCTTTGCATGTGCTGGAAATCGGCGCCGCCCTGTTTTTAATCGATGTCGGTACTTTTTTCGGGGGGGATGGCGATAACTACCCCTGGCCGGAAGAAGTGGCGGTGGAGGCCGTGCAGGCGGTATTCATCAGCCACGCTCATGCCGATCACCTGGGGCGGTTGCCCCTGCTGTTGCGGGAAGGCTATCGGGGTCCCATTTACATGACCGGAATAACCTATGAACTGGCCCGGCAAACCCTGCCCGACAACCTGGCTTTTGCCGATTTGGGGCCGGAGCGCTTTTATTATTCCCGGCACAATGCCGGCCGAAGTCGTATTCCCGTTTACCTGGAGGGGTATGATTTCGGTCATCGGACGGTGCAACCGGACAACCGGGTGTATTTTACGGCCAGGCGGGGAGAGTTGTCCGCCAAGGGGTATTATCTGGCCCGACCCCAGCGGGACAAGCTGGCGGCAAAGCTGAAGCAACGGTTGGACCGGCAGGTGGTGGTGGTTGATCCCGGCCGGCCGGTGATGGTGGCGGACTCCGGCTTGCAGGCCGAGTTTCTGCTGACCCCCCATATTCCCGGTTCCGCCATGGTCCGGCTCACCTACGGTGATTACCGCATCCTCTTCAGCGGTGATGTCGGAGCCGGCTCCTCCCCTATGCTGCCCCCCAACCCTGTCTTAACAACGGAAGTGGACTTCCTGTTTTTGGAAGGCACCATGCTTTATGATCGGGCTGATGCCGATTTGGCCCGGCAGCGGCAACAATTTCGGCGGGAGGTGGCGGCCATGATCAACGCCGGCAAACGGGTGGTGATCCCGGCGGCAGTCCTGGATCGCAGCCAGCAGGTGATGTTTGAGTTGAGCCGGGCCATCGACCAGGGCAAGTTGCCACCCCACCAGGTCATCAGGGTTTGCAGCCCCGCCGCCAACCGGCTGTTGCGTTTATACGACGATTTTGCCCGTCGTTATCGCCTTGAGCTCGCCGACCCGGCGACGGGCAGGCAAAACTATGGCCGCTATTTCGCCCCGGCCCTGGCTCGGGCCGATTTTTTACCCCCGGGCTACAAAGATGAGTGCGTTGGCCATGAGCCGGACAACCCGCTGGGCCTGCAACCGGGTGAAATCGGCATCATGGCCTCAAGCATGGCTGATTACTCGGCAGCCCGCCAGGCACTGCTCGATTACCTGGAAGATCCGGACACCGTTTTTTATTTTGTCGGTTATCAGGCGCCGAACAGCCTTGGCGGCCACCTCACCGCCGGCGACCGTCCGCCGGAGAGCCTGGCCATCGGCGCGCAGCGGCGCCTGGTAAGGGCTGCCATTCACCAGACCGGCGCCTTTGCCGGCCATGCCGATCCGGCGGCGATGCTGACCATCTTTGCCGAAACCGCGCCGCAAAAGGTTTTCCTGGTCCACCTGGAGGGGGAAAAGGGCCGGCACCTGGCGCAACGGTATCGCCGGGAGTTGCAAACCAGGGTATTGTTGCCGGAACCGCAGAAACGTTACCGGCTTGTCCTGCCGGCGGCACCGTAACCCTACAGTTGCAAAAGCCAGCCCCGTTTTATAACGGACTGACAAGATAACCCCTACCGACGCCCGGGTGGGCGAAGGAGAGCGTAAAATGCGACACGGCTTGATCAACCATGGCGGCTGGCTCTTTGACCGGTTGGAAGAAGGCTGGGAAAGCGCTGCCGGGCGCCGGCGCAGCGCCTTTTTTCTGGTGATCTTTTTTGTCGGTTCGGTGTTGCTCATCGAGGGCAATCGCCAGGGCTGGCTGCCCGCCCAGTTGGCTGCGGTGGTTCCCAGCAATCACCTGGTGGCCATTGAGTGGGCCTTTACGCTGCTGTTGATCCTGGAAGTGGTGGGGTTGACCCTGGCGTTGTCCAAGTCGGTTTCCATTTCGGTGGGCAAGCAGTTGGAAATCCTGTCGCTGATTTTGCTACGAAACACCTTCAAGGAAATCAGTCATTTAGATGAACCGCTGCTGTGGGAGCAGGTGGAACCCGTCCTGGTACCCATGGTTTCGTCGGCCCTGGGGGCCTTGATGATCTTTGTGGTGCTGGGTTTTTATTATCGGGTACACAGCACTTATCCCAGCGGCGGTGACCGCATTGTGGACAAAACGAGGTTTATTCTTACCAAAAAGAACATCGCCCTGCTGTTGCTGGCCGGCTTTGTGGTGATCGTGCTGCATGATATCGGGGAATATTTTCTCCATGGCAACCCGGAAAGTATTTTCGAGAAATTCTATACCCTGCTGGTTTTCAGCGATGTGCTGCTGGTGTTGATCTCCCTGCGATACAGCCGCGGTTACCTGGTGGCCTTTCGCAACTCCGGGTTTGCGGTGGTGACGGTGCTGCTGCGGCTGGCCCTGATTGCCCCGCCTATGATCGGTGCCATGCTGGGCGGCGGCACCGCCCTGTTTGCCCTGGCCATCATCTATGCCTATACGGTCTTCAGCGCTGGGCCGCCGGGGCTGGAGCAGCCCAGAATCAAGGGGCCGTGACCGCGGCCAGCAGGTCGGCCAGGGTGTTGATTTCGTCGGCAGGCAGGCCCAGGAAGCGAGCCGCCCGGCGATAAACGGCCGCCGGGGAGGTGCCGGCGGCGCGCATGGCGGCCAGGGAAAGGGCCTGGTCGGATTTGGCCAGTTTTCGTCCCTGCCGGTCGGTCAACAGGGGGTGGTGAAGGAATTCGGCGCCAAGAAAGGCGGCACCGGCCGGTCCCAACTGCTCGGCCAGGAAGACCTGGGCGGCGGTGGAGGGCAGCAGGTCCAGGCCGCGGACGATGAGGTTGATTTCATCGTCCAGGTCGTCCAGCAGGCTGGCCAGCTGGTAGGCCGGCAGGTTGTCCCGCCGCCAGAGAATAAAGTCGCCCATCTCGGTGGCCAGCAATACCGGGGGCAAGCTGGGCGTTTCCCGAAGAAGGGTCTTCGGTGCCTGCTCGCCGGAAGTTGGCCAGGCGGCTGCAAAAGGCCAGGCCGCTTCCTGGGAGGCGGGATCAAAGACCCACCGGTGGGGCACCCTGATGCGCACCGTGTGCGGCTCCACCGGGGCCTGGAAACGGGACCGGCAGGTGCCGGGGTAAAGGTGGTCGGCACTGATTTTTTTGATCTGTCGCCGGGTGCAGTGGCAAAAAAACAGCACCTGCTGCGCCTGCAGGGCGTTCAGTCCTGCCCGGTACCGTTCCAGGCGCTGGAGCTGAGAGTAGCGGGCGGTGAACTCATCGGGGCCGGCGGGTCCCAGGTCCCAGTCCAACCCCAGCCATTCAAGTTGCCGGAAGATATCTTCGATGTACTCGGGCCGGCTGCGGCCGGCATCGGCATCGTCGATTCGCAGCTTGAGCCGCCCATCAGCCCGGCGTACCAGCAGCCAGGTAAGAATGAAATTGACGGCGTTGCCCAGGTGGAGATAACCGCTGGGCGTGGGAGCGAGCCGGGAACGGAGCATGGCGGGTGTCTTCGATTTCTTGCTGCTTCTTAACTTATCCGGTAAGATAGCCGGCATGAACGACGAACTGACTATTCCGCCGGAGTTGGCGGCCAGCATCCGGGATCTTTACCGCCGCATGCAGGAGGCCTATGACGTGGTGGCCCGGCAGCTTGATTTTTCCTGCCAAGGCTGCCCGGATAACTGCTGCAACTCTTACTTTCTCCACCATACCAGGCTGGAGTGGGCCTGGTTATGGGAAGGCCTGCGGGCTCTGCCCGCCGAGCAGTTGGCTGCAGTGCAACGGCGGGCCGAAGCGTACCGGCAGCAGGAGCAGGCGGCGCTGGCCGCCGGCCGCCGGCCGGAAATCATGTGCCCCTTGAATGAAGAGGGCCGCTGCATACTCTATGATCATCGCCTGATGATCTGCCGCCTGCACGGGGTGCCCTCCAGCCTGACTTTCCCCGATGGCCGGCGGCAGCAGTTCCCCGGCTGTTTTCGTTGCCAGGAGCTGGTTGCCGGTCGTGACAAGGTGCCCACCGTGGAACGGGCCTCCCTGCTCCGGGAACTGGCGCAACTGGAACAGGACTTGGGGGCCGCCCACGGCTTGCCTGCCCTGGCCCGGGCCCGGGTGAAAAAAAGTATTGCCGAGATGATCTGTCAAGGACCACCCCGGCGCCCCTGAACGCTTAGATCACCTTATTTTTCCCTTAGCATTTCGGCAATCTGGAAGGCCAGTTCCAGGCTCTGCTCGGCGTTGAGCCGGGGGTCGCACATGGTCTGGTAGTTGCGGCTCAGCTGCTGGTCCATGATCTCCCGGCCGCCGCCCACGCACTCGGTGACATCGGCCCCAGTCATTTCAAAATGCACCCCGCCCGGCACCGTTCCCTCCTGCCAGTGAATCTCGAAAAAGGCCCGGATTTCCTCCAGGATATTGATGAAATTGCGGGTTTTCAGCCCGGTGGAGGAGGTGTAGGTGTTGCCGTGCATGGGGTCGCAACTCCAGACCAGGTTGAACCCCTCTTTTTTCAGGGCTTGCACCAGCGGGGTGAGCCCTTCGGCGATTTTTTTGATCCCGAAGCGGGTAATCAGGGTCAGCTTGCCCGGTTCATTATCCGGGTTTAAGGTGCTCACCAGCCGTTTAACATCGTCAATGTCGTGGCTGGGGCCGATTTTGACCCCAATGGGGTTGTGGACCCCGCGGAAAAATTCCACATGGGCGCCGTCCACCTGGCGGGTGCGCTCGCCGATCCACAGCATGTGGGCGGAGCAGTCGTACCAGTCGCCGGTGGTGGAATCTTGGCGGGTCAGGGCCTCCTCGTAACCCAGCAGCAGGGCCTCGTGGGAGGTGAAAAAACTGGCCTGGGTGAGTTGCGGCATGTTGGTGTCCAGCCCCACCACCCGCATGAAGTTGATGGCCTGCTCGATGTGGGAGGCCAGCCGTTCGTACATCTGGCCCTGGGGAGAGTTTTTAACAAATTCGTTGTTCCAGGCATGAACCCGGTCCAGGGCCGCGTAGCCGCCCCGGGTGAAGGCCCGCAGGATATTCATGGTGGCGCAGGAGAGGAAATAACCCTTGACCATCCGCTGCGGGTCGGGGCGCCGGGCCTCGGGGTTGGGCTCGCTGCTGTTGACCATGTCGCCGCGGTAGCTGGGCAGTTCCACTCCGTCGACCATCTCGGTGTCGGCGGAACGGGGCTTGGCGTACTGGCCGGCCATGCGTCCCACCTTGACCACCGGCTTGCCGCCGGCATAACCCAAAATCACCGTCATCTGCAGGATAACCTTAAGCAGCTCCCGCACCGCCGGGGCGGTGCAGTAAGAAAAACTCTCGGCGCAGTCGCCTCCCTGGAGCAAAAAGGCCTCGCCTCGGGCAACCTTGGCCAGTTGCTGTTTAAGATCCCGGATTTCACCGGCAAAAACCAGAGGCGGCAGCTCGGAAATGGTGGCCAGGGCGCTTTGCAACTCCTGCCCGTCGGGCCAGTTGGGCTGTTGCAGGGCCTTGAAACTGTGCCAGCTATCTTTGCTCCAGTTGCTACGTTCACTCATGGTAAAACTCCATTTATTTTTGGTATCAATCCTTCACTTTCATGCAGCTAAAAACAGGTGGTAAATGTTCACCAGGGGTTCTAACCTGCCGGTATAATGGGCCGTAAGCGTTCAGCAGTGCCGCATCTTCGGGCGATCAGCCAGGCGCAGCGTACATCAGTACGTAAGCCTGGCTGATCGCCCGAAGATGCGGTGCTGCTGAACGCTTACCATTTACCCCTCGCGGGCGTTGGGTAGGGCGCAGGGATCACCGGCGCAGCAGGCCTCGTAATCAAAGGCGTTTAAAATGCGTAACTCCGGCTCCCGGCGGCCGGCGGGCAGGGGGCGGTTTTCCAGGCTGGCCGCCTGCCGCTCCAGCTCCCGGCGCTCCGGAATGGCCGCCAGCCCCTGGGCCAGCACCTTGCCGCTGTAACTGTCCAGAACCTCGGCATCCTGACCGTTGCTGACCACGGTCAGGGGAATGATCCCCTCGGCGTCCAGCACCCGGGCCGCCGCCAGAGCCGGGCGCTGGCGGGTAACCAGGGAGCCGGGACCATAACGCAACAACATCAGGCGTCGGCCGGCCAGGCTGACCACAAAGTCGATCCGGGAGAGTACGAAGCGGCCGGCAAACAAGGTTTCAATCTTCAGCCGGGGCTTGATCTCCGCTTTGGCAAAGCCTTTCTCTTCCACCAGCAGCCTGGCCAGGCGCTGGCGATAGCGCTCATCATCGGTATCCACCAGGGTTTCTCCGGTTAGAAAGTCCTGGAGATGACCGTAAATCATATGGTGGGAGTCAATTTTCGCCATGGCCCCTAAAACAACTCATCATGATTACCAGCGCGATTCCGGAACTGTCGTACCAACGGAGAAAGGGGAAGAGTCTGCTGTGGTCTCTTCCCCTCCCGGATACTGCAATTATCCCGTTTAGCCGCTTATAGTTCCAGCCAGGATTCCGAGAAGACGTTCTGGCCGGAGAGCACCTTGTAAGTCTTGTAATGCTCCAGGGCGGTGCCGGAAAGCGTGGCCGGATCAGGGTCGTTGCCGTCCATCATGCCGTGCACCATGTCCACCAGCTCCTGGCGCTCGCCTTTGCAGATGGCCATCAGCTCTTCATCGTAGGAGTTGACGATAGCGGTGGTGATACCGTATTTCATCAGCATAATCAGGTAGGTGCGATCCAGGTACTTGCGCAGGTGCTCGGCCACGCCGTTGCTGACGTTGGACAGGCCCACGGTGGAGCCGGAGCCCGGGGCAATCTCCTGCAGCATGCTCATGAACTCCAGCCCCGAGTTGATCTGGTCGGCCCCCAGGGTGATGGGGGTGCCGATGGGATCAAAGAGGATTTTTTCGTTGGGGATCCCGGCCTCGGTGAGGGCCATCATCAAGTCAACCGCCATGGCGGCCCGCTCGTTGGAGTCGCGGGGCATGCCGTCGGGGCCCCAGAGCAGGGCGATCACGTAGCAGCCGGCTTCGGCGGCCACCGGGATCAGTTTCTCCATCCGCTCGGGCTGGGCGGAAATGGAGTTCATGATGGCCGCTTCCTTGTTTTTCAGGGCTTTAAACCCGGCGGCCATGGCATCGGCGTTGGTGGTGTCCAGGCACAGCGGCACGTCGGTGGCCGCTTCTACGGTTTGGACCACCCAGGGCATCAACTCGGTACCGTCCTTGCGGGCCGGGCCGATGTTGAGGTCGAGAAAAGAGGCGCCGGCGGCGGCCTCTTCTTTGGCCATTTCTTGAATCGGCCCGGGATTGCGTTCCTTCATAGCCGTCCCGCTGCGCGTGCCCATGATATTGATGCTCTCGGCGATTGCCTGTACCTTCATTGATGCCCTCCTTGGAAAACGTTGAATAAGGTTAAACGAATAACTGAATTTCGCATTAAACCGTTTTGCTTGCGGGGCACGTGCAACCGCTGTCGATTGACGTCACCCCTGCCGGAAACCGTGGAAAAATAGCCTTAAATGGTGTGGATGTCAATCGAATGTGCAAAAGTTCCGCTGGCTCGGTAAACGTTCAGGAAGAAAAAACAGCGCCACCGCTTTTGGCTTCCGCTTCCAGGCGCTTGATGCCGGTGGTTTTGTCCACCGGCAACACAAAGGCGATGCCTCGGCCGGGCTCGTCCAGGCCGGTATCCTGCCTTATGGCCTGCAGTACCGCTTCGGTTTTGTCGGCCGCGATTAAGGTCAGCACTACCTCTTTTTCCGGCTCAATGGGAATGGAAAACAGGGTTTCCTTTTCGTGAATGCCGGTGCCGCGGCCGTAAAGGATGGTACCCCCTTCGGCCCCGGCCCGTTTGCTGGCCGAGACCACCGCCTCGGAGTTGCCTTTGTTGACTACGGTTACGATCAGTTCAAAACCGCTTGCCTGTTGCATGTTGTGCCTCTTTTTGGCGTCCAGATCACAGAAATGAGCAATACCGGCCAGGTTGGTTACGTCGATGACCAAAGCAATACCCTGGCCGGTTTCTTCAAGTCGGCCCGCTTCCGTCACCGCGTTGAACAGAGGGTCGATTATTTTTTCCGGAAAAAGGGTGAAAACTATCTCTTTATCCTGATTTACCGGAATACCCCAAAATTTTTTTTCGTAAATGCCGATGCCTTTGCCAATGAAGGTGGTGCCCCCTTCAGCTCCCGCCTCCTTGGAGGCCTTCACGATGGTTTTGGCCCGGCCTTTTCTAACCACGGTTATCAACAGCTTATAACATGAAATATGGTTCATGCCTGTTCCCTCCGACGGCGGTTGAACAGCAGGCCCAGAATCAAAACGGCCAGAATGGGGGCCAAGGCGACCAGGGTGATCATTCCGAAGCCGTCCAGCAGCGGATTGCGCCCCTCCATAACCCCGGCGGCGCCAACGGAAACGGCCATGATAAAGGTTACGGTCATGGGCCCGGTGGCCACCCCTCCCGAGTCAAAGGCGATGGAGGTAAAGGTTTTGCTGGAGTAACGCATCAGCAGCATGGCCAGCAGGTAGCCGGGAATAATGAGATACCACAGGGGAATCCCCAGCAGCATCCGGGCCATGGAGATGGCGATGGAAAGACCCACCCCCAGAGACAAGGTGTAAAGCATAATGCTCTGCGGAATCGAGCCGCTGGAGGTCTTTTCCACTTCCAGGTTGAGGATCCGCACCGCCGGCTCGGCGAAGGTGGCGACAAAGCCCAGCACAAAACCGATGGGTATCAGCAGCCAGTTGTGGTGCATCCCGGCCAGGATGGCCCCCATTTCGGAGCCCACGGGGAAAAATCCTACTTTAACCCCCTGCAGAAAAAGCGCCAGCCCCAGAAAGGTCGGCACCAGCCCTTTCAGGATGTTTAATAACTGGGGCCAGGGCAGACGTAAAATGAAAATTTGGAAAAAAAGAAAAAAGCCCAGCAGGGGTAACAGGGCAAACCCCACCTCCAGCAAGATATGGCCGAATCCAGCAAATATTTTAATTTCCACGCCGCGATCTCACCTTGGGGGATTAGCTAGTTGTAAAAAATACCCAGCAGCATAACCGCCAGAATCGGGCCGATGGAGGCCAGGGCCACTAGCCCGAAACCGTCGGCGGAGGCGGTCTTGCCTCCCAGCACCGACGCCACCCCGACCCCCAGGGCCAAAATAAAGGGCACGGTCATGGGGCCGGTGGTCACCCCACCGGCGTCGAAGGAAACCGGGACGAAGTGGGCGGGGGTGAAGGCGGCCAGCAGGAACACTAAAGCGTAACCGGTAACCAGCAGGTAGGTAATCGGGATACTGAGGATGATGCGCAGCATGGCCAGCCCCACAAAAAACGCCACCCCGGCGGCCACGGTATAAATCAGGATATTTTGAGAGATATCACCACCTGACACCTGGTCTACCTGCATGGCCAGCACCCGGACATCGGGCTCTGCCACTGTGGCGGCAAAACCCAGCAGCAGACCGAAGAAAACCACCAGCCAGCTTTTTCCCAGCCGGGGCAAAGAGGAGCCGATCATCTCGCCAATGGGCAGCATGGCCACCTGCACCCCCCACAGAAACAGGGTCAGCCCGGTGCTGACCATCACCAGGCCGACCATAAACTGTAAAAAGTCGGCCAAAGGGAGCCAGATCAGGGTGAACTGCAGGACCAGCACCACCGCCGTAATCGGCAGTACGGCGTAAAATACTTCCTGAGCGGTTTCCTTGATGTCTTGCATCGGTCCCAGAGGGTATAAGCTTGTTGCCGTTAATTAGAGCGTAAGCGATCGCGGGGTGCTTGGCGAGCAAGAATGCACAACGCAATTGCCGGCGTTTACGCCACAGGCCAAAGGGGAGTGATAAAAGTTACCCGCCGGTAATGGTAACGAAAAAAGGCGGTCAAAGCCAGGTAAAAAAGCATCCGGGAGCCGGCTGGCTGCAGCTTGGTTTTTTTCTAAGACGCCTCACCGGTGCCGGGAGGTTTGACGATGCGGCGGAGATAGTCGGGCAGAATTTTGTAGGCCGCCAAGGGGGCCAAAGGCGGTCGACGGCGATCGATCTTGATATCCGGCTTCGCCACGCCCTTGACCATTTTAATGGGATCCTGTTTCTGGTTTAAGGTTCTGCCGTTGTCGTCGGTAATCGGCAGCAGCACCGGGCCTTTGCTGTCCAGCACGTAGCACTGGCGACCATCGGTGAGGGCCACCACGCTGCCCGGCGGATAGATACCCACCGAGCTGACAAATGAGTGCAAAATGTACTGCAGTAGCGGATCCTTCCTGGCGTAGTGGTTGAAGATTTCGGTTACCACGCCCACCGGGTTTAGTGCCTCTTTGTAGGCCCTTTTGGAGGTCATGGCATCGTAAATGTCCGCCAGTTTGCAAACCTTTACATAGGGGGGGACGGTGGTGTGAACCCGCTCGGGATAGCAGCGGGGTTCATCGTCATAAAGTTTGGCATGGTGGTAGAGGCAGACGTTGGTGATATAGGGGTTGGCCAGGCAGTTCTTTTCGAGAACGGTCATCGCCTTTTCGGCGGTATGGGTCTTTATTTCTTCAAACTCGCTTTCACTCAGTTTGCCGTTTTTGTTAAGTATTTTGGGGTCGATCAACACTTTTCCCAGGTCGTGCATGAAAAACCCGATGGAAATGTCCCGTAATTCGGCGGGCTGGAAGTAGCTGAAAGAGTGCTCATTGCCTGCCTTGTCATCGAACACGGTGGCCGGGGTGTTATTGAGGAAGGTGTTGACCGCGGCGCTGAAGTTTTCATTAAATTTTTTCATCACCACCGTACCGATGGTGCAGACATTGATGGAGTGGTTGTAGAGGTAGTCGTCGTAAGAGAAAATCTCCCGGGTCATGTAGGAAAAGGAGTTTTCGTTCTGGGAGACGAAATCCACCAGGTCGGTCACCATGTCGGCCACCGGGGAGACGTCAAACTCACCGTCGTTTTGCTGAATGGAGTGCAAGGCTTGTTTAATGCAGCCTTTGGCCTTTTCGTACTTGGCGGTGGCTATTTCTTTAATTTCGGTGATCTGTTGCAGCTGTTGGTCGATTTCACTCCGAGGGCGACGCCCTGGAACGGCATTGGCCGGCGTCGTGGCCGGCGGTGAAGACGGTAAGGCCAGCGGCACCCCCTGGGCGTCCCACATGCCGCCTTTGGCGGTGGCGATGATGGGAATCTGGCCGATACCCAGCCGTTTCACCCGCTCCAGGGTTTCAATATCGGTTACCGGAACATCCTTTTCCAGCAGCAGTTTGCCCTGCTTGCTGACGATATCCACCCCGGTGCGGACCGTCCCTCCCTGGCGCACCAGGTCGATCAAGCGGTCAATGGAGATCATGGGCGGTCCGTTGGCGGTGACCGCAGACTGTTGCCCAAGTGATGACCCGGTGTTGATGTTTTGTGTCATGGGTGAAGGCCTGATGCTTGTGGACGGCAAATCATAGGGGTTCAGCAGCGCCGGTCAAACTCTTGCAAGGTGGCCAGAAATCTTGTTTCGCGCTCCTGAAAACCGAACATATTGATCAGTTTGCAGATGGTGTCCAGAATTTCGGTGGAAGATTCCGCCAGGGCGAAACCCGCTTGAAAACCCTCGCTGCCGGCGGGCTGGCTCCAGCGGGTTACGGCCGTGCAATGCAGTTCCGGCGAGGGGAAATGGTCCGGTGGCAGCTTGATGCGCATCCGATAACGCCGGGCCGGGATCATCGCCCGGCGGCTATTAAGCTGCATTCCCTGGTGGCTGATCTCCACCAGGTACCCGAGTAGCTCGCCGTTGTCGTAGTCGTAGACTTCCAGTCCTTCCAGCAACCGATTACGGTCTTGCCGGGGAACATGATTAAGGTTTTTTTGTCTTGCCATTGTGTTACCCTGCATGAAACAGCCCTCCTCGCAATTTACTTGATCCCCATAACGGCAAGCGTAACAGAAATCAGTGGGGTGAGGCATCACCCAAAAAGGTGATTTTGCAGGGTGCGACAATGCCCGCCGCCGGGGGTACTCAACCGGCGGTTAATTACCATGATAACCAATCCTGACTGGTTTTCCAAGAAATATTACGATAAGTTAACCTTTATCCGGTCCCCATAGCCGTCGGACCGGAAAAAGCAGGTAGCTGGAGAAATTCATGTCGGTAAAAAATAATCCCTACGCGTTGTACAAGTTGTTGCCCGGCGATAATTGCGGTCGCTGCGTTTTGCCCTCCTGTATGGCCTTTGCCGCCGCGGTAATTCGGGGGGACAAGCGAGCCGCCGAGTGCCCGGCCCTGGCGCCGGAGGTGCTGGCCCGCCTGGAGGCGGAGTTGCAACCCCGGCGGGGACTTGATCAGGAGCAGGAAGAGGCGGCCGCCGAACTGCAGGCCCAGGTGGCGGCGCTGGATTACCCCCAGACGGCGGCTCGGGTGGGAGGGCGCCTACAGGGTGAGCGGCTGGCCATTCCCTGTTTGGGCAAAGATTTTTTTCTTGAGCCCGATGGCCGGATGGCCTCCCAGTGTCATGTAAACCCCTGGATTCAGCTGCCACTGTTGCGCTACCTGCTGGTTTGCCAAGGGAAGGAGGCCACCGGCGAGTGGCTGCCCTTTGCCGGCCTGCCGGGGGGACAGGCGGGGGCGGCGCTGTTTGCCAAGCGCTGCGAGGAGCCCCTGCGACAACTGGCCGACGCCTACAGCGCAGATTTTTTTGCCCTGCTGGAAATGTTTGGAGCCGTGGAGAGCCCGGCAAGCAGCGAGGAGAACCGGGAGATGATCTTTTACCCGTTGCCGATGGTTCCCTTCCGGCTGGCCTACCAACCCCCGGAAGAGGGTTTGGCGTCGGCCCTGCGGATCACCTTTGACCGCTGCGCCGAACAGAACGCCAACCCGGAGATGCTGCACTTTCTGGGCACCGGGATGGCCGCCATGGTGGAAAAAATCCTCAAGCGCCAGTCTGCCTGCTGAACGGATGTTAACCCCCGTGACCGCTTACCTGTTCAGCAGCTTGCCCCGGTTGCCCTGACGCTGGGTAAGCCCCTGGTGGATAATCAGGCGGCTCCCTTCCTCCTGGCCGGCCTGGTAGCTGGAAGCGTAAAGTTTGCGGCCGCGGCCGCGGATGTTGCGCAGATAGGGGTAACGCTGGCTGAAAAAGTGCTGGAGTTCCCGGTCGCCGGCACAGATCAGACTGCTGCAGGTTACCTCCCGGTTTTGACCGCCGCTCTCCGCCGGTCCTGGCCGGCGGCTGGCGGCACACCCCTCCTGGCGCTGCAGTTTATCTCTCAGGCCACTTAGCACCCCGATATAGTAAGAGTTTTTCTCCCGCCCCGGGGTCCGGGTAAGCCGCCGGTGCTGCTGCCAGAGGTGGGGTAACCGCTCTTCCAGAAAGTGAAAGACATACTCGGCAACGGCCAGGTTTTCCCGGCGGCCCAGCAGTTCCAGCACCCGGTGCAGCTGGTCGTGAGCCGGGCTGTAAAGCTGGTAGCTAATGGTTTTTACATAAAAAAAATCTTGCAGCAAAGCGGCCAGGTGGAGATGGTGCGGCGGCCGGCGGCGGCGGCCGGTGCTGATTACCAGGTAGTCGCAACCATCGTCGGGGGCGATACCGGCGGCATTGCGGCGGTTGGGCAATTGCTGCAGGTTGTGCCGGCGCATTAATTCACCGGCCTTGGCCATGGCCAGGGCGGCCTCGTGTTCGTTGGCGCTGCCGGCCAGGGCCAGCAGCTTTTCGATTTTGTTCAGCACCGGGGAGCAAAATCCGGCGGGTCGGCCGGCGGCCAGTTGCTCCGGGATGGCGCCGCCGGCCCGGCGAAAGAGGGGGTGGACGCCCAGGCGCCGGCAGGCTTCCCGAAAGGCCGGCCCATGGGGCGGCTCGTTGAATGGCTGTAGAACCTGGTCCACATACTGGTGGGCCATCTCATGTTTGAGTACCTCCAGCACCACCTCCCAGCCATGCTTGCGGATCAGCCAGGCGGCGATCTGCATGACCCCGGGAAAGGGCTGGGAGCGCCAGGCGCCGGCCCGGCTCGCCCCATCGCTGATGACCAGCAGCGGGGTGGGCAAAGAAAGCCGGTAATAGCGGCAAAGCTGCTCATGTTCCCGCAGCAGTTGGCGTTGCCAGTTCAGTTGATCTGCAGCCATTTTTTCAGTAGCACTCTGGTGGCATCGGCCAGGTGGCCTGGGGGGCTGGTGCGCCGGATGAAATCGAGATAGAAGCACTCCGGCGCCAGATCACGGGCCGGCGCCCCGGCCAGGTAGTGGCAGTGCCAGCCGGCCTTGGCGGCCCGGCGGCAGTAATCGGCATCGAAATAAAAAATTTTAAAGCCCTCGTCGAAAGGACCGATCTCCTCCAGGGTCTCCCTGCGCAGCAGCAGGGCGCGAGCGCTCAGAAAACCGGCGGCGGCCTGCTGGAATACCGGCGGTTCGCCGGCATGGTAATGGCGTTTAAGCAACGGGCCGCCCAAGCCGCTGCCGCCCAGCAGGGTATGGAGCAGCAAAATTACCGCCAGCCCAGGAACTCGGCGGCGGGATGGCAGCAGGTGGCTGTCGCTGTCGAGCAACCGGGGAGCAGCCAGCCCGCTTTCAGGGTTTTCGTCCATGAATTGCACGAGGTTGAACAGGCAGCCGGCCAGCGGGTAGATCCGGGGCGACCAAGGGGCCAGATAGCGGCCGACAGCCAGTCCCATGGCATGGTTGAGGCGGCGGCCAGGGGTGGGCGGCGGGTTTTCATAGATGGTAAGCTGGGGAAAATCGGCCTGCAGGCTCCGTCCTTCCGGGCTTTGTGGCGAGCAGTCCAGCCCGGCGACGATAACCTCGTAGGCCACCGGGTCGGCATGTTCTTCCACGGCCGCCAGAAACCCCCGTAATTCGACCGCCGTGACCGGTTCCGCCAGGCAGAAGGAGATATCGACGTCAATTGCCATAAAAGCTGCTCCACCGGTACCTGCCCTCAGCGCGTTTTGGCCACCGTGGGAAACAGGCTCAGGTTGGTGTGGGGCAGGAACAGGGCGGCCATGTAATGGTCCATGAACTGGGCGTTTTCCGCCAATTCCAGGTTGGTGACCAGCTCGGAGACCAGCATCCGCTCCCGGAAACGCTGATTATCGCTGAGGCTGACCCGGCAGCCCAGCAAAGAGCCGTTGCCCAGGTAGAAAAAGCGCTCCCGCGGGATATCCGGCAGCAGGCCGATGGTGATGGCCCGTTCCAGGTCGATGTAGGCGCCGAAATTGCCGGCCAGAATCACCCGGTCCAAATCGGCAAAATCCATGCCCACCGACTCCAGCAGGGTTTGATAGCCGGCATACATGGCCCCCTTGGCCCGGATCAGATTGTCCAGGTCAACCTCGCTGATGGCTACATCCTGGCCCAGCAGGGCGTCTTTGCCCCAGGCCAGCACGTATTCCCAGCCATCTTCACCCTGGCGGATCCGGTGGTGCTCCAGGCTGCGGTTGAATTTGCCCTGGGGGTCGATGACCCCGGCGTTGAGCAGTTCGGCCACGATGGCGATCAGGCCGGAGCCGCAAATGCCGCAAGGCTTGATGCGGTCGATGGTAATGATCATCGGCTCCAGGGTTTCGGGGTGGATATGGAAGTTTTCGATGGCCCCGGAGTTGGCCCGCATGCCATGGCGGATGCCGCCGCCCTCGAAGGCCGGGCCGGCCGAGCAGGCGGCGCAGACCATCCATTCTTCATTGCCCACCACGATTTCCCCGTTGGTGCCGATGTCGATGAACAGGGTCAATTCCGGGCTTTTATACATCCGGCAGGCGTGCACCCCGGCGATGATGTCGCCGCCCACATAACTGGCCACCGCCGGGTAGAGAAAAAGCCGCACCGAAGGGTGGGCCAGCACCCCCAGTTCCGCCGCCTTGGTCAGGGGGAAATGGCTGCAGGTGGGTACATAGGGCGCTTCCCGGATAAACTTGGGGTCCAGCCCCAGCAGCAGATGGCTCATGATGGTGTTACCCGCCGCCATGATATAACTGATGTCGCTGGGGCTGATGATCACGGTCTTGCAGAGCGTTTCGATAATGTTGTTGATGGTCCGCACCACTTTGCCCTGCAGGGTGCGCAGGCCGTCGCCCCGCTGGGAGTAGACGATCCGGGAAATGACGTCTTCGCCGCAGGAGATCTGGTCGTTGTAGGCCGAGGCCTCGGCGATGATCTTGCCGCTGTTAAGGTCGACCAGCATGCCGCAGACCGTGGTGGTGCCGATATCCACTGCCAGGCCGTACAGGCTGGCGGTGGTGTCGCCCGGTTCCACGGCGATGATCCGGGCCGGTTCCTCGGCCCGGCGGCCTTTGAGCAAAATCACCGTTACCTGCCAGCCGGCCTCTCGCAGGGTAAAGGGCAACTCCTTGAGCAAGTCGGGGTGATCGAAGGTGGGCTCCTTGCAGTCGTGGCAATCCTGGCGGATGGCCCGCATCAGCCGCTGGAGATCGGGAATATTGTTCTCCATGGTGGGAGGATCGAGTTTGAGAAAACGCTTTTCCACCGGCGGGTCAAGGTGCCAGTCGCCGATGAGCTGATCCAGAGAGCGGGCGGAAATGGTGCGGGTGGCGGCGGGTTTGCGCTTCAGGGCCTTGCCGTCCTTGCCCATGGCTTCCGGGATCCTTACCACCAGGTCGCTTTTGACCCGGCTCTGGCAGGCCAGACGCAGGCCGGCGGCGTAATCATCGTTTTTCAGGCGTGCTTTGCCCGACTCCACCTCGCCGGACTCCACCGCCACTTTGCACTTGCCGCAAACCCCATCGCCACCGCAATAGGCGTTGACATAGACCCCGGCCCGGGCGGCAGCGGCCAGCAGATTTTCCCCTTCCTCCACCTCGATGGAGACATTATCCGGCAGAAATTGTATAGTTTTCATGGTGGAGGCAAAATATCAGGATTGGGCCAACTGTCAAGCACCATAAATGCCGGGGCAGCGTCGAAGTTGGGTGGCGACTAAGCGTCTTGCGATTTTTTACAGGTGATTTTGATGAACAGAGCAGATCAACATTCCCCCAAAACAGCAGCGCCAGGATGGCCGTCGGCGGCGCCGGTTGCCTGGCCGCCCCGGGCCGGTGTGCTCCAGTTCCGGGTGCGCTTCGGCGATCCTGCCGCCAACCTGGCGGTGGTGCAGAAACGGCTGGCCGCCCTGGCCCCGCCCCCGGGGACCCTGGTGTTGCTGCCGGAACTGTGGTCCGGCGGCTTTGCCTATCATGCTCTGGCCGGGATGGTGGAGGAAACCCCATCCCTGCTGGCCGCCTTGGCCGCCGAGGCTCACCGTTATGATATTTTTCTGGCCGGCAGCCTGCCCGAAGCCCCGCCGGCGGCCTCGCCGTCGCATTTACCGTACAACACCCTGTATCTGGTCGGCCCCCGGGGGGTGGTGGGCAGTTATCATAAACAGCGACTGTTTGCCCCCATGGGGGAGCCGGAATATTTTCGCCCCGGGGCGCTGAGCGGCCCCATCGCCGGTCCGGCGGGGCCGGTGGGCGGACTGGTCTGTTTCGACCTGCGCTTTCCCGAGCTGACCGCCGCCCAAGTGCGGCGGGGGGGTGCCGTTATGCTGGTTGCCGCCCAGTGGCCGCGGCTTCGGCAAGAGCACTGGCGGATTTTGCTGCGCGCCCGGGCCATTGAAAATCAGATCTTTGTGGTGGCCTGCAATACCTGCGGGCGGGTGGGTGATACCGATTTTGCCGGTTGTTCAGCCATTGTTGCCCCGGACGGCGAACTGCTGGCG
The DNA here is from genome assembly GCF_000092205.1 of Desulfurivibrio alkaliphilus AHT 2. Classification (GTDB taxonomy): domain Bacteria; phylum Desulfobacterota; class Desulfobulbia; order Desulfobulbales; family Desulfurivibrionaceae; genus Desulfurivibrio; species Desulfurivibrio alkaliphilus. The sequence continues at coordinate 2,298,613 of NC_014216.1, read as the reverse complement.
GAAGCCGCCGAGCAGGAAAGCGGCCTGCTGGCCCCGCTGGACTTTGCCCGCTTAAACGCGGTGCGATCCTTTTTTCAGACCGCCGGCGGGATCGCTGCTGCCTGATGGCGACCTTCAGCCACCTTGAGCTTGCGCTGGTTGGTGCGGGGCGAAACGGCACCCCGGGGCGCACTTTTTTTTTCAAGGAAACCGCCCAGTCGGCCGATGACTGAAGACAGAATCGGGTGATCTTCGATGGTCCCGTAAACACGCAGGCTTTGCCAAGCCGTCGAGCTGGAGCAAATGGGCCCAGAGCACACGGGCCTGAAGCAAACAGGCTTGGATGGCTGCACAAGCGTTACTTGAGGAAGAAGGCATGAGGAGCCAGCAAAAATACAGTCTTTCATTCAGTCTTTGGGCCGGTTTTAGGCGGTGGTCGAGGCGGGTTTATCGGCCAGTTGCGGCCTGGTTGCCCTTGCTGTTACTTGCCGGCCTGTGGCTGCTGCCGATCCAGGCGGCAGCCTCATCGGGCGAGGCCCGGGCGCCCTCCGGCCCCGAGGCCTTGGCGGTGGGGACAAGCGATGAGGTGGCGCGTCTATACCACCAGGTGACCAACCTCAGTGAACAGCTTTTTGCCAGCCTTGCTGAGCCGGACCCGGAGTACGGCGATTTGCGGGGCGGGGTGATCGTTCTCTCCTTTGTCGACCAGAGAAAACTGACCCGCACCACCTCCTTTGGCCGTTACCTGGCGGAGCAGTTGATGAACAACCTGCAACAGCGCCGGGTGCCGGTGGTGGAGTTGCGCCAGAGCCGGGAAGTGCGCATTCAGGAACAGCGGGGCGAGTACGGCCTTTCCCGTAACCCCGCCGAGATCAGGGAGTCGGTAGCAGCGGCGGCGATGCTGACCGGGACCTATACCGCCACCGCCGAGCAGGTCATTGTCAATGCCAGGATCATCAACAATCGTACCGGGGTACTGCTGGCCTCGGCCACCGTTTTGGTACCGCGCACCCCGGTGGTGGAGGCGCTGTTGGCTGATCCGATCAGCGACGTAGTCGTGGACCCCGAGCCGATGTATCTGAAGCGTCTGGAATTCTGAATTAATCAGCAGAGGAGATTGCCGCAATGATAGAGAATATGCCGGGATTGGGATACCGCTGGGTTTGCGGTCTGGCCATCTTACTGCTGTTTGCCGGCGCTGCCTGTGCCGGCCAGCAACCGCAGGTGGCGGCGCCGGTGGAACAGCCGTCTTATTTTGTGCCAGCTCTTGAGGCCCGGCCGGCACCGGCGGATGCCGCGGGAACCATGGCAAGCCGTGAGCAGCGGCCGCCGCTGCCTTATTACCCCGCCTCCCTGGAAGAGCCGGGCCTGGAGGCTCTGCTGGGGGAGATAGCCCGGGAAGCCGCCGGGAAAATTTATTATCAGTTGCGGGATGGTGGTGATGACCCGGCCAAAGTCCGGGTGGCGGTGGTGGCTGCCGTTCCCCTGTCCGATCTGAAAAGAGAAAGCGAGTTTGGCCGGGTGCTGGCGGAATATTTTCTTACCGACCTGGCCGACCGGGGCATACGGGTAACGGAGTTGCGCCTGGGACGGGATATTCAGATTGTGCCCCAGACCGGTGAGTTTGTACTCTCCCGCAACATCGGGGAGCTGGCCAGTCAGCAACAGCAACTGGATTACGTGGTGCTGAGCACTTACTCCAATACCCGTAAAACCCTGATGCTGCATGGTCGTCTGGTGGCTTTGCAGGATGGGCTGGTCCGCACCAGTTGGCGGCATAACCTGCCCCTGGACCGGGAGTTGCGCTGGCTGTTCGGGGAGAGCGAAGAACCTTTTGCCGTGCCCATTCGCGGCATGCTCTAGAATCGGCCGGTTTTTGCAACGGACTTAAGGAAACTGGGAGGAACGGGGTGATGCGGACGGGAGCGGGAAAAGGACGGCGGGGAGTTTGGCTTTTGCTGGGCCTGTGGTTGGTGCTGGCCTTTATTGCCCTGCCGCAGCAGGTTGCGGCCCGGCAGGTGGTGGCCGATGTGCCTGACTCCCCGGAAGGATATGGCTCTTTGTCCGAATTGGTGGTGCTGATAGGTGAAGATGCGGCCGGGCAGTTTGCCGATTTTTTTGCCGCGGGCCCGGTAAGGGTAACCCCTTTTAAGGTGATAGGTGAGGGGCTGCCCCGGCGGACCACTCTGCTGGGCGCCACCCTGGCCGATCAAATGACGGCGGTGATCAACAGTGTGCCAGAGGCAGAGGCTGAGCGGGAATTGCGACCGGCCAGGGATGAGCAACTACTGCGCGGGGTGCTGCAGGAACTAGACGGCTACCTGCGAATTCACATCAGCGGCCGCAACAACCGTGGCCAGTGGCGTTCTTATGTGGCCAACGTGGAGATGTCGGAAGCGGTTTACCGGGCGCTGCATACCTACGTAACCTACGGGCGCTGATACCAGACGGGTGGAAACATCATGGCCGATGACAAGGATGTAAAAGATTTTGGCGATATCGACAACTGGCTGGCCGATCTGGATGGCGATGAGCCGGATCAGACCGCTTCGGTGGCGGTTTCCGGGTCTGACGGCGATGAGTTGGATCAGGCGGATATCGATCAACTGCTGAGCGGCGGCGGGGCGGAGGAAAGCGGCGCCCAGGAAGATTCGGTGGAACTGGACCAGGACGATATCGACTCCCTGTTTGGCGATGGTCCCCAGGGCGAAGTGCCCGAACCATCGGTGGCGGCCGAAGCCTTTCCCGGCGAACAGGATACGGAGCCGGAAGCACCACAGGAAGAGATCGGTGATGAGTTTGAAGATCTGTTTGCCGAGGAATTCGAGGAAGAAGCTCCGGCCGACCAGCCGCAGACAGAGCCCGATGAGCCCGAGGCGGCGGTAGAGGCCGCCGGCGACGAAAAGCCCCCTGAGGAAGCAGCATCATCGGCCCCGGCAAGTCCTCCCGCCGGCGATGGAGGCGAAGCTGTGCCGGCCGAGGCCGGCGGGGAGAAGGAAAAAGATCCCTTTGATTTTGATGACGGCGAGTTTGATATCGAAGGCTTTGATTTCGATGACGACATTCCCGATATCCCCGACGAAAATATGCTGGAGTCATCCCGGGAAGGTAAGCGGGAAACAGCGGAAGAAGAGGATATTTTTGCCGATACGCCCAGTGACACCGGCGCCCCAGTGACCGGGGAGGCAGGGGAGGCGGAAGAGACAGCGGCCGGAGAGGACTGGAAAAAGCGTTTTGCCGGCTGGCTGCCGGCCTCTTTTGATAAAAGCGCCATCAACAAGAGCACCATCGGCGCCTCGCTTTTTTCGCTGCTGCTGCTGGTCGGTGCCGCTTACTGGCTGCTGGGCCGGGATGAGGAACCGGAGTTGGCGATTCCCCCCCAGGTTCGGGAAAAACTGGTAGAGGCCCTGGAGCCGGAACGGCCGGAACCGGTGCTGCCGCCGGTGGCTAAAGCCGAGCGTTTCCGCATGGAGCAGCCCGGCGCCGCCGTCTCCCTGCAACTGCGGGCCGAGGCGGCCGACGGTGCCCCGCTGGCTTACGAGATTGTCACCCCGCCCCGCCATGGTCGCCTCTCCGGTGAACCACCTCGGATAACCTATCTGCCCAACCCCGACTTCCCCGGTGAGGACAGCTTTGTCTTTCGGGCCACCGACGGCCGTCTGGCCAGCGAACCGGCCCGGGTTGCCATTGTCGGTCCCAGTCTGCGGGCAAAAGAAGATGAAAAGGTGTTGCCGGAAGAGGTGGAAGAAGTCTTGACCCTGGCCCCGGAGCAGCCCCTGATCAGGGTACGGGACCTGCAACTGAGCACCAGCAGCACCAAGCCGCTGAAGATTGACTGGGCCGCCATCTGGCGCCGTGACAATCCGGTTCCCTTTGCCGGGGTGCGGGTTGAGATTATGGAGCAAGACCTGCGGGGTCGTCTGCATCGCCCCGATCCGGCCCACCATCTTTATGAACCCGACCCCTATTTCCAGGGGGAAGAAAGCCTGGTTTACCGTTTTCACTACGCCGGGCAGCGTTCCAAGCCGCGGCGGCTGACAATGCAGGTTGAATCCGGCAATCCGCCGCCCACTATCCGGCTCGCCCCTTTGGCTGCCGCTTATCCGGTGGGGGAAACGGTGATTCTCGATGCCCGGGAAACACTGGCCGTTCAGCCGCAGGAGTTGCACTTCCAGTGGCGGCAGTTAAGCGGCACAACGGTACACCTGGAGTCGCTGGTCGATAATGACGCCCTGGTGCGCTTTGTGGCCCCCTCGGCTTTTGCCCACCTGGCCTCACCCAAGGTGGTGCTGGAGGTAACCGCCATTGACCGCCACACCGGCTTGCAGGAGTCGAAGACGGTGGCGATCGGCACCTCATCCCGGCGCCAGAGCGCCTTGTGGCAAGGAGAACCGGCGGCGGAGCGACCGCGCAACAGCCCCCTGTGGGGGTATTAAGCCCAGGTCACGGCACTGACGGTAACAAATCTAAAGGTAATCGTTCAGCAGTGCCGCAGGTTCGGGCAAGCAGCCAGGCGCAGCGTACATCAGTACGTAAGCCTGGCTGATCGCCCGAAGATGCGGTGCTGCTGAACGATTACCTGATGATTTCTTTCATGGCGCGGATTACCGCGGCATAGTCGGGCTGACCGAAAATCGCCGAGCCGGCGACGAAGATGTTGGCGCCGGCCTCCCGGATGGCCCCGATGCTCTTGGGGCTGACGCCGCCGTCGATTTCGATGGCGGTCTGCAATCCCCGCTCGGTTATCATCTGTTTCAGGGCCCGGGTTTTTTCCAGGGCTGAAGGGATAAAACTCTGGCCGCCAAAGCCCGGATTGACGCTCATCAGCATTACCAGGTCCACATCCGCCAGCAGATAGTCCAGAGCGTTCAGCGGGGTGGCCGGATTCAGCACCACCCCGGCCTTTTTGCCCAGTTCCTTGATCTTGTGCACGGTGCGGTGCAGATGATAGCCGGTTTCCACGTGCACCGTGATCCAGTCGGCGCCGGCGGCGGCAAAGGCCTCCAGGTGGCGTTCCGGCTCTTCAATCATTAAATGCACATCCAGGGGCAGATCGGTGATTTTACGCACCGCTTCCACCACCAGCGGTCCGATGGTGATGTTGGGGACAAAGCGGCCATCCATCACATCCACGTGAATCACATCGGCGCCGGCGGCGGCGGCCGCTGTCACTTCTTCGCCCAGGCGGGCAAAATCCGCGGACAGAATAGAGGGCGCGATCAAGGGACGTTGCAGGTCGACGGGCTCGTTCATCAAAGATGGTTCCTTTTTTCCCTCATGGGGATCCTTGGGATATCGTTCAACCACGGGGCACCCCGTGATTAGTTATCTTCGCTTGCGCTGATGGCTTCCTTGGCGTCTTCGGGAGCGGCGCCTGGGGCAATTTCCTCTGCCGATCGTCCTTCACCGCCGATGGTCACCATGACGTACCGTTCAGGCTGCAGGTAGCGCTGTGCTGCCGCCAGCACTTCCTCGGCGCCGGTGGCTTCCAGTCGCCGGGGGTAGCGGCCGGCAAAATCCAGCCCCAGGCCGTAGGTTTCGTTCAGGGCCATCTCCATGGCCTGGGCCCCGTTGGTTTGCAGCCCCAAGCGGTAGTTGCCGATCAGAACGTTGCGGGCTCGCTCCAGTTCGGCATAGCTGATGGGTTCGTTGCGGACCCGATAAAGCTGGCTCCAGAGTTCCTTGATCGCCTCTTCCCGGCGCTCGGGGCTGGTGCCGATATAGACCCCGAAGGAGCCGGTATCGGTGCCCAGCAAGGAAAAGGAGGATAAGCTGTAGGCCAGGCTGCGGCGGTCGCGCAGTTCGGTGAACAGCCGGCCGCTCTGGCCGGAGAGGACCTGGTCCAGCAACTCCAGGGCGTAACGGTCCGGCCCGGTCAGGGTGGTGCCGAGAAAACCGATGATGATATGCACCTGCTCCCGGTCGCGGGTCAGGTTGACCATCACCGGTCTGGCCGGCGGTTCCGGCGGCAGCAGGGTTTCCACCACGGCCGGATCATCCGCCGCCGGGGCGGCCCAGCCGCCGAAGAGTTCTTCCACCTGGTTTTTCACCCCCTCGGCGTCGATGTCGCCCACCACCGACAGCACCAGCCGGTCCGGGCGGGCATACTGCCGGTAGATGTCCTGCAGGTCGGTTACGGTCAGGGAGCGGATGGCGCCGGCGGCCCCGAGGGTATTAAGGGCGTAAGGGTGGCCCTGAAAAAGTGAGCGGTTGAACTCCCGGAAGGCCACCGAGGTAAGGGAGTCTTCCTGGCGGCGCAGATTGGCCAGCAGTTCGGCCCGGACCCGTTCCGTCTCGTCCGGCGAAAAGGCCGGCTCCAGCATGATATCGCGCATGATCAGCAGGCCCTGGTCGAAAAAACGGGCCAGAAAATCACCCTTGAGACCAAAGGTGTTGCGGCCGCTGAAGCCGTCGATTTCCGCCGCCATGTCGGCCACCGTCCGGGCCAGTTGCCGGAAGTCCCGGTCACCCGCCCCTCGGGGCAGCAACTCGCCGATAAAGGTGAAAGCCCCGTTGGTCAACGGGGTTTCCCCGCGCAGGCCCCCCGTAAAGACGGCGCGCACCGCCACCGTGGGCACATCCCGCTGTTCCCGGACCAGCAAGGTGATCCCGTTGTCCAGCAGGAAACGGTGGGTATGCGGTGGCAGACCCGCTTCCCGGGCCTGGGCCGGGTGACGCTTTTGGGCCTGGGTGGCGGCCTGTTGCAAAATAGTTGCCAATTCCTGGCGCTCCAGGGCGATATTCGAGCCTTCCGGGGCCAGGATTCCGGCGGTGAGCTTTTGGGGGGTAAGGTAGCTGGCTGCCACCCGCATGAGGTCTTCCGCCTCCACCCCCCGGATCCGTTCCAGGTACTCATGTTCACGAGGATCGCCGGTGAGTAGGGCAAAAGAGCCCAGTACCCGGGCCATCCCTTCGGCCCGTTCCAGGTTGAAAACAAAATCCGCCTCCAGATTGCGCCGGGCCCGGTCCAGCTCTTCGTCGCTGACCGGAGCGTGCTGCAGGGCGAGAATTTCGGCCATGATTTCCGCCAGCACCTCGCGGCTGTGCTCGGCATCCAGCACCGCCCCGACCCGGAAGATGCCGGGGTCGCGGGAGCTGAACATGGAGGTGTCGATGCGGTAAACCTTGCCCAGTTCGTGGCGCAGCCGTTCGTTGAGGCGCGAGGCCTCGCCCTGGCCCAGGATCTGGCTTAACACATTCAGGGCGGCGGTGTCCGGGTGTTTAAAGGCGGGAATGGGAAAGGCCAGGGCCAGGTGAGTCTGGTTGATGCTCTGTTCCTCGAGAAAAAGCCGGGAATCATCCTGGGGCGGTTCCTGGGGCAGATCCCGCTTGCCGGGGGCCTCCCGCCGGGGCAGGCCGCCCAACAGGCGGCGGCTTTCGTCCAGCACTTGGGCGGCCCGGACATCCCCGACCACCACCACGGTAAAGTTATCCGGGTGATAGTGGCGTTCAAGGTAGGCCAAAATATCCTCCCGGCTGATGGCCCCCACGCTCTCTTCGGTGCCGCTGATGGGCAGCCGGTAGGGGTGAACCTGGAAGGTGTTGGCCATCATCTCCTGGAAAAGATGGAGTTCCGGGCGGTCCCGGCGCATCAGGATCTCTTCAAAGATCACCTGCTTTTCCCGCTCCAACTCCTCGGGGTCAAACAGTGAGTTCAGGACCGCATCGGCCAGCACCTCCATGGCGGTGTCCCAGTGGCGGGCGTTCAGGGTGGCATGGTAGACCGTGTGCTCAAAGCTGGTGTAGGCGTTGACCCGGCCGCCCACCGCCTCTATGGCGCCGGCCACTTCGCCGGGGCCACGGCTGGGTGTACCTTTGAAGATCATGTGCTCGATGAAGTGGGTAATCCCCGCTTCATGGGGCTGCTCGTAAACGCTGCCGGCCTCCACCCAGAGCTGGACGGTGGCCACGCCGGTACCCGGCGTTTCCCGGGTGATTACGGTAAGGCCGTTCTCAAGCTGGCTTTTGTACAGCCGGGGAGCGATTTGTTCGGCGTGAATATCGGTGGGTGTCATCATAAGGGCCAAAATACCAGTTAGCAGGAAAAGGGCAAGGTGGGTGCCCCGGGAAATTGGTGACATCTCTGTCCTCACTTACCTGGAGGTGGCTTGCCGGTCGGCGGCGCCCGGAGGAAAGTAATAGAGCAGCAGGGCGGCGACGATCATCAAGCCGCTCAGCAGTTGGCCCCGGCTGAAAAAGCCCCAGGCCAGCCCCAGGTGGGCGTCGGGCTCGCGGAAAAATTCGACCAGAAACCGAAAAACGCCGTAGCCGCCCAGGAAGATGGCCACCAGTCGCCCCCGGGGCCACTTTCTCTGCCAGTACAGGCGCAGGGCAAACCACATAATGATGAACAGTACCAGGCCTTCGAGAAAGCTTTCATACAGCTGTGAAGGGTGGCGGGGCAGGGGACCGCCGGCGGGAAAAACCATGCCCCAGGGCATCTCGGTGACCCGGCCGTAAAGCTCACCGTTGATGAAATTGCCCAGCCGCCCCAGGCCAAGCCCAATGGGGACCGCCACGGCATAAGCGTCGGCGCTGCGCCAGAAATCCAGCTTGGCGTAACGGCAAAAGAGCCAGCCACCGATTAACAGCCCCAGCATGCCGCCGTGGAAAGACATCCCCCCCTGCCAGGTGGCGAAGATTTCCCAAGGGTGTTGCCAGTAATAGGAAAAATTATAAAAAAGTATATAACCCAGCCGACTGCCGACAATCAGGCTGATGATCAGCACCAGGTTGAGGTTGTCGAAATGCTCGGCCAGGCCGGGGTGGGGGTAACGCCGGATCTGGTAACGGACCAGCAAGTAGGCGGCGATGAAGGCCAGTACGTACATCAGGCCGTACCAGCGTACGGCCAGGGGGCCCAACTGAAAAATTACCGGATCGATTTCGGGGTATGGCAGCATCAGGGTTATTCCAGGGAAATGGCCGCCCGCAGCGTTTTTGGCAACGGGCTGATAATCACTCAGCCGTTAGCATAAGCTGTTGCACGGTTAGTGTTTCAGGGGTGTTTCGGTGCTTGCCAACCGCCGCCCGGGCCGGTATGCTTGGCAATTAACCTGCAAACCCCGTAATTTAACCGGTTCCTTTCATTATCACAATGCTAATTCGTCTGGTGGCCCTCAACGCCCGTTTTGTTCATTCCGCCCCGGCCCTGTTTTACCTGCGCCAGCAGTTGGCGGAAAACCTGCCGGCCGCCCGGCTGGAGATCTGCCAGCTGACCATTAACGACCCCTATTACGAAACCCTTCAGGGCTTGCTGGATCAGGAGCCGTCAGCGCTCTTTTTTTCGGTTTATGTCTGGAACGCCGTTTACACCCGCCGCCTGCTGCTCGACTTGCGGCAGGTGAGGCCCGATTTGCCGCTGGTTCTCGGCGGTCCCCAGGCGCCGCATCTTGATCTGCCCCGGGAGGTTGCCGCGGCCGGGGTCTGTGTGGTGCAGGGGCCGGCGGAAGGGCTGGGGCCGGATTTTTATGCCGACCTGGCTGCCGGTCGCCTGCCGTCGACTTACCAGGCCGATTTCGCTGCACCTTTCCGCCTGCCGTACCGGCCGGAGGATTTTGCCGCTGAACTGCAAAACCGTCATGTTTACTACGAGTCTTCCCGGGGCTGCCCCTTTGCCTGTTCCTATTGTCTCTCCTCGGCCCGGCGGGGGGTGGCTTACCGGGAGCTCCAGGAGGTCCTGGTTGAACTGGAGCTCCTGCTGGCCGCTCGCCCCAAAAGCATTCGCCTGGTGGACCGTACTTTCAATGCCCCGCCGGAACGGGCCCTGGAGATCTGGCGTTTCCTGGTGGCCCGGAGCCGGGAAGGGGCGGCCGCCCCGCCGGGGCCGGGCGCACCCGCCGAGGCACCCGATGCGGTGGCGCCGGCTGCGCCACCGTCTGAGCCGCCCCCTGAGCCACCGGCGACGGTTTTCCACTTTGAAATCGCCCCGGATCTTTTTACCGACCAGGCCCTGGAGTTTCTGGCCACGGTGCCGCCGGGCCTGTTTCGCTTTGAAATCGGCCTGCAGTCATTTAACCCGGCCAGTCTGGCGGCGGTTAATCGTTACCCGGACCTGGCCAGGGCCCGGGAGGCTATCCGGCGGCTGGTGGCCGGCGACAATATTCATCTCCATTTAGACCTGATCCTGGGCCTGCCCTTTGAAACCCGGGCCAGTTACCTGGAATCGTTGAACGGTATCATGGCCCTAAGGCCCCACCAGCTGCAACTGGGCCTGCTTAAGGTGCTGCCGGACACGCCGCTGGCGGCGCGCCGACAGGAGTTTGCCCTGCGCTGCTGCCAGGAACCGCCCTATCCGGTTCTCGCCACCCGCTGGCTGACCAGGGATGAGGTGGCCGAGCTGTATCGCCTGGGTGAGCTGATCGAATCTTATTACAATCCGCGTTTTTTTCTCGCCACCCTGAATTATCTGTTACGCCGGGAGATCAACCCGGCCGCATTTTTTCAGGAACTGGCCGCCACCTGTGCCACCCGGAACTTTTTTGGCCGGGCCCGCACCCAGGAGTTGCTCAGCAGCGCCCTTGCCGACCATTTTCGCCGGCGCGACGACGCCCAACTGGCCCTGGAGCTGTTGCGTTTCGACTGGCTGGCCTGCGGCCACCGCCGCTGGCCGGAGCATTTGCAGCGGCCGGTGGAAGCCGGCCGGGACCGCCTCAAAGAGGCCCGGGATCGGCTCTGGCACCAACTCCCGGACAACCTGCCGCCGTTTTTTACTTCCGCCGACCGCAGCGCCTTTTTTAAACGCAGTGTCTTTGCGCCCTTCAGTGCCGTCGCCCTTGAGGAACTGGGGCTTGGTGACGGCCGTCGGGGCGGGGTGGTGGCCTTTCTGCCGGGAAAAAATAGTGGCCTGAAAGCGAGGCAGGCCACGGCGGTTTTTGAGTTGACCGGATCGCCCCCGGTGTAGGGTATAAATCAAGATAAAAAAATATGGACAAAATGAGAAAGCATACTAGGATAGAATGGCGAAACCTTTTGTGGGCTAGGAGGATAATCGATAAACTGCTGACTGGTTGGTAACCGATTTTAATGGCAAAAAAAGAAAAATTGCGGGTGGCGTTGCTGGCCGGTGGCAAATCCGGTGAGCGCGAGGTTTCTCTGGCCGGCGCCAGAGAGGTTGAAAAGGCCATCAACACAGAGCGATACGATGTGCGCCGCTATGATCCGGCCACCGACCTTGCCCGCTTGGTGGCCGATGCCCCGCAGCTCGATGTGGCCTTTATCCTCCTGCACGGTCCCTTGGGCGAAGACGGCAGCATCCAGGGCCTGCTGGACCTGCTGGAGATCCCCTATCAGGGCAGTGGGGTCTTGGGCAGCGCCCTGGCCATGGACAAAGACCTGGCCAAGCAGCTCTACCGCCATGCCGGCCTGCTGGTCCCGGCCTGGGAGATGGCCGGGTCGGCTGACCTGGACGATCCCGCTCGGCTGCTACAGTCCCTTAAGCTGCCACTGGTGGTCAAGCCGGTACGGCAGGGCTCCAGCCTGGGCATGAGTCTGGTCGATCAGCCGGCCGAACTGGTACCGGCCCTTAAACTGGCCTTTGATTTTGACGATCAGGTTATGGTCGAGGAATTTATTGCCGGCCGGGAACTGACCGGCGGGGTACTGGGCAATGCCGATCTTACCCCCCTGCCGGTGGTGGAGATTATCCCTGGCAAGGAATATCGCTTCTTCGACTATCAGGCCAAGTATCAGGCCGGCGCCACCCGGGAGATCTGCCCCGCCCAACTTCCCGCCGAGGTCACCGCCGAGGTCCAGCGTTGCGCTTGTCTGGCCCATCAGGCCTTGAATCTGCGCGGCTACAGCCGCACCGACATGATCCTGGCCGAGGGTGGCCTCTATGTGCTGGAAACCAATACCATCCCGGGGATGACCCCCACCAGTCTGTTGCCTCAGGCCGCAGCGACCCATGGCCTGAGTTTTGGAGCGTTACTGGACCGATTGCTGGAACTGGCTCTGGAAGGCAGGGGAAAATAGATGGCCCGGCAGACCACCAAGGAACCGTTGCTGATCGTGGAGGATGATCCCGTTACCCGGCGGTTGTTCGAGGCGGTGGCCGAGATTGAAGGCTACCAGGTATACGCCTGTGAAGACGCCGAGCGCGGCTGGGAGGTTTTTCAGCGTCATAATCCCCGCATCGTGGTGCTGGACTGGCTGCTGCGCGGCATGGACGGCCTGGCCTTGGCCCGCCTGATCCGGCAGCACGCCGACGGCCCCTATGTGACCATCCTGATGGTCACCACCCAGGAGCGGCCCCAGGAGATGGAAGAGGCCCTAAAGGCCGGGGTGACCTACTATTTGACCAAACCGGTAAAACGGGATTTTTTCCAGGCCTGGCTGGCGGCGGCCCGAAAAAACAGCGATGACATGCGCCAACTCCAGGAACACCAAGAGGCCAGGGAGAAGCATCGCCGGGAACTGGAGTCGCTCAACGCCCAACTGGAAAGCGCCATTACCCGGGCCAACGAAATGGCCGCCGAGGCCTCCCGGGCCTATATTGAGGTCAATCAGATCTTCAAGACCGTAGCCGGCGGCATTCTGCTCATCGATACCCGGCACCGGATCCTGCGTTTTAACGAAGCATTTTTGCGGATGGCCGGAGTTTCCTCGGTCAAGGCCAAAACCGCCAAGTGCTACGAGGTTTTCCCTTCAACCATGTGTCACAGCCCGGCTTGCCCTATGCGGCGGATCAAGGCCGGGGAAGAGGTGGTGGAGAACGATATCGAGCGCCCCGGCCCCAACGGCGGCCCCTCCCATTATCATGTACTGGCCACCCCATTTCGCGGTCCGGCCGGTGACATGGTGGGGATCGTTAAGCATATTTCCGATGTCACCAGCCGGGTGCGGGCGGAGAAGGCTCTGCAGGAAAGCGAGCAGCGCTACAAGGAGCTGAGCATCATTGATGAACTCACCGGGCTCTACAACAAGCGCTACTTCAACAAAAACCTGATCCCGGAAGTGGAGCGGGCCCGGCGTTACGGTAATGTCCTGAGCCTGCTGATGATGGATGTCGACAACTTCAAGCACTTCAACGATACCTACGGTCATCCCCAGGGTGATCGGGTGCTGGCGGCCATGGGCGAGTTGCTGCGGAACACGGTGCGGCTCAACGACCTGGCCTGCCGTATCGGCGGCGAGGAGTTTGCCGTTATTCTGCCGGAAACCACGGGGGAAAACGCCCTTGGGCTGGCGGAACGGTTGCGGCGTAAATTTGCCGAGCTGGAATTTCACCCCACGGAAGGGGTGGCGGTACAGAAAACCATGAGCATCGGGGTGGCGGAGTTTGAAACCGATGAAACCCCCGAATCGCTGCTGGCCCGAGCCGACAGCAACCTCTACGCGGCCAAGGAGGCCGGCCGCAACCGCTGCATCCTCCGTTAAAAGCCCGTCAGCACCGAATCTTCGGGCGATCGGCCCGGCTTGCGTACTGATGTACGCGGCGCCGGGCCGCTTGCCCGAATCTCCGGCACTGACGGGCTTTTAAATTCCTTGACCGCAAAATGTGGTGCGGCTGTTCGCTTACGCAGTGTTACATTCTGGGGTCGAAGTAGGGCCTGATGGCTTCCGGCAGGCGGATGGTGCCGTCGGGCTGCTGGTGGTTTTCGTAGATGGCCGCCAGGGTGCGGCCAACCGCCAGGCCGCTGCCGTTCAAGGTGTGGACCAGGGTGCTTTTGTTGCGGTCTTTGGGGCGGTAGCGAATGCCGCCGCGGCGGGCCTGGAAATCGCCGAAGTTGCTGCAGGAGGAGATCTCCCGGTAGCAGTTCTGGGCCGGCATCCAGACCTCGATGTCGTAGGTTTTACGGGCAGAAAATCCCAGGTCGCCGCTGCACAGGGTGACCACCCGGTAGGGCAGCTCCAGCAGTTGCAGCACCGTTTCGGCATTGCTCAGCAACATCTCCAGCTCTTCCTCGGAGCTTTCGGGGGTGGTGAATTTGACCAGCTCCACCTTGTCGAACTGGTGCTGGCGAATCAGCCCTTTGGTGTCGCGGCCATAAGAGCCGGCCTCGGAGCGGAAACAGGGGGTGTAGGCGCAGTAGCGGATGGGCAGCTCCTGTTCGGCGATGGTTTCCTCCCGGTGGATATTGGTAACCGGCACCTCGGCGGTGGGAATCAGCCAGAGATCGGAATCGGCGATTTTGAACAGATCCTCGGCGAACTTGGGCAGCTGGCCGGTGGCGGTCATGCTGGCGGTGTTGACCAGGAAGGGGGGCAACACCTCGGTATAGCCGTGGCGCTGAGTGTGCAGGTCCAGCATGAAGCTGATCAGGGCCCGTTCCAGGCGGGCGGCAAAGCCTCGCAGCAGGGCAAAACGGGCCCCGGAGAGCTTGGCGGCCCGGCCGAAATCCAGGCTGCCGTCCTCCTCGCCCAACTCCCAGTGGGCCTTGGGGCTGAAAGCAAACTCGGGCGGGCTGCCCCAGCGGCGGTACTCGACATTATCGGTTTCGTCGTTGCCAAGAGGTACCGAGTCGTCGCAGAGGTTGGGGACCCCCATGACGATCTCCTCCAGCCGCTGGTCGATCTCCGCCAGTTGCTCCTCAAGCTCCTTGAGCCGCTGACCCAGTTCCTTGGTGGCCGCCATTTTAGCCGCCGCCTCTTCTTCCCGACCCGCCTTTTTCAGGGTGCCGATCTCCTGGGACTCGCTTTTGCGCCGGTTGCGGCCGCTTTCCAGTTCCTGCAGGATATCGCGGCGCTGCCGGTCCAGAGAGCTGAAATTATCCAAAAGGGCGCGATCCAGACCACGGGCGGCGGTTTTTTCTTTGACCAGTTCCAGGTTTTCCCGGATAAAACGTAATTCCAGCATTTTTTACTCCTCAGTATCCCAGATCAGAGTGACAGTTTTGCCGCAGGGGAAATACCCGCACCAGCTCATCCGGCAATAATTCCCGGCGGTTGGCCGGGGCCAGAATGATGGCGTTCATGGTTTCGCCGGGCGGCAGCGGGCGGACCAGCAGCCGCCCCCGGTCGGCCTGCAGTTGCGCGTCTTTCAGTTGAATTACCCGGCCCCGGCGCAGTTTCAGAGCTTGCCGCAGGTGGGCTTGCACGATCAGCGGCCGGGGCCGATGGTGGCCCTGGGCCCGGCGCAGAGCGGGCGCCACCAGCAGGTAAAAGAGCAGGTGCACCGCCGGTGGCGGTCCCGGTAAGCCGAAAAAAAGGGTGCTGCCCAGCAGGGCGGCCATGGTGGCCTTGCCCGGGCGCAGGCGCAGTTCCCGGTACAGCAGGTGGGCCTGCAGGCGGGTCAGCACGCCGTCCACCAGGTCATACTTGCCCGGTCCCATCCCGCCGGTGGAAATAATCATCGCCAGGCCGCTTTCCGCCTGGCGATGCAAAATGGCGGCAATGGCCCCGGGGTCGTCTTTGACCGTCCCCAGGTCCACCGGCTCCCCCCCCCAGCGGCGGATCAGGCCGGCCAGAAGGAAGCGGTTGCCGCTGATCAGATGACCGGGTACCGGGTTTTCCCCGGTGTCATCCAGTAGCTCGCTGCCGGTACAGAGCAGCCCGACCCGGGGGCGGGGGTAAACCGCCAGCTCCCCAACCCCGGCGGTGGCCAGCCGCGGTAAATGTTCCGGGGCCACCGGCCGCCCGGGCGTTACGATGATCTGGCCCCGGCGCAGGTCGGCGCCCACCGGGCGAATATAATCGCCCGGCCGGCAGGGCGAGGAGAGGGTAATGTAATCTTCTTCCTCCCGGTAAACCCTTTCAAAGGGAATAACGGCATCGGCCCCGGGAGGCAGCAGGCCGCCGGTCATGATCCGGTAAGCCTGGCCGGGCTGCAGCCGTTTGGCGGGCCGGGTTCGTCCGGCGGCGATTTCACCGACCACCGCCAGGCGAATCCGGGGCGGGTAACCGGCTGTTTCCTCGGCGCCGCCTGTTTCCTGGCTGTCGCTGGCCAGCAGGGCGTAGCCGTCCCGGCTGGAGTGGGGAAAGGAAGGTACCGCCAGGCGGGCCCGGGCGGCGGTGGCCGGGATTCGGCCCAGGACCCTTTCCAGCGGCACCATTTCCGGCAGGCCCGGCCGGCTGTGGGCCAGAATCTGCCGCTGCGCCTGCTGCAAAGTCAGGATGGTCAAAGGTCTTCCCGGTAGTTGATGTTGGTAAAGGCCGGGTCCGATGCCGCCGCCAGGCCCAGTTCCGCCGCGGTCATCCGGCGCACCCGCAGTTCCTGCAACAGCAGGCTGAGTTTGCCCTCGCCCCGGGCCAGGGCCGCCTCCACCGCCGGCAGAATTCGCCGGTGATAAACGGCATGCAGGGGCTCAGGCCCGGTGGTCGGCGCCGGCAGAATCACGTCCCAGTCGCCGGGGCAGCGGCACAGCCGCCGGATAACCGCCCCGTTGAGGTGGGGCATGTCACAGGCGACCACAAAGGCCCGCGGGGCGTCAATGCGGCGCAGGGCCGCCTGGATCCCCCCCAGGGGGCCGGCGTTAAGTACCAGGTCGCCGGTCATGGGCCAGCCGAGGAAGGCGTAATCGGCCGGGGTGTTGGTCACCAGCAGCCGCTCGCTGAAAATTTCCTCCAGCACCGCCGCCACCCTGGCCACCAAGGGGCGGCCCCGGTAGTGGGCCAGGGCCTTGTTGCTGCCGAACCGGCTGCTTTTGCCACCGGCCAGAATCACTCCCGCGGTGGCTTCGGTAAAGTCGCCGGCCGCCGCTTCAGTCGGCATGATTGCCGCTGTGGTCATCGGGATTATGGCCTTCGGTGATGTTCAGGGAAATTTTGCGGGGCCGCTCGCAACCTCGCAGGCTGGCGATCATCCCTTTAATGCCGCGCCGCAGCAGGGAGGCGGCGAAGCGGTTTAATGGTACCGGCTGCCCGTCCACCTCCAAGTGAATATAAGAGCGCCCGGTGGGAGTGGCCTGTTTAGCCGCCTGCCGCAGGTGATCCTCCAGGAAATCGGCCAGTTCCTTGATCTGATCCGGGGCAAAGCTTGGCAACCCAAGGTTTGCAGGCGGGTCGGCGCTGACCATGGCCAGCCAGGTGGCGTCCCGGCCGGGCAAGGGGGAGGGGTGCAGCTCCGCCCGGTAAACTTCAATCTTGGGCAGCCGGGTGTGCTTGTAGCCTTCCGCCAGGACTAGGTCGGCATCATTGAGGTAGCGGGTGACCAGTTCGTCGACCCCCAGGTCGCGGTCGGTATCGCGAACCAGGCCGATACCGGTGGGGGAGGCCAGCACCACGGCATCCGCCCCGGCCTGCTTGTGCCGCCAGGTATCCTTGCCCGGCGTATCCATGGTAAATTCATGGACATGGTGCTTGATGGTGCCGACTTTCAGGCCCCGCCCCTTAAGCTCGGGCAGCAGCTTTTCCAGCAAGGTGGTCTTGCCGCAGTCGGGCATGCCCACCACCGCCACCACGGGTATTCGCGTCATATTATTATTCCTGTTAAATACCGCCAATCAGCCCGGGGGCCAGGCCAGGGCACGACCGCCCAGGACGTGCATGTGCAGGTGAAAAACGGTTTGTCCTGCTTCAGCGCCGTTGTTCATCACCAGGCGGCAATCGGTAATCCCCTGTTCGGCGCCCAGTTGAGCCCCTTTACGGACCAGGGCGCCGATGATGGAGTCGTCGCCGGGGGCCAGATCGCCCGGCCCACTGACATGTTTCTTGGGAATGACCAGGAAATGCTTGGGGGCCTGGGGCGCTATATCCCAAAAGGCCAGCAGTTGGTCATCTTCGTACAGCTTCTGGGCGGGGATCTCCCCCTTGATAATTTTGCAGAACAGGCAATCTTCCGGCATGGTTGGTTCCTCCTTACCAATGATGGAATCGCAAAAAGTCCGTCCCTGGCTTTTTCTAGCTAGTGGTCGACCCAAAAAGATAGGCCGACCTATGCGCACAGCCCCTGTTGCAGCGGGCCGTTCATCGGGAAAGTTGTAACCGTTGGCCAAGTCTAACAACACGGTGGGTTAACGATTACAGGAAAATAACGGTCGGCAGCGGTAAATGTCAAGCCGTAAACCGAAGTTGAAAGGCGGGGTGACGCCCGGGGAAAAGATATCGTTTTTTCGGAGATTTTCGAGTAAGGTTGGTAACCCTGCTGTTTCAGGGAGTTTTGCAAGTTTTTGAAGGGAGCTGGTTATGCGTCAACTGGTGGTTGATCAACTGAGCCGGGAAGAACGGCAGAATATTGAAAGTTACCTGAAACGTCATTTGCGGCCCGGCCCGATGACCGATCTTTACTGGCTGGAGTTGCCCCGGGAGTTGTGGGGGGCTGCCCAGCAAGGGCATGAAGAGTGCGCCCCTTTTTTCTTCGCCGTTGAGTTGACCGAAAAGCAGGCGATTTTTGAGTTGCTGGTGCGCAGTTCCGGCAACCTGCACTGTACCTGCATCGGTTACCCGGAGCCCCGCCAACGCGCTTATCTGCTTGATTTTTTCGACCACCTGCTGGCCACCGAAAAGATTCGCGCTTAGCAACCCCCTTGAAAAAGCAAAGCGTGGCTTTGTCAACGGGCTGCCAAGGATTGCCAGGAGCCGGCCGCCAAGGGTTGTTTAGAGGCTTGACTTTTGGCCCTCCGTCCTCCTAGCATGGTCTAGCCTGGCCGGCGCTCACCGATCCCGTGACCGGCAGCATGGGCTTTAATCTTACTGGTGTTTTTTATGGTGGCGACCCTCGCTGGAGTTCCCCAACATGTCTCTCTAACCCTGGATCAGCTGCTCCGGGATGGGGAGGTGGCGGTCATCGTCGACGATGATCCCGCTATCCGTGAACCCCTGCACCGTTATTTTGCCAGCCATGGGCTGGCGGTGGAGGAGTGTGCCGACGCTTCCTCGCTACTTGATCTGCTGACCCGGCGCAAGGTTGCCCTGATGCTGCTGGACATCGGCCTGCCCGATATCGACGGGGTTACCCTGCTGCCCAGGGTGGTGGAAAAAGATTCCGATATCGCGGTGGTGATGCTCACCGGAGTGGCTGATCTGCAGGTGGCCCTGGAGTGCATGCGCCAGGGGGCCACCGATTACATTTCCAAGCCGGCCAATTTCGACCAGATTTTTCATGTTGCTCGCCGGGCGTTGGAAAAACGCCGCCTGCTGCTGGAAAACCGTAAATACCAGGAAGAGCTGGAGGAGGCTCATTTCCGGCTGCGGCTGCTCCACCAGCTTTCTTTGAAGATGAACAACGTTTACCTCAGCACCGTGGAACTCGACGAGATTCTGCAGGCGGTGCTGGTGGGGATCACCGCCCAGGAGGGGCTGGGCTTCAACCGTGCCTTTCTGGCCATGTTCACCAAGGATGACAAGGAACTGCGGGGACATATGGCCATCGGTCCGGGCTGCCGGGAAGAGGCCGGCCGGATCTGGGGAGAGATGCGGGAAAAGGGGATGGATTTCGGCCAGATCGTGCAGGATATCAAGCAGCGGTGCACGCAAGATGACTCGGAGGTCAACCGCATCGTGCGGCGCCTTACCGTGTCGGCCGATGAGCACGATAACCTGCTGATCAAGGCGGTGAACAGCCGCCGCAGTGCACTGGTCTCCCGGGAGCTGGGCGGTTTTCCCCTGCTGCTGCACCGCCACTGGGGCAACGGCGAGAAGGACGGTAATGGGGGGCATCTGCCCGCCGGCGACCCCCTGCCGGTGCCCCACGAACTGACCAGTATTTTGGGTGAGGACAGCTTTGTGGTGGTGCCGCTCTATTCCCCCGGGCGGGCCTTCGGGGTGATCATTGCCGACAACTACGTGACCGGCAGGGCCATCACCGGTGTCCATGTCAGCGCTCTGGAGCTCTTTGCCAGCCAGGCCAGCCTGGCCATTGAGCAGAGTCACTTGTACCAGGAAATGCAGCAGCGGCTGGCCGAGTTGGAGGCCCTCTACGATGAGCTCAACCGCAGCAAAGACCTGCTGGTTGAAGCCGAGCGTTACTCGGCCATCGGTCAGATGGCAGCCCAACTGGTCCACACCATCCGCAACCCCATCACCTCCATCGGCGGAGTTTCCCGCATTCTGGAGAAAAAGTCCGACGATGAAAGCTGGGGTAAATATATCAAGGTGATTACCCGGGAAACCGCTCGTCTGGAGTCCACTCTGAACGAGCTTTTCGATTTTGTCAGCCAGGTCAAATTGGAAAAACAACCCCTGCAGCTTTGCGACCTGGTGAAAAAGACCCTGCTGTTGCTGCAGCAGGAGCTCAAGCGGCAGCAGATTACCTGGGATATCCTGTGTCCGCCCGGCGGGGTAACGGCCAATGCCGATGAACGCCAGATGCGGCAGGTTTTTCTGCATTTGCTGAAAAACAGCGTCGAGGCCATGCCCCACGGTGGTCAACTTACGATTACCATCTTGGTCGAAGAGGAGCAGGCGGTGGTCAAGGTGCGTGATACCGGTACCGGGCTGCCGAGCTCTCAGGTTGAGCGGGCCCGGGACCCGTTTTTTACCACCAAGACCTACGGTACCGGCATGGGCCTGACCCTGGTGGAAAAGGCGGTGGAGGCCCACGGCGGCACCTTTTCCCTTAAAACCGCCAAAAACGGCGGGATGGAGGCAACCGTCCGGATTCCTCTATGAGTAAGCGTTCAGCAGCACCGCATCTTCGGGCGATCAGCCAGGCTTACGTACAGGGGTACGCTGCGCCTGTCTGCTTGCCCGAACCTGCGGCACTGCTGAACGCTTACGGCCCGTTAAGCCGGCAGTTTAGTGCCCCTGGTGAACGGATTCCTCTATGAAGATCAGCGAGCTGACCTTGCCAACCCGCCCGGTTCAGGGCCGGGGAGACGCCCCGCCGGGCGAGCGGCCCGCCGGGCCTGCTTCTTCCTGGGAGCCGGGGCGTCTGCTCCAGGGCCGGGTGGTAAGTGCCGGGGCCGACGGCCGAGTGGTGCTGGAGCTGGCCGGGGAACGGGTCAACGCCCGCAGTTCGGTGCCGCTGACCCCGGGCCGGGAGTTCTGGTTTGAGGTGCGCCAGGGGGGCAGTGAACCCCGCCTGGCTTTGGCGGACCAGAAGGGGGCCATGTATCGCTTCCTGCAACAGGCCACCGGAGGGCTGGGCGAGTTGAGCCGCCTGGGACAACTGGCACCCCTGGTCAGGGCGGCCAGCGGCGGCGGCCTGCCGGCAGAACCGGCGGATTTGCTGGCGCGCCTGGCCCTGGGACCGCAGCCGGCCCCGGAAAAGATCATCCAACTGGCTTCCTGGCTGCGGCCCGGCGGTTTTGGCGAGCGGGGCGGCGCCGCCTGGTCCGCTGCGGCAGCCGCAGCCGGTTCCGGTGCCAGCCGGCCCCCCGCCGGCTTGGCGGAACAACTGCAGGCGGCACTGACCATTTTGCGCCAGCAGCCACCGGCCGGGGTTGACCGGGAGCTGCTGGCGGCGCTGGGCAGGGTCGGCGGGATGCTTGAGGCCATGGTCGGGATCAATGAGCAGCAGCCGGCCACCCAGCAGATGCCCCTGTGGCTGCTGCCCTGCTTTTTTGCTTTCGACGCCGGGGCCGGCAGTTGGCTGCTGAGCCGGGAAGAAAGCAAGGAAGAAGGGGGGGAGGAGGTCATGACCCTGGCCTTTTTCCTCGAGATGAGCAGGCTGGGTGAATTGCAGTTGCAGGTCCGAGTGCAGGGCGAGCGGTTGGTGGGAGATTTTTTCCTGGCCAGCGCCGAGGCGGCCGATTTTTTGCGGAGCCGGCTGGGGGAGTTGCGCCGGCGTCTGGCCGAGCTGGGGTATGAAGCGGATTTTCGCTGCCTGGTCAGTGCCGGGGCGCTGTTGCCGGCCCTAAAAGAGGCCCTGGAAAAAACCACCGGCGGCGGCGAGCGGCGGCTGATTGACGTGAAAGCTTGATCTTTTTTACGGGGCGCCGCCGGTTAGAGGGAGGGCAAAGGTAAAGGCGCTGCCTTGCCCCGGACCGGCCGAATCGGCCCGAATCCAGCCGCCGTGGTGGGTTACGATCTTCCGGCATAATGCCAGCCCCACCCCGCTGCCCGGGAAATGCTCGCGGCTCTGCAGGCGGGAGAAGACCTGGAAAAGACGGTGCTGCTGATCGGGTTCGATGCCGATCCCCTGGTCGCTGACCGTTACCAGCCAGTACTGGTCGCTGATCCGGCTGTTGATCTCAACTTTGGGCAGCGCAGCCGGGCGGTGATACTTGAGGGCGTTGTCCAGCAGGTTCTGCAGCAGCCGGGTGATCTCGTCGCGGCTGGCAAATATTTCCGGCCACTGGCCGTGAATGTTGATTTCCGCCTGTTTTTCCTTGATTGCCGGCTCCAGAAAGAGCAGGGCATCTTCCAGGGCCTGGCGACTTTCCAGGGGTTGCTTGGGCTCGGTTTTGCGACCCACCCTTGAGTATTCCAGCAGGGCCACGATCATCTGGTCCAGTCGCCGGGCGCCGTCCAGGGCAAAATGGAGTGATTGAGCCTCGGTGTCATCAAGCCGGGGGCCCAGTTGCTTGGCCAGCAGTTCCAGGTGGCCGCTGACCATTCGCAGCGGCTGGCGCATGTCGTGGGAGACGGCATAGGCGAATTGCTCCAACTCGGCGTTGGATCGCTTGATTTCATCTTCGGCGGCCTTGCGGGCGGTGATGTCCACCAGGCTGCCCTCGGCATACAGCGGCTTGCCTTGTTTGCCGTGAATCAGCCGGGCGCATAAAGACACCCAGATGGTGCTGCCATCCCGGCGGCGCATGGCCACTTCAAAGTCTTCCACAGCCCCCTCTTGCTGCAGGATCTGCCACAATCGCAGCCGGTCTTCAGCTTGCACATAGAGCTGTTCTTCCAGGTTTTTAATCCCCAGCAGCATCTCTTCCGGCCCCTCGTAGCCAAAAATTTTGGCCATGGCCGGGTTGATCAGGTAAAAACGCCCCTCCTGGCTGCTCTGAAAAATCCCCCTCTGGGACTGTTCAAAAATCTGCCGGTAACCCTCTTCGGCTTCTTTCAGGCGCCGGGTCTGCTCCTCCAGGTTGGCGGCCATTTCGTCGAAGGCCTGGGCCAGTCGCCCCAACTCGTCGGAACCATGGGGCAGGGCGCTGCGCACGGCCAGGTCGCCGTCTTTCAGGCGCTGGGTGGCGGTGACCAGTTTACCCAGCGGGGTCAGCAACAGGCGACCGCTGAACAGCCAGATTAGCATCAGGGCGGCCAGCACGGCGCCGCCCAGAAGCTGCAGATTGCGCCACAGGGCCAGGCGGCTGGCCAGCAGGGCCTCCTCTTTCAACACCGCAATATGGATGATCGTATAGGGGGCAGGGTCATGGGGTAGAAAAAGCTGCCGGTAGGCAATAAGTCGCGGGCGTTGGAGGCCGTCGAGTTGAAGCATGGCGCCCTGCGGCTCGGGGCCGCTGAAAATTGTCCA
Source organism: Desulfurivibrio alkaliphilus AHT 2 (assembly GCF_000092205.1). Taxonomy (GTDB): domain Bacteria; phylum Desulfobacterota; class Desulfobulbia; order Desulfobulbales; family Desulfurivibrionaceae; genus Desulfurivibrio; species Desulfurivibrio alkaliphilus. Next base: position 2,275,392 of record NC_014216.1, on the reverse strand, counting down.
GAGATGATCCGGGGCCTTTTCACCGGTAAGGAATTTGTCGGTGGGCGGGTAACGAAATAACCGCCGGCCTTGGTGATCCAGGATGCCCAGCACCGTTTGCGACGGCAGCTCGGCTTTCGTAAAAGTGTCGACAAACAGCTCAAGGCTGTAGCCGGCCTGGATCACCCCCGCCAGGTGCTGCCGTTGGTCATAAACCGGCAAAGCAAACTGAAAACTGGGGGTGCGGGTGATGCGCCCGAGACTGTATTCTCCGGCGGCCAGTCGCCCACTGGCCACGGCCTGGCGAAACTGGCGGCTGTCGGCATTGTTGAACGGCTCAACCGTGCGGCCGCTGGCCACCATGTCGCCGTCGAGGTTAAAAAGCCCGATATTGGTAAGATGGGGCAGGGAGTCCAGCAGTTCGGCGAAAAAAGCGCTACAGGCCTCGCCGTCCAAGCATTCCACCATGGGCAGGCGGGAGAGGGTTACCAGCATGGTGCCAATGGATTCCGCCAGCAGTTCCTGTTGGTTGGCGATGGTGTCCACCAGCAGAATAGCCTCCCGGTGGGCTTCGGCAATGGCCTCCTGGCGACGCTCATGGCCGGTGTACGTGATGATCACCAGGGCCGGCGCCAGGGTTACCGCCAGCAACAGCAGCAGTTTGTTGCGGATGGAGGAGCGAAAAAAGTGGTTCACGTCTGCTCCTGGTAAAAAGTGGCAACAGGCAGACCCTGACGGCAAAAAAGGGGCCAATTTTCCCAGTTTTTAGAGGCCTCAATATCTTTTTGTAAAGCAAAAACGGCACGCAAACAAGCGGGAAAACCACCAGAACAAAAAAAGGGGTTAGCTCCTGAAAGCTAACCCCTTGATTTAACTGGCGTCCCCAACCGGATTTGAACCGGTGTTGCCGGCGTGAAAGGCCGGTGTCCTGGACCTGACTAGACGATGGGGACCAAGATCTATTCTTTGGTCGCGGCAAGGGATGGCGGAAAATCAACCGATCGGCCTTCTTCCGCCTTGTCGATGGTGGGTCGTGTTGGACTCGAACCAACGACTCTCTGCTTAAAAGGCAGGTACTCTACCAACTGAGTTAACGACCCCCCTTGCTGAGACGCACTCTTTTACAACAGCCTGGCACCGATGTCAAGGGAAAGCTGCCACATGGCGCGGCCGCCGGTGAAAGTGCTTGTCGGAGCCGCCATGGTCTGCTATTTTGCCGTTTTTGTGTCGGCCATCATGGGGCTGCCGGGTCTGTTCAGCGGTGCAGCGCCAACCAGTTTAAGGGAGAATAAAATGGGAATCATGTCCCGCTCGGGCGGTTTTGTCCGCTACGCGGTGGAAGGTGAGATGCCGGAAAATTTCTGGGATTTCGCCGCCCAACGGATCGTCGCCCATGCCTTTCGCGATATCGATGACACCTTCGATGAACAATCGGTGGGGTGGGTGTCGCTGGCCAGCATGTTTGATCATGACTTCAGCCAGGGGCCTTACGCGGTGGGCGATTACCTGGCCATGAGCATGCGGGTGGACGAGCGCAAGGTGGCGGCCCGGATTTTGAAAAAATTCTGCCTCAAGGAAGAAGAGCGCCTGAAAAAGATGCACCAGGTGCCCAAGCTGAGCCGGGCCCAGAAGATTGAGATCAAAGACAACATGCACCTGATGTTGCTGAAAAAATCCTTTCCGGCCCCGGCGGTTTACGACATGTGCTGGAACCTGGCCGAAGGGACCATTCTCTTTTTCTCCGGCAACCAGAAGGCCCAGGAAACCTTCGAGGAGCTGTTCCGCAACACCTTCGAGTTGGGCATTATTTTGCAGCCGCCCTATCTGGCGGCCGAACACCTGCTGCCGCCAGAGCGGCACCGCCCGCTGGCGGATTTGTCCCCGGCGATTTTCATTTAACTTTGCCCGACCTGTAACGGGTTGCCAAGCCAGGCGCCGGCCTGCCCGCACCGGGCCGGTTTCGGGGAGATATGGGAGATAAACGTGGATCTGGTCGACCTGATCGAAGAAAAGCATTTCCTGGGCCAGGAGTTTTTGCTCTGGCTCTGGTACAAGAGCGAGGAGCGGGGCGGGGCGGTGATGGTGCCGGAACTGGGCCGGGAGATCCTGGTAGTCTTTGAAAAGCACATGCTGCTGGAATACGGCGAGGGCGAGGCCCACGAAAAGCTGGTTTGCCGCGGCCTGATGACCGAGTTGAAGGAGGCCCGGGCCGGCCTGGCCCTGGGCAAAAAACCGGAACAGGCCCGGATCCGTTTTGAAATCGACAACCATGAATGGAGCCTGACCTTGAAGGCTCGCCTCTTTGAATTCCAAAACGTTCGCCTGCCCAAAACCGAAACCGGCAGCGGCGAGAGTGACGATCCCATGGAAGTGGAAGGCCGGCTGCTGGACCAGATCGGTCTTTATGAAACGGCCCAGCGCACCATCGACCAGCTTTTCCGGGCCTTTCTCGAGTTGCGCTGCGGCGAACAGTGGCCGGAGGAATTGGAGCGGGTGCAAGCCTGGGTCCGTAAAGGGTAAAGGAGTTGCAAGCAATCATGGAACTGGAAACCGTTATCGGGCTGGAAGTGCACGCCCAGCTTAAAACCAAGAGCAAAATTTTCTGCGGCTGCTCCACCGAATTCGGTCGCCCGCCCAACAGCAATACCTGCCCGGTCTGCCTGGGGATGCCCGGGGTGCTGCCGGTGCTCAATCGCCGGGTGGTGGAGTTTGCCATTAAGCTGGCCCTGGCCACCGACTGCACCGTCAACCGGCGCAATATCTTCGCCCGCAAGAACTATTTTTACCCCGACCTGCCCAAAGGTTACCAGATCTCCCAGTTCGACCGGCCCATTGCCGAGCACGGCGCCTTGACCATCGAGCTTGAAGGGGCGCCCAGCCGCCGCATCGGCATTACCCGCATCCACATGGAGGAGGATGCCGGTAAGCTGATCCACGACGAACACGAGCCGCAAAGCTATGTCGATCTCAACCGCACCGGGGTACCGCTGCTGGAGATCGTCAGCGAGCCGGACCTGCGGTCGCCGGCCGAGGCCGCCGCTTACCTGCGCAAGCTGCATGCCATCGTCCGCTATCTCGATATCTGCGACGGCAACATGCAGGAAGGGAGTTTTCGCTGCGACGCCAATATCTCGTTGCGGCCCAAGGGGCAAGAGGAGTTCGGCACCCGCACCGAGTTGAAAAACATGAACTCCTTCCGCAACGTGCAAAAGGCCCTGGAGTACGAGGAGCGCCGCCAGCGCGACCTGCTGCTGGACGGCCGGGAGGTGGTGCAGGTGACCCTGCTCTGGGACGCCGACAAGGGGGTCAGCCAGGCCATGCGCTCCAAGGAAGAGGCCCACGATTACCGCTACTTCCCAGACCCCGACCTGGTGCCGGTGGAGATCGATGAAAGCTGGCTCGAGGAAGTCCGCGCCGGCCTGCCGGAACTGCCCCTGGCCCGCAAGACCCGCTTCATCGAGCAGCTCGGCCTGCCGGATTACGACGCCGAGGTGTTGACCTCCAGCCGGGAGCTGGCCGACTACTTTGAACAGGCCCTGGCCGCCTACCCGGCGGCCAAGAAGCTCAGCAACTGGATCATGACCGAACTGATGCGGGTGATGAAGGGCGACGAGGGCATCGACATCGCCGCCTGCCCGGTCAGCCCACCGCACCTGGCCCGCCTGCTGACCATGGTGGACGAGGGGATGATCAGCGGCAAGATCGCCAAAACGGTCTTCGAGGAGATGATGAGCTCCGGGGCCGACCCCGACACCGTGGTCAAGGAAAAGAACCTGGTGCAGGTAAGCGACGAGGGCGAGTTGCTGACCATCGTGCGGGAGATCATCGCCGCCAACCCGGAGCAGGTGGAGCAGTTCAAGGGCGGCAAGAGCAAGGTGATGGGCTTTTTCGTCGGCCAGTTGATGCAACAGACCAAGGGCAAGGCCAACCCGCAACTGGCCAACCAGCTTTTCAGCCGGGAACTTCAAGGAGCATAATTCCAGCCCAAAGTCCGCTTATGACCAGCGATGGCAGCAAAAGCAAGGGGGAAGGGCACCGCCAGCGGTTGCGGGATCGCTTTCTAGCCCACGGCGCCGACGGCCTTACCGACAGCGACATGCTGGAGTTGCTGCTCACCATGGGCACCCCGCGGCGGGATTGCAAGGAGCCGGCCCGGGAGCTGCTGGCCCGCTTCAACAACTCGCTGAGCCGGGTGCTGGATGCCTCTCAGCAGGAGTTGGAGCAGGTAAAGGGGGTGGGGAGCAAGAACGCCTTTGCCATCCATTTTGTCCAGGCCGTGGCCCGGCGTTACCTGCGGGAGCGGCTGATCGGCAAGGAGTACCTGCGCTCCAGCCGGGAGGTGGGGGATTACCTGCTGCACGCCATGCGGGGCTTGAGCCGGGAGACCCTGGTGGCCATCCTGCTGGACGCCTCCTACGGCATCCTGGCGCTGGAGGAAATCGCCACCGGCACCCTTACCGCCGCTTCGGTGCATCCCCGGGAACTGGTCAAAACCGCCATGGCCCATAACGCCGCGGCGGTGATTCTGGCTCACAATCACCCCTCCGGCAACACCAACCCCTCCGAGCAGGACCGCCGCCTCACCCGCCATCTATACCTGGCCCTGGCCTTATGTGAAATCCAACTGCTGGACCACTGCGTCGTCGGCGCCGACCAGCGCCCCTACAGCTTTGCCGACCACGGCCTGATGGAAGAGATCCGCCAGCATTGCCGCCCCATCCTTTCAGGCACCGGCTGATGCCCGAAAAGGCCGGAATTTACCTGCATATTCCTTTTTGTCGCAGCAAATGCAGTTATTGCGCTTTCAGCTCCTGGCCCTGCCGCCGGCCGCCGGCCGGCTATCCGGCGGCCTTGCTGGCCCAGGCCCGGCAGTTGGCGGAGTTGCCCTGGAGCCAGGAAAAAAAATTTGCCACCCTCTTTGTCGGCGGCGGCACCCCCACCATCTACCCGGCCCCGGTCTTAACCGACCTGCTCGCCGGGCTGGGTAAGCTCTTCCGGCTCGACCCGGAGGCGGAAATCAGCCTGGAGGCCAACCCCGACACCCTGACCCCGGAGTTGTTACGGCAACTGCGCCGGGGCGGCTTTAACCGCATCAGTATCGGGGTGCAGAGTTTTCACGACCAATTGCTGCACCGGATCGGCCGCCGCCACGACGGCGCCAAGGCCCGGCAGGCGGTGGCATGGGCCCGACAGGCTGGTTTTGCCAATCTCAACCTGGACCTGATGTATGGCCTGCCGGGCCAAAGCCGCCGCCAGTGGCGCGCCGATATCGCCACCGCCTTGGAGTTGCAGCCGGAGCACCTGGCCATCTATCAGTTGACCCCGGAGGCTGAGACGCCGCTGGGCCGGGCGCTGGCCGCCGGCCACCTGGTGCTGCCGGAACCGGATCTGTCCGCCGAACTGGAGCAGGAGGCCAGGCAAGCCTTGCTGGCGGCGGGTTATCAGCATTACGAGGTGGCCAACTACTGCCGCCCCGGCCGCGCCTGCCGCCACAATCTCAATTACTGGCACAACGGCTCTTACCTTGGTCTGGGGGCGGCGGCGGTCTCCTGCCTGGATGGGCTGCGCTTGGTCAACGTCGCCGCCCCGGGCCGCTACCGGCGCCTGCTGGCCGCCGGCCGGGCGCCCTATGCCGAGGCCGAGCTGCTGGGCCGGCCGGCCGCCTTCCGGGAGACGGTGATCATGGGCCTGCGCCTGCGCCAGGGTTTGCGGGTTGACCAGTTGCAGCAACGCTTTGCCTTGACCCCGCAGCAGTATTACGGACCCATCCTGGATGAACTGATCGCCCAGGGCCTGCTGGTGGCGGACCGGGAAAGGATCGCCTTGAGCGAGCGGGGCTTTGCCCTGGCCAACCAGGTTCTTTGTCGTTTGGTCTAAAGGAAAAATAAAGTGGATTCCGCCAGATCCGCTTATGGATCCAGTAAAACACCTTTTAAGCTGGCGGTGAGGGCAGGCCGGCCACCCGGTTGCGGCCGTCCTGCTTGGCCCGGTAGAGAGCCTGGTCGGCCAGGGCCACCAGTTGCCTCGGGTTTTCCATGGTGGGACTGAGCGAGCTTACCCCGACGCTTACCGTCAGGGGGGTGTCGGGAAATCTTTTCCCCAGCAGCAGGCCGAGTTTTTCGATCTCCCGGCGTAATCGTTCGGCGAAATGGAGGGCTTCATGGTGGTCGGTACGGTTGAGGATGATCAGGAACTCCTCGCCACCGTAGCGGCCCACCTGGTCCGAGGGTCTGGTCAACTTCCGGGCGGTGGCTCCCAGCAACTCCAGGATAGTGTCGCCGGCCTGGTGGCCGTAACGGTCGTTGAACTTCTTGAAGTGATCCACATCGAACATGGCCAGGGAGAGGGGGGTTGCTTCGGTGGTGGCGGTGGCAAAGGCCTTGATCAGCATGGCGTCCAGGGTATCCCGGTTGCTCACTCCGGTAAGCCCGTCCACGGTGGCCCGTTGGGAGACCTCCGCGAAACGCCGGGCATTCTCCAGGGCCATTCCCAACTCGTTGGCCACGATGGTCACCGCCTGAAGGATGCCGGGCCGAATCGGTTTGCCCGAGCGGCAGTTGTCCATCCCGATCAGGCCAAGGACCCGGTTGTTGTTGGCAAAGGGAACCAGGCCAACCTCCCGGGCTTGCAATATGGTCAGGGCCTCGGTTTCACCGCGGTCGGCGCCGGAGGATCAGGATCGGCTCCCGGTTGCGCAGAGAGGAAATGAGGGCGCCGGAGAGGGGGGTGATGGCCAGGGTGGAGGCGGTGAGGTCCACGCCCGAGTCCACCGTGTCCAGGGCATTGGTTATTTGCAGGCTGCGGCTCCCATGGTCGATTCGCATCAGGTAGAGGCGGTCCAGGCCAAAGTCCCGCTGGATGGAGGTCAGGGTCGCGGCGATGATCTCTTCGGCGTCCAGACTGCGATGGGGGCTGGTCAAGCTGTCGCGCATCCTGGTCAGCTCGGAGTTTACCTGGTTTTGCTCCCGTTCCCGGGCATAATAGAAGCGGGTGTTCATCCTGGCCAGGCGGAGGTTGGTCCGGAGCAAATTCTCCTGCTGCTCCTCAGGAGAGGGGAAAGTAAATTGGTAGAAATCCGCCGCGCTTTTGACCTCCTGCTCCATCCGCCGGATCATATCCTGCAAGTTGAGCCGCTCCAGATCGATGATCTGCTCCACTTCGGGCTGGAGGATGGGGTGGCCCAGCAGGTTGACCGAGCCGTTGCCCTGGGTCCAGGCAATGAAGTTGGCCAGGGCCACACTGGCCACCAGCAGGGCCTGATCGGCGGGCAGGTTGAGATGGCCGAAGCGCTGGTGGTGGAATCTGATCGCCAGCATAATCCCTTGGGGAATACCCCATTCGGCGCAGAAAAAGGCACCGACCTCGTCGTGGCTCAGGCCGATGAGGGCTCGCTCCTCCTCCACCAGCAGCCCTTCGGAACGGGAGATGTTGTTGAGGAACTCCCGGTAACTGATGCGGCCGTAGACATCCAGGATAATTTTACCGATATCGTGGAGCAGGCCGGCCACGTAAACCTCCTGGGGTTCGGGGTGGCCCAGGCTTTCGGCGAAGGCCATGCTCAGGCCGGCCACCGAGAGGCAGTGGCGCCAGAAGAAGATTCGATCAAAGGCCAGGCCGTGCTGGGAGGGTACCAGTTGTTCAAAGAGGGTCACCTCCAGGGCCAGGGTGCGGATGGTGGAGAAGCCCAGCAGGACCACGGCCTGTTGGACCGAGGAAATCTTGCGGGGCAGGGCGTAGGCCGCCGAATTAATGATGCGCAGCACCTTGGCGGTCAGGGCCGGGTCGGTCTCCACCACCCGGGCCAGATCCAGGGAAGAGGATTCAATATCGCTGGTGAGTTTGAGCAGCTTGAGGGCCACCACCGGCAGGCTGGGCAATTCGCTGACCGGCCGGTCGAGGGCTGCCGCAACCGCTTTGGGCTGGGGCAGCAGGGAAGGGATCTCCTGCACGGGTAGCTCCTTTATCTCATCTGCCTCATTGGAATAAGGTTGGCCCAGTATCCGCAAGAGGGCGACGGGTTACGAAGAACTCATAGGCATAGAAGGCGGAAAAGCGGCGGTGCATTGCGGGCTCTTCGGCGAGTTGGTCGAGGATGGCGGCAGCTTCGGCGTCACGGGCGTACTTGCGGCGTAACTCGGCAACGCGGACCTCCATGGGGGTGTAGAAATCGTCCCACCATGCCTCGTCGGGCAGGGTGAAGTGCCCCACCAGTTGGAGCCTGCGGTCTCGGATCGCCGCCAGAACGTCATCCAGCCGTCCCATGGTCGGATAGTCCAGGTCGAAGCTTTCCTTGACCTCCGGCGGCGGGTTCTCCTTTCGCCAGACCGGTTCGGTGAAGGCCAGGTAGCCGCCGGGGCGTAACAGATCTCGGCCGACGCGCAGGGCGTTCCTCAACCCGATATTGTAGAGGGCGCCTTCCGACCAGACGAGGTCGAAACTACCCGGCGACTGCCCGGGGCGGGACATATCTCCGACGATGGCGCTGACCCGCTGGGCAAGGCCGCGCTCGGCTATGGCCGCCTGCAATCGTTGGATGTTTGGCGCATGGCTATCGATGGCCACGATGGAGCCTGTGGGGATAAGTTCTGCGAGCTGCAGCGTTTGTCCGCCGACTCCGCAGCCCAGGTCGAGGATCATGGGGGATTGCGGCAGCTCTTGGCAAAGCCCCAGGGCCCTGGCGGCGCACTCACGATTGCCTGGCCCTTGCCGGGGCAGGCTTTCGAAGAGCTCGAAGAAAAGCTGCCAAAAACGAGGAGTGGGCTGATTCATGCGATTTGAGTTCCCTTTGAGCCAATGGTGGCGTTGATAAAAGAGCTTATAGCCCGAATCAAGCCAGATTTCAGGGTACATTCTGGTTGGGGTGTTTTTCAAGCGGTATTTCTGATCGCCGAGTTGCAGCCACGCTTTACTTTGACGCCGCCGCAGGATTATGGAACTATCTTGGGTAAATTGAGCAGCGGGGCCTTTGCCCTGGCCAACCAGGTTCTTTGTCGCTTAGTCTAAAGGGAAAAAATGGCCAAAAACAAAACCGTATATGTCTGCAGCGCCTGCGGGGCCGAGGTGGGCAAGTGGGCCGGCCAGTGTGCCGACTGCGGCCAGTGGAATACTTTGGAAGAGCGCTCGGCCGCACCGGCCCTGCCCGGCGGCCGGGCCGGTTACAGCGGGGTGGTGAGCCCGGTGCAGGCCATCGGTGAGGTGGACCTGGATGAGGCGCCCCGGATCAGCACCGGTCTGGCGGAATTCGACCGGGTGCTGGGCGGCGGCCTGGTGCCGGGTTCGGTGGTGCTGGTGGGCGGTGATCCCGGGGTGGGTAAAAGCACCGGCCTGTTGCAGGTAAGCTGCGCCATGGGGGGGCGCCGGCGGGTGTTGTACGTCTCCGGTGAGGAGTCGCCCCGCCAGATTGCCATGCGCTCCCGCCGCCTGGGGCTGCCCAAGGAGGGGGTCATGTTGCAGGCGGAAACGGTGGTGGAAAACATCCTGGCCACTGCCGCCGATTTGAAACCGCAGGTGCTGGTGATCGATTCGATCCAGACCATGCAGGTGGGGGCGCTCAACTCCGCCCCCGGAAGCGTCAGCCAGGTGCGCGAAGCCGCCGCCCTGCTTACCCGCTACGCCAAGCAAAGCGGCACCGCCGTTTTCCTGGTGGGCCATGTTACCAAGTCGGGCGACCTTGCCGGCCCCCGGGTGCTGGAGCACATCATCGACGTGGTCTGCTATTTCGAAGGCAACCTGGACAGCCGTTACCGGATGCTGCGGGCGGTGAAGAACCGTTACGGGGCGGTCAACGAACTGGGGGTCTTCGCCATGACCGACCGGGGCCTGAAAGAGATCAGCAACCCCTCCGCCATCTTCCTCTCCCGCCAGGAGGAGATCACCCCCGGCAGCCTGGTCACCGCCCTGTGGGAGGGCAGCCGGCCGCTGCTGGTGGAGATGCAGGCCCTGGTGGACCAGTCCCGGGCCGAGATTCCCCGCCGCCTGGCGGTGGGGTTGGAGCATAACCGGCTGGCCATGTTGCTGGCCGTGCTCCATCGCCACGGCCGGCTGGCCACTTACGACCAGGATGTCTTTATCAATGTGGTGGGCGGGGTGCGGGTGAGCGAAACCAGCGCCGACCTGCCCCTGCTGCTGGCGGTGGCCTCCAGCCTGCGCAACCGGCCCCTGCCGGCGGATCTGGTGGTCTTTGGCGAGGTGGGTCTGGCCGGTGAGATCCGGCCGGTGCTCAACGGCCAGGAACGCCTGCGGGAGGCGGCCAAGCACGGCTTCAAGCAGGCGCTGGTCCCCAAGGCCAACCAGCCGCCGGAAAAAATCCCCGGCATGGCGGTAACCGCCGTCGGTAAACTGGCCCAGGCCCTGGCCATCCTGCCCGAAAGCCCGGCCGCTTCCCGTCCCCCTTCCTGACCGCTATCAGCTCACAGTCTTCGGCCGTAAATGATCACGGGGTGCCCCGTGGTCATTTACCCTCGGCCTTGTGCGCGCGACATCCTTTGACTGAACGGGAAGCAGGCGGCGGCCAGGAAAAGAACCCCGGCGGCGCCGAGGAAGGCTGCCGGCATTCCGAAATAAAAGGCCAGCAGGCCGCCCAGCAGGGGGCCGGCAGTGTGGCCGATATCCATGATCGAGCCGAGCATGCCCATGGCCGAGCCGCCCCGGCCCCGGCGGCTGAGATCGGCAATATGGGCGGCCACGGCGGCACTGACCAGGGCGATGGTCAGCCCCAGGATCATGCTCAGCAACAGCAAGCCCGGAAAGGATTCAACCCGGGCGAACAGCAAAATGGTAACTCCGCTGGCCAGGGTGCCGAACAGAATCTGCGGCGGCCGGCCATGCCGATCGGAGAAACGGCCCAGCAACGGTTTGAGCAGGGCGACGGTGATAATCTGGGCTGAGAGACAAATCCCGATCTGGTAAACGCTTAACCCCACAGCCAGGGCATGCAGCGGCAGAAAGGTTTCAAACACCCCGTAGGCAAACAGGATGGCGGCCTCCACGGCGCAGGTCGCCATTAAAGGCCGGTTGCCGAGCAGGTCGTAAAGATCGCTTCGCCAGTTGCCGTCGGCGGCGACGGGGGCCGGCGAACTAGCATGGTCCCGAGTAGTCGCGGCGGAAGCGACAGCAGCGGCGGGGCCGGCGGGGCCGGTGGAGCTGGCTGGGGCGGCTACCGGCAAGGCCAGGCTGGCCAGCAGTACCGCCACGCCGGCACCGCCGCAAACCAGATAGACCACCAGAAACCCCTTGGCGGGATCCGCTCCGTACAGGCCGAGGAGCATACCACCGGTGGCCGGCGCCGCGAAACGGCCAAGCAGAGTGGCGGTGGAGAACCAGCCCATTTTTTCGCCCCGGCTTTGTTGATAAAGGTCACCGACCATGGCCAGGGCCACGGGAATGAAGATCGCGGTGGCCAGGCCGTGGTAAAGGCGAATCAGGATCAAATGCCAGGGGGTGACCGCCAGAGGATAGAGAAAGGGGGCGGTGGCGAAGACCACGGCGGCGACCAGCAACATCCGCCGCCGACCGATCCGGTCCGAAAGCAAACCGGCGGGCAGGCTGAAGATGATGCCGGTGGCGGCGGAAACCGCCGCCACCAGCCCCAGCATGGCCGGATCTCCGTCCAGATAATCGACCAACAGCGGCAAGGCCGGGCTCTTGGAAATGGTGCTGCTGAAAATGGCCAGCAACCCCACTCCGCAAAGCATCATAAAAGGTGAAAGCACCATGGGCTTCAGGTCCGAACAGTCACTTGCCGGCGGGGGTGTGACAACTCACGCCCGCCGGCGCTCGTTCAGCGGTTCACACCCTCCTTGGCGATCAACCCCTGAATTTCGCGATGGTAATTCAGGTAGCGGGCCAGGGTGGCGGCGTTCTTGCCGTACTTGGGATATTCCTTCAGAATTTCCTCAAAACGTTGTTCCGCCTCACCCTCATCACTGAGGGCGACAATGCCGTCATGGATGATATCCACCAGCCGGTCGGCATAGATGACGATCCTTTCCTCCAGCCGCTTCAGGGTGTAATCCTTGACGGGCAACTCCAACTCCACTGCCTCCGCTTCGGTCAAGCCGCCCCGGATATGTTTTTCCATGATGGCGTTAATTTCCGGCGGCAGGCCCAGTTCGGCCCCCAGCTCCGCTCCGACCCGGCCATGGCTGATCCAGTGGGTCTTGACCTTGCCCAGGTCGTGGAACAGTGCGCCCCGACCAACCAGGGCCAGGTCCAGCTCGGCGCCGGTACGCCGGGCGATCGCCAGGGCTTTTGCGGCCACCTTCAGGCTGTGCTCCAGGTCCGGCTCGTTCATCCCGGCCTGGCGCAGCAAATCGATATCCTTGGGGTCGAGTTGGTAGTCGCCGGCATCGGCCTGCATCCGGGCCGTGATCCCGAAATATTCCCGGGCCTCCCGCATGCCATCCTGGTACTGCTGGTTGATTTTGGCAAACTTCTTCTCCATATCCTCTCGCAAATGCTCGACGTATTCCCGCATACCTTCTTCGCCGAAGCGGTCGACCATCTGCGGGGCAAAATCGGGAATGCGGGTGAAGTCGTGACGCTGGTTTTTGTGTTCCGGATCGTCGATCCAACGGTGCAGGTCGGCATAATCATGGCCGGTTCTGCGCAAACTGGTGATAAAATGCTTTTCGGTGGGGGGCATAACGGTTCCTCCGTTTTTCTGTTTTGTTTGGCCCGGCTTCAAGGCCGGGAGTGGGCTTGGTAATAGGCCAGCAGGCCGTCCAGGACGGTGCCGGCGCGATCGATTCTGGCCAGGTCATCGGTCTCCCCTGCGACAATGCCGTCGAACAGGGCCTTGATGCCGGCGGTTTCCAGTCGGCCGAACGCGGTTTCCTTAAGATCGATATCGTGGATCACCTCGGCGATTTTTCTTAAGGCCGGCTCGTCGAGGCCGAAACGGCGGACCAGCACTTCGAAGGTGCACTGATTGCCCTCATGGGTGTATTCCGCCTCGGCCATGTCGAAGCGGACTCGGTCGGGGGCGGCCTCAGCCCGATCGGCGGCGGTGAAGTGAAAACGGGCTGCCGGGTCGATATAGCGGCGGATCAGCCAGGCGCTGGCCATCCGGTCAACATAGAGATCCCGGCGGGTAACCCAGGTTTTACCGGCTACGGCGGCAGGATCGTCCGACACCACCGGCCGCTCGGAGGCCCCGGCCGATGAATTTCGCAGGGCGGTTTCAAGGTTGTGAAGCAGTGCTTCCGTTGCAGTCCGCTCCGGCAGAGAGAAAAAATCGATGGCCGCTGTTTCTTCCAGGCTCTTGCGCAGTTTGGCGATCTGCTTCAACAGCTCCCTTTGGCGTTCGAAATCCTCTTCCGCTGCCGTCATCTCTTCCTCCTCATGCCGCATGGAGGTCAGCAGGGTTTTGATCTCGGCCTGGATTTTTTCGTAATCGCTGCGTCGGGCCGACCGCAGGAGATCGGCTACCTGCTCGTCATCGAGACCCGTCAACAATTCGGCCCGGACCATGATCGCCTCGCCGCCGCCGCTGACAATCTCCTTTTCAATCCACAACAGATCCTCACGGCACGTTTCCCGGTCCGGCAGGATATATACCGATTGCTTGAGCGCCACCGCCCCGGCCCGTTGCAGGCGGCGCAGAATTTTGGCCCGCAGGTACCCGGGCTTGGCCGGAATCTGATGGATCATCAGCAACCAGTTCATGTTAATCACACCTCCGTCTTTATGTCTCAGTTGTGTCTTTAAGAATGTGTCATGTGTCATAAAAAGTCAAGAGGAAGCTCCGTGTTTTGGCTGTTCCAAAAAAATGTCGGCGTCGCCAAAAAACCGCGCCGCCGACTGGGCACTATTTGTAACCAATCGTTTCCGCGTTGTTAATCAACAGTTTGGCAGGTTGTTGCAACAAGGCTATCAAAATTAATTTGTTGACATGCCGGTCGGCGGTCGATCAGGTGTTTTCGGTATTTTGGTGGAGACGTATGGATTTAATCCTGCCGGTGATATTTTGTTCAATTATGGTAAATGTCTATCTCCATGGCCTTGATCAGCATCGACAATATCGGCAAGCAGGTTCGGCAGCGGCTGAACAAAATGACTCCTCCGGCCGGCCTTGAAATTCTGACCTATAAAAGAAACCGTGGGTTGGCGGTTTTCAAGCAGGAGGACGGCACTCTGCAGGTGCGGGAGTGGGGATATGAGGAAAATGCTTTCACCACCACCATGGATGAGCTGCCCAGGTTGCTGAAAGTCATCGCCAAAAGAGAGTTTCCCCGCAGCAGGAAGGTCCGCTTCTACCAGTTGGAAAGCCCGGAAGAGGCGGGACGGGAGATGAAAAAGCTATAAGGCTGTCCCGGCACCTCTGCAGGCATCAAGCGACTTTGATGCAGCCCTGTCGTTGACGACGCCGGGATTGACATTGGGCCGGGGTAATGGTACATAGCACCTTTCTGCCCGAGCTTCTACCAGGAGGAGTGGCCGAGTGGTTTAAGGCGGCGGTCTTGAAAACCGTTGTACGAAAGTACCGTGGGTTCGAATCCTACCTCCTCCGCCAGTTAAACCGTCGCCACCGGCTCGGGCAGCAAACAATACCCGCCTTTGATTGCTGCGGAGAGATGACCGAGTTGGCCGATGGTGCTCGCCTGCTAAGCGAGTGTGGGGTTTAAAGCTCCACCGAGGGTTCGAATCCCTCTCTCTCCGCCACCCCATAATCCGGCAAAGTCCGGAACGTTAAAAAAAAAGCCCTGAAATATCAGGGCTTTTCCTTTTGGTGTGGTCCGCTTTTTACAAACTCCGTAGCGTTCCCTCGCTGACCGTGATCTTGGCTTCCTGGAGCAGGTGCTGGATCCAGGTGTCGATCATTGCTTCCTGCTTGGCCATCAACAGATCGTTTTCGATGGGCTCGGCCCAGCGCTGGAAGAGTTCTTCGTCGGCTGTCCGGCGCTGTTGCAGCTTGATGACGTAGAAACGGTCATTGGCCGACTGGACGGTGCCGGGTACCGGGTTTTCCTTGGTTAGGGTCAGGCCGGTGCGGGCCACTCGGGCGGGCAGGTCGGTGGCGGCTGCAGTGGCCTGGGAGAACCAGGCGGACTCCCTTACCCGGTAGCCTTCGGCGGCAGCCAGGTGCTGCAGGTCCTGCCCTTCCTGCAGGGCGGCCAGCAGTTCCTCGGCGGCCCGGCGGGCGGCCATGGCGGCCTGTTCTTCGATCAGGTCGGCCCGTACCCGGTCCAGCACTTCGGCTAAGGGCGGCACCTGGGGTTCTTCCCGTTCCTGGACATAGATGATGGCGTAACCGTCCTGGGTGGAGATAATCGAACTCAACTCGCCCCGGTTAAGCTCAAAGGCGCTGGAGACTGCTTCCGGGTGGCGGCGCAGGGCGGCGGGTGGCTGCTCCGGGGTGAACAGGCCGGTGCTTTGCAGGCTTACGCCGCCTTCTTCGGCGCCGCGAGCCAGGCTGCCGGTGGTCAGAATGCTTTCATAGACCTCGTTGGCCCGGTTGAAGGCCATCTGCCGGCCCCGGCTGCGCAGGATTTCCCGCCGGATTTCCGCTTCCGCTTCGGCCAGGGTGATCGTTTGCGGCTCCTGAATCTCTTCCAGCTTGATAACATGGAACCCCAGAGAGGTCTCGACAATGTCGCTGATCTCGCCGGGCTCCATGGCAAAGACCGCTTCTTCCAACGGCTCCAGCATTTCGCCCCGGCGGAAGAAGCCCAGATCACCGCCATCCTCGGCGCTGCGATCCTCGGAGTAGAGCAGGGCCAGTTGCCGGAAATCCTGACCTTCCCGGGCCAGTTCCTGCACCGTTTCCGCCTGCTGCCGCTGGCGGGCCCTGGTTTCTTCGGGGGCGTCTGATCGGCTGCGGATCAGGATGTGGCGGGCCCGGCGCTGTTCCGGGGTGTCGAAACGGTCGCGGTTCTGCTCGTAATAGGCAACCAGGTCTTCTTCCTCAATGGTCATCTCTGTGTCATCGGCGGGGAACAGCAGGTAGTCGATGCGTACCTGGGGTGGGGTACGGTAGCGGTGGTCTTTCTCTGCAAAATAGGCCTCGATCTCTTCCGAGGTTGGGTCCTGGGCGGCGCGGAAATCGTCGGCCCGCAGGTAGAGATAGCTTAAACGCACCTGGTCGTGGTCGCGGTGGAAGCGTTCCCGCACTTCCTGGTCGCTGACCTGGGCAAAGCCCATCAGGTGCTCCAGGATCTTGCGCCGCAGCAGATCGGTGCGCAGCCCGGCTTCGAATTCATGCACACTGAGCCGGCTGGCGGCCAGAATTTGGCGGTAAAGCTGCAGGCTGAACTGGCCGTTTTCGGTGAACTCGCCCATGCTTTGTACCGCCTGTTGCAGCTCCTCGCTGCTCACCGGCAGGCCGGTTTTACGGGCGCTCTGCAGCAGCAGTGTCTCCTGGACCATCTGGGAGAGCACCTGCTCCCTGAGCCCCAGGGCCTCGATCAGTTCGCTGGGGATGGCCCCCTCAAACTGATCCCGGTACTGTCCCAGCAGGTCGTTGTAACGGCGTTGAAACTCCCGGGTGGAAATGGGCTGGTCATTGACCGTGGCCACCGTGCCCGGGTCGCCGTTTCCGCCCATCTGGGGAACCCAGAGGATGAAGACCAGAATGATGATGACCACGGCGGCCTGGATAAGGGGGGAACGGGCTTTGCGGCGTAGTAAAGAAAGCATGGGTGATCCTTAAGCAAAAAATATTGGCAAGAGGTTAATCTGTGTCTCTTTAAGAGGTTGCTAAGCAACCGTACAATCTAGTTTTTTTTCGCTGTTGCGTCAATCTTTTTTGGTTTTGCCGCCGGTGCTGTGCTGCTCGGCGGTGGTGATGCTTTATTCGGTGGCGGCCAGGTTGGGGCCACTTTTAAGGTTTACCCGTAAGGGCACGGTCAATTCCATTACGTTTTCCATGGCCTGCTGCACCAGTTTGCCCACTGCCGCCTGTTCATCTTCCGGCACCTCGAAGATCAGCTCGTCGTGAATTTGCAGCAACGCTTCGGTGTTAAAATTTTTCCGGCGCAGTTCCCGGTCGCAGGCGATGGCCGCCAGCTTGATGATATCGGCGGCGGTTCCCTGGATGGGGGTGTTAATGGCGGTGCGTTCGGCAAACTCCCGGCGCAGTTTGTTGCTGCTGTTAATTTCCGGCAATTGTCGGCGCCGCTTGAGCAGGGTCCGGACAAAGCCGTCGCGCCTGGCCTGTTCGACAATTTCTTCCATGAAGGTTTTAACCCCCCGGTAGAGTTCGAAGTAGCGGTCGATGAAAACCTGGGCCTCCTTGCGGCTGCAGCGCAGTTGCTCGGCCAGGCCGAAGGCGCTCATGCCGTAGATGATGCCGAAGTTGATGGTCTTGGCCACCCGCCGCATGTCGGCGGTGACCATGGCCGGATTAACCCGGAAGATCTCGGCGGCGGTACGGCGGTGGATATCCTGATCCTGCTGAAAGGCCTCCAGCAGCATGGGGTCGGCGGAGTAATGGGCCAGCACCCGCAGGTCGATCTGGGAGTAGTCGGCGGCCAGGAAGCGGTGGCCGGGGGCGGCGATGAAGGCCCCCCGAATCCGTCGTCCCTCTTGAGTGCGGACGGGGATATTCTGCAAATTGGGGTTGCTGCTGCTCAGGCGGCCGGTGGCGGTGACCGTTTGGTTGAAAGAGGTGTGGATGCGGCCGTCGGCGGGGTTGATCAGGGTGCTGAGTTTGTCGACATAGGTGGATTTGAGCTTGCTCAGATTACGCTGGGCGATGATCGCCGCCGGCAGGTCGTGGTAAGCGGCCAGCCGTTCCAGTTCCCGAATATCGGTGGAATAGCCGGTTTTTCCTTTGGTTTTACGGCCGTGGGGCAGCTTGAGGCGTTCAAAGAGCACCTCCCCCAGCTGGCGGGGAGAGTTGATGTTGAATTCGACCCCGGCCAGTTGGTAGATTTTGCTGCTCAAGCGTTCCAGCTCCTGGCTGAACTCCGCCGCCAGTTCCTTCAGCACCTGACCATCCAGCAGAATGCCCACCCGCTCCATACGGGCCAGAATCGGCAGCAGGGTAATCTCCACCTGGTAAAACAGTTCCGCCAGTTCCAGTTCGGCCAGTTTGGGTTGGAAAAGCTGCCACAGCAGGCGGGTGGCGGCAACGTCCTCGCAGGAGTAGGCGGCGGCCGCGGCGGGGGCCACGTGGGCGAAGGCTTCCGGCCGCCGGTCGCGGTCGGTGACCTCGGCAAAGGAGGTAAGCCGCCGTTGCAACAGCTCTTCGCTGAGCACATCCAGCCCGTGGGAGCGCCGGGAGGGGTCGATGAGGTAAGAGGCGATCATGGTGTCCGCCAGGGGAGGGGCCAGGGGCAGGTCGTGGCGGTGCAGCACCTGCAGGTCATATTTAAGGTTGTGGCCCAGCTTGAGCCGCCGGTCATCGGCCAGTAGGGGGGCCAAAGCCCGGCGCACCTCGGCCAGGGGCAACTGGTTGGCCGCCGCACTGCCGTCTTCCCGGCGGTGGGCAATGGGCAGATACCAGCAGGCTCCGTTTTCTCCTGCCGCCGTCCGGGAAGCTTTGGCCTCGCTTTCGTCGCTGCCGGGGGCGGCCAGAGTTAGGGAGATGCCCACCAGTTCGGCCTGCAGGGGGTCCAGTGAGGTGGTTTCGGTGTCGATCACCAGCGGGGCCGGGTCGGCGGCCAGTATTGCCACCAGTTCGTGCAGTTGGTCCAGACTGTTAATCAGCTGAAAGGCGTCGGCGGCGATTTTTTCCGCCTGCAGCTCGCTTTTGATCAGGCGGGTGAACTCCAGCTCGGTAAACAGTTGCCGGAGTTTGTCCTGGTCCGGCGGCGGCAAAGTGTAGTCGTCCAGGCTGGTGGGCAACTCCAGGTCGTCTTTTAGCCGGATCAGGCGGCGGGCCAGCTGGGCGTCTTGTCGGTGGGCGGCCAGTTTTTCCCGCAGTTTGGCGGCGCTGACCTGCTCCAGGTTGGCAAACAACTGTTCCAGGCTGCCGAACTGGTCGATCAGCTTGGCCGCCGTTTTCGGGCCTACTCCGGGAACCCCCGGCACGTTGTCGGAAGAGTCGCCGATCAAGGCAAAATAATCCAGCAGCTGTTGCGGGGAGACCTGGTATTTTTTGGCCACCGCGGCCGGATCCATGAAGGTGTCCTGCATGGGGTCCCAGAGGGTGACCCATTCGTTGACCAGTTGCAGCAGATCCTTGTCGCCGGAAACGATGATCAGCGGCTGGTCGGGGCCGGCCAGCCGGCGGGCGGCGGCGGCGATCAGGTCGTCGGCCTCGACGCCGGCCTGCTCCAGGGTGGTGATGTGATAGGCGCTGACCACCTCTTTAATGTAAGGAATCTGGCAGGCCAGGTCCGCCGGCATCTCCGGCCGGTTGGCCTTATAAGCGGGGTAAATTTCATGCCGGAAATTAGGGCCTTTGGAGTCGTAGGCAATGGCCAGGTAGCGGGGCGTTTTTTCGCGGATAACCCGCAACAGGGTGGTGGTGAATCCGTAAACGGCGTGGGTGGGTTGCCCGGCGGCGTTGCTCAGCGGCCGGATGGCGTGATAGGCCCGGTAGATATAGGCACTGCCGTCGATAAGGTAAAGGGGTTCCCGGCTGCTCATGGCCGGCGATCATACCAGGCGCGGTCAATCTTGTAAATGTTGAGCCGTGCCGTTAAAATAGTTTAAAGTTTGCCCTGACTGGTCCGATATGTTAGTACACAGCCTGAATTAAAGACAACCCAACGGCCTTTTGAATGCATCCGGCGTTTTGAGGTGCATGGTGGGTGACTGACGAATATTAATTTGACGAGCAAGATTTACTGATCAACAGCCGGCGGCACTCTTGGCCGGTACCGGCTGATTATAAGGTGGCGGCACGGAGGCTGTCATAAGCACGGAAATCCACGCGGCGGCGGGGGTCGTCGCGGCGGGTGCCCCGGGAGCAGGGACCATGAAGCTGACAAATATCTTTCCCCAGTTAAAGACCGACAAGGTGCAGCAGGTCAAGCGCAACGAACCGGCAGCGGCCGCCAAGGAGCCCGCCGGAGCTGCGCAGGGGTCCGACAAGGTCAACCTCTCCGCCGGGACCCAGGATATTCAGCGGGTCAAGGAAGTACTGGCCCAGACTCCGGAGGTCCGCATGGAAAAGATTCAGGCCTTGAAGGGCCAGATCGAGCGGGGTGAATATCGGGTAGATGCCGAGGCCGTGGCCGAGCGCATGCTGCAGACCCTGATTTCCGATCGGTCGCTGTCGTAAGCGAATCGCAATTAATTCATCCCCGTCGAGGGCGCCGGGCTCGGGGCTTTTTCTTTTGCCGCCGGGTCCGAGCCGCTTTGCCGGGGGTGCCGGAACCGTCCTCATCGGCGGTTTTTTTATTCAAGCGCTCACCGGGCACCGCTTTTTGCGCCGCCTGGCCAGCGCTTATTTTTTTGCCGGGATCAGCCTTGGGCGAGCGGGCCAGCAACCGGCGGGCGCCGATGTACAGCAGGGCGTAAAAGAGCAGGGCCAGGGCGGTCCAGAGGGCGGCGATGGCGGCAAAGATCTGGGGGGCCTTCATGGTGGTGGTCATCAGCGAGTCCTGGTAGTAAAAAAACCAGGGGTAATCGGGCGGAAAAACCCACTCGTGCAACTGGTCGAAGACCGTTTGCGGCCCCTGCCACCATAAAATCATCCCGCCGACGCCCAGCAGCAGCAGCCACATCAGCGCCACCCCGGCCGGCGGCGGCAAGGGCAACTGTCGCCACCACAGCAGCATCACCAGCAACCCGGCCGCCGCCGTAAACCACCAGCCGGCGGCGGTCAGCACGGCCACCAGCCGTTCCACATCTTTCAGGTGCCCCACCTCCTCGGCCCGCAGAAATTTCCCCAACTCCCGCCCGGCGGCATCATGGTACACCGCCTCGTCCAGCGGCTCGCCCCGGCCTTCGATGGCCCGGACAATCAACCCAAAAAGCCGGCGGTGCTCCGTCGGCGTAGTCTCCACGAAATCCGCCCGACCTTGCTGGTTCTGCGGCGCATAATGGGCGATATGGTCCTCAATGGTCAGCACCCGGTACCAGACGGGATAAAGAAAATCCACCCTCGCCAGCAAAAGCCAGCCCAAAAGCAAAGCCACCGGCAACAAAAAAACGGCCAGCAGCCAGCCGGGCATTTTGCGCAATCGTGAGCTGTCAAAACGGATCATCGGCAGCATTCGGTAGAAATAATAGAGTTTGTCGTTAAATATTGTAGCACTAAGTTACTTGGTTGTGGCCAGGGGGTGGGGGCCGCGGAAACCGGTAGCGGCTCATTCTCGGCGGGCATCCTGCCCGCCTCCGAGGTGGCGTCGGCCTCCTGCACGTCCATGTGCCCGGCCGCCGCCAAACCCGCCGCTACCGGTTTCCGCGGCCCCCGTCCAAGCTGCATGCGAGTTTCATGTTGCTCTGTCCTCCCCCGCCCGGTAAGAGCCGCACTCAAAACAACCTTCAACAGGGGGAAAACGTGGAGCAGTGCCGCAGGTTCGGGCAAGCAGCCAGGCGCAGCGTACTCCTGTACGTAAGCCTGGCTGATCGCCCGAAGATGCGGTGCTGCTCCACGTTTTCAGGTGCGAAGGGTGGCGGAGCGGGCGTGCCCCGTCAGCCCCTCCAGCCGGGCCAGGCGGTCGATGGCCTTCTGGTCGGCCAGCAAGGCCTCGCGGCTGTAACTGATCAGGCTGGATTTCTTGACAAAGGTCTCCACTCCCAGGGCCGACGAAAAGCGGGCGGTACCCATGGTGGGCAGCACGTGGTTGGGTCCGGCCAGGTAGTCGCCGGCCGACTCCGGAGTGTACTTGCCCAGGAAAATGGCTCCGGCGTGGCGTACCTTGGGCAGCCAGGCGAAGGGGTCGGCGATCATCAACTCCAAATGCTCCACGGCCAGCCGGTTGGCCAGCTCCATGGCCTCGTCGAGGTCGGCGGCCACCAGTAGGGCGCCGCGCTGGGCCAAAGAGCGGGCGGCGATTTCCCGGCGTTCAAGCTGCGGCAGTTGTTCAGCCACGGCGGCGGCGATCAGGGTTGCCATCTCCTGGTCGGTGCAGATGCACATGGCCAGGGCCTGGGGATCGTGCTCGGCCTGGGCCAGCAGGTCGGCGGCCACGTAGGTGGGCTCGGCGGTGTGGTCGGCCACCACCAGGACTTCGCTAGGGCCGGCGATCATGTCGATTCTTACCCGGCCGGAAACCTGGCGCTTGGCTTCGGTAACGTACTGGTTGCCCGGCCCGACAATTACATCCACCGGGGCGATGCTCTCGGTGCCGTAGGCCAGGGCGGCGATGGCCCAGGCGCTGCCCGCCTTGTAGATCTCGCTGATGCCGATTTCCCGGGCGGCGGCCAGCAGGGCGGGGTTGACCTTGCCTTCGGCGTCCGGCGGGGTCAGCATAACCCGCCGTTTAACTCCGGCAATACCGGCGGGAACACCGTTCATCAGCACCGAGGAGACCAGCGGCGTGCTGCCCCCCTGGCCGCCGGGGACATAGAGGCCGGCACTGTCCACCGGCAGCACCAGCCGGCCGGTAATCACCCCGTTTTCCCGGGTTTCGATCCAGGACTGCTCACGTTCCCGCTCGTGAAACTCCCGGATACGTTTTTCCGCCCGGCGCAGATGCCCCATCAGCTCATGGTCCACCTGGGCGCAGGCCGCCTCGATTTCCGCCTCGCTGACCCGCAATTGGGCCGCTTCGAAGGCGGGGGAGTCGAAGCGCCGGGTATACTCCACCAGGGCGGCATCACCCTGGTGGCGAACCTGGTTGATGATCTCTTCGACCTGCCGGCGGCAGTTGTCGTCGGCCTGCTGAAAACGGTCATAGAGGGCGGTCAGACGGGCCTGTCCGGCCTTGGAGGCGGTGGTTAGGGGAGTTAAAGCCATGGTCTTTCCTCGTCGAGATCTTTATCTATGATGGTTGATAGTTGGCGGTCAGGGGGTAAAGGCGGCCGGCCCCGAAGGCCTTGCCGCTGATTTTCAACCCCGGCGGGGCCTGCCGCCGTTTGTGCTCATTGCGGTGGATGCGCTCAATCACCTCATTGACCACGGTCGCGGGGTACCCCCGCTGGATAATGGCCGCCGCCTCAAGCTGCTCTTCCAGGTAGGCCTGCAGGATGGGGTCCAGTACCTCGTACGGCGGCAGTTCGTCGTCATCCCGCTGCCCCGGGGCCAGTTCGGCGCTGGGCGGGCGCTCGATGGTGCGCCGGGGGATGATTTCTTCTTCCCGGTTGACCAGCTTGGCCAGGCGGTAGACCATGGTTTTGGGCACGTCGGCAAGCACCGCCAGGGCGCCGCACATGTCGCCGTAAAGGGTACAGTAACCCACCGCCAGTTCCGACTTGTTGCCGGTGTTCAGCAGCAGCCGGCCGCTGCGGTTGCTTTCCGCCATCAGCAAATTGCCCCGGATGCGGGCTTGCAGGTTTTGCTCCACCAGCCCGGGCCAGCTCTGGTCGCCCAAAAGCGGGGCCAGGGCCGGGCGGTAAGCGGCCAGCACCTGGTCGATGGGCAGCACCTCGTAGGCCAGGCCCAGGTTAGCCGCCAGGGCTCGGGCATCCTCCTGGCTGGCGGGGGCCGAGTAAGCCGACGGTAAAGCCAGCCCCAGCACCTTGGCCGGCCCCAGGGCCTGGGCGGCGATCACCGCCGTCAGGGCCGAGTCCAGACCCCCAGAAAGGCCGAGAATTGTCTGAGAAAAGCCGCACTTGCGGACAAAATCGCCGGTGCCCAGCACCAGGGCGGCCAGAATCTCGGCGGCTTCCAGGTCGTGGTCGGCGCCGGGTAAGTTGGCGCCGGCGGATGGTGCTGTTTCTTCACCGGGGCCGCTGGCTTGCGGCAGGGCAAACACCGTCAGGTCTTCCTGGAACCTGGCCGCCCGGCAAATCACCCGGCCGTCAGTGTTGTAAGCCAGGCTGTCGCCGTCGAAAATCAGGGAGTCCTGGCCGCCCACCTGGTTGACAAAGACCAGCGGTATTTGGTAGCGGCGGCTGATGGTTTGAAAAATTTGTTCCCGCCGGGCCGTTTTGCCGCTTTCAAAAGGCGAAGCGGCGATATTGACCAGCAGGTCCGCCGGGGCCGGTGTATTGCCGGAGCGGGCAGCGGGAGGCCCCAGCAGTTCCGCCACCGGGTCATGATGATAAGGCCTGTGGGGAGTAAAGATAACGTGGTTCCAGACATCTTCGCAGATGGTAATGGCCAGGCGCAACCCTTGAAATTCAATAATTTTTCCCGGCGGACCAGGTTCAAAATATCGGCTTTCGCCAAAAACGTCGTAAGTGGGCAGCAGGCGTTTGGTGGTGGTGGCCAGTATCTCCCCGTCGGCAAAAAGCAGGGCCGCGTTGTGCAGCGGCTTGCCGGTGGGCGCCGGGTTGGGGATAATGGCGCCGCAGAGCACCCCGATGCCCCGGATCTCTTTGAGCAGTCGTTCCAGGGCCCGCTGGTGGTGGGCCAAAAAGTCCGGCCTTTCCAGCAGGTCCTCGGGTGGGTAGCCGCTGATCGCCAGTTCCGGCAGCACCGCCAGTTCGCAACCCAGGTTGGCGGCTCGGCGGCAGCGATCGATAATAACCTCGGTGTTGTGCCGGAAGTCGCCGATTCGCGGATTGATTTGTATCAGGGCCAGTTTCATGCCGGCAGCATAGCACAGTTTGTCGCCCCCGGCCAGTCTGGAGAGCGTGGCAAATTTCTCATTTTTCTTGCAAAATCCTGGTGAACGGCTAAATTTGCATATTTAGTTTATTGTTGTCGTCGGCCACCGGCGGCCAACCTGAAACGTAGTCGTTCATCAAGGAATCAACCCCATGGAATTCGACCCCAAATGGCTGGCCTGGGAGATTACCCGGCGCTGCAATCTCAACTGTGTGCACTGTCGCTCCTCTTCTGAACTGGAGGCCAAGGAGCACCCCGATTTCAGTTTTGACGAGGCCAAGCGTATCCTGGATGATATCGCCTCCTACGCCTCGCCGGTGGTGGTGCTCTCCGGCGGCGAGCCGCTGCTGCGCGATGACGTGTTCGAGATCGCTGCCTACGGAACCGGCAAGGGGCTGCGGATGTGCCTGGCCACCAACGGCACCCTGGTTAACGAGCAGGTCTGCCGGCGGCTGAAAGAGGCGGGCATCCGTATGGTTTCCCTCAGTCTCGATGGGGCCGATGCCACGGTGCACGACAACTTCCGTAACCAGCCCGGGGCCTTTGACGGTACCATCAATGCCGCCCGGCTTTTCAAGGAGCATGACATTCCTTTCCTGATCAACTCTTCTTTTACCAAGCGCAACCAGGCGGAGATCCCCAAGGTTTACCGGCTGGCCAAAGAGCTTGGGGCCAAGGCCTGGTACATGTTCATGATCGTGCCCACCGGCCGGGGTGAGGATATCATGGCCGAGCTGATCAGCCCGGAAGAATATGAAGAACTGCTGGAGTGGCATTACCAGATGGAAAAGCAGGAAGATGACCTGCTGGTAAGGCCCACCTGCGCCCCTCACTATTACCGGGTGGTGCGGCAAAAAGCCAAGGAAGAAGGGGAAAAGTTTCAGCAGCGCACTCTGCAGTTTTCCACCGGCGGCTCCAAAGGCTGCCTGGCCGGTCAGCTGATCGCCCTTATCGACGTGGATGGCAACGTCCTGCCCTGCAGCTATTTCCCTTTGGCCGCCGGCAACCTGCGCCAGCAGTCATTCAAGGATGTTTGGGAAAACTCCCAGCTGTTCAAGGAAATGCGCGATTTCAAAGGCTACCGCGGGCGCTGCGGCTCCTGCGAGTACGTTAACGTTTGCGGCGGCTGCCGGGCCCGGGCCTATGCGGTCAGCGGCGACTACCTGGCAGAGGAACCTTTCTGCAGTCATCAGCCGCTCAAGTTGGCGGCGGGTAAGTAAACCAAGACAGCTTATTTTGACAGCGGAACGCTGAAGATTAACGCATTCCCGCCCTAAACCGCCAACCTCAAAAAACAGGAATCCCTTATGAACACCACTTTCTTGCAAGCCTGCCGGGGCGAACCCGTTGATTACACTCCCGTGTGGATGATGCGCCAGGCCGGCCGTTACCTGCCGGAATATCATACCGTGCGCAGCAAATACACCTTCCTGGATATGTGCAAAACCCCGGAGGCCGCTGCCGAGGTGACCATCCAGCCGGTTGATCTGATCGGGGTGGATGCCGCCATTTTATTTTCCGATATCCTGGTGATCCCCGAGGCCATGGGGGCCCCCCTGGAGTTTCATGAAAACCGCGGCCCGGTTTTTCCCGAGCCGGTAAGGGATCAGGCGGCGGTGGATCGCCTGATCGTACCTGACCCCGAGGACAAGCTGGGCTATGTGATGGCCGCCATCCGCCTGCTGCGCAAGGAGCTGGCCAATAAAGTGCCGCTGATCGGCTTTGCCGGGGCGCCGTTTACCAACGCTACTTACATGATCGAGGGTGGCTCCAGCAAAAACTTCTTTTTGACCAAGAAGATGATGTACACCGCCCCGGAGTTGTACGGCCGGCTGCTGGATAAGATCACCGAGAGCACCATCCTCTATCTCAAGGCTCAGGCGGCGGCCGGGGCCCAGGCGCTGCAGATCTTCGATTCCTGGGCCGGTGTCCTGGCCCCCCGGGATTTCGCCGAATTTGCTCTGCCCTATGTCAAGCGGATCATCAGCGCCTTGAAGGAAAGCGGGGTTGATGTTCCCCTGATCTATTTCGCCAACAACGGCGCCACCCTGCTGGAGCAGAGCAAGACCGTGGGGGCCGACGTGCTGGGGCTGGACTGGCGGATCAACCTGGATGAGGCGGCGAAAATCGTCGGTCCCGGTATTGCCCTGCAAGGTAACCTGGACCCCTGCGCCCTGCTGTTGCCCCACGACAAGCTGGAAGAACGGGTGGCCCGGATCCTGGAGCAGGGCAAAGCCGCCGATGGGCATATCTTCAACTTGGGCCACGGCATTTTGCCTGAGATTCCGCCGGAGCAGGCCAAGTTCATGGTGGACGCGGTGCACCGCTTAAGCCGTCGTGCTTAAGCGGTGGCTGGATGCCCCTTGGACCCCGTGATCAGCTGGAAAGTTGCCACTATGATTCCCAGTCAGGCCGACTGCTTACGCTTAATGGACCACTACCGGATGCCGGCCCATATCCGGGCCCATTCCCTGCTGGTGGCCCGGGTTGCGGAATGCCTGGCCCAGGGGTTGGCGGATCAGGGCGAACCGGTGCGGGTTGATCTGGCGGTGGCCGGGGCGCTGTTGCACGATATCGCCAAAGCCTTGTGTTTTGATGGCGATTGTTCCCACGCCGAACTCGGGGCAGAGATCTGCCGGGAGCATGGCTACGAAGAGTTGGCCCCGCTGGTGGCGGAACATGTGCATTTACATGATGGATTCAACGGCCGCTGCGGAGAGCGGGAGATTGTTTTTTATGCCGACAAGCGGGTCAACCACGACCGGCTGGTAAGCCTGGAGGAGCGCCGGGATGATGTGATTCGCCGCTATGCCCCCCGGGACCCGGCGCGCCAGGAACTGATCCGGCAAAATTTTGCCCTCTGCCGCCGGCTGGAAAATAACCTCTTTGCCCGCCTGCCCATGGCCCCGGAAGAACTGGCCGACTGCCTGGTTGTTGAGCAGTAACCGTTCCACCAGGGGCACTAACCTACAGGTATTACGGGCTGTTCGCTTACGTTGAGCAAAGTCTTGGGGAGGGACTGGTTTGATGATCGGCAGCGGGGAAAACGCACAGGTACAACCGGGGAGCGAGACCGCTTCGGCCCCGGCGTCGACGCTGGGGGTGGTGCTGCTCAATATGGGCGGCCCCGAGGCCCTGGATGAGGTGGAGCCTTTTTTGCGCAACCTCTTTGCCGATCGGGAGATTATCAGGCTGGGGCCCTGGCCCTGGCTGCAGAAGATCATCGCCCGCCGGATCGTTAAAAAACGGGCGCCCAAAAGCCGGGAAGCCTACCGCCTGATCGGCGGCGGCTCGCCGCTGGCCAGGATTTCCGCCGAACAGGGCCGGGCCCTGGCTGCGCGCCTGGCCGGCAGGGGCGATTATATGGTGCGCTGTGCCATGCGCTACTGGCATCCGCTGGCCGCTGAAACTCTGGCGGAGTTTGCCCAGGCGGGGGTCAGCCGCCTGCTGGCGCTGCCCCTGTATCCGCATTATTCCCGAGCCACCACCGGCTCCTCTTTAAACGACCTCAAACGCGCCGCCGCCGAGTCGGGTTTTCCCTTTGCCATTGAGCAGATCGAGGCCTGGCCCGATCATCCCGCTTATATCAGGGCCCTGGCCACCACCTTGGCCGAAGGGGCAACAAATTTCGCCGGCGAGGAGTACAGCGTGGTTTACAGCGCCCACAGTTTGCCGGTGAGCTTCATCGAAGCGGGTGACCCGTACCTGGAGCATATCCAGCGCACCATCGCGGCGCTGGAGAAACTCACCGGTCTACCGGGCCAGCTCTGCTTTCAAAGCCGCAGCGGCCCGGTGCGCTGGCTGGAGCCCTCCACCCCGGACATGCTCAGGCAACTGGCGGCGAACGGGGTGGTTAATGTGCTCATGGTACCCATCAGTTTCGTCTCCGACCATGTGGAAACCCTGTATGAAATCGACATCCAGTACCGGGAACTGGCCCGGAGCCTGGGCATCCGCCTGGTCCGCCCCCCGGCCCTGAACACCCACCCCGACCTCATCGAAGCCCTGGCCCAGTTAGTCCCCTAACCGCCGCTCACGAAGTCTCGTTCAGCAGCACCAAAGCACCGAAGAAGCTGAAAGCTGAAGGGGCAGCAGTGCCGCAAGATGCGGTGCTGCTGCCTCTTCAGCTGCCGGTCATAAATCTTCGCATTCGGATATTCATTAAAATACCGATGGCGGCCAGGGTGGTAAGCAGGGAAGAACCGCCGTAGCTGAACAGCGGCAGCGGCATGCCCACCACCGGCAGCAGCCCCAGTACCATGCCCAGGTTGATGAAAGCCTGCCAGAAGATCAGAGCAACGATGCCGAAGGCCAGCAGCACGCCGAATTTATCCCGCGCGGTCAGTGCGATATTGAGCCCCCAGAGAATAATGAAAAAATAGCAGGCCAGAAAGAAAAGCGAGCCGACAAAGCCCCATTCCTCGGCCCAGACCGAAAAGGCAAAGTCGGTGTGGCGCTCGGGCAAAAAGTCTAATTGGGCCTGGGTGCCCTGCATATAGCCCTTGCCGAAAGTGGCGCCGCTGCCCACGGCGATTTTTGACTGGGCGATGTGATAGCCGCTGCCCAAGGGGTCGCTTTCGGGGTTGAAAAAAGTAAGAATACGCTGCCGCTGGTATGGTTTGAGGTAAAAAAGCCAGACCAGCGGCACAAAGGACAGGCCGATGCCGGCTAAAGTTGCCAGGGTGGACCATTTCAGCTTCACAAAGAGGGTCATGGAAACAAAGATGATGATCATCATCATGGCGGTGCCAAGATCTGGCTGCTTGACGATCAGGGCAAAGGGTACAATGGTCAGCCCCATGGGGATAATCAGCTCTTTAAAGGTGAAGCCGGCCCCGGTGTCCTTGCGGTAATAGTAGCTGGCCAGGATGATTACCAGCATCAGCTTGGCCGGTTCCGAAGGCTGCAGGCGAAAGAAGCCCAGGTTGATCCAGCGTTGTGTTCCCGCCACTTCGGAGCCGAAAAAGAGGGCCGCCAGCAGTAGAAAAATCGTCATCACATAAAGAGGGTAGCTCCATTTGGTGAGCACCTTGTAGTCCACCATCAGGATGGCCATAATAGCCAGAAATCCAAGCAGATAGTAGTAAATCTGCTTGATAAAGACCGAGGTGCCGAAGCCTTTGTGCAGGGAGGCGGCGCTGTACAGGTTGAGCAGGCCGAGCAGGGCGACAATGAGAACGGCGACCAGCATTACCCAGTCGAAACTTTGTAACAGACGTCGATCAAAACGAAACATGGCCGGTTATTCCTCGTCCTGCTGTTTTTGCTCGGCGGTTGCCGGCAGCGTCGGATCTTCCTGTTGGCGAAAGTAAGCCTCCAGCACGGCTTTGGCCAGCGGGGCGGCCACCGCGCCGCCGCTACCGCCGTGTTCCACCAGCACCGTAACCGCCACCTCCGGCTTTTCCGCCGGGGCATAGGCCGTAAACCAGGCATGATCCCTGAGGTGGTAAGGGATTTCATCTTCTTCAAAGTGCTCGATCTGAGACAGTCGGACCACTTGCGAGGTCCCGGTTTTACCGGCTACGGTGATATCTTTGATCCGGGCGGAACGGCCGGTGGCCCGCTGGTCCATCACCGAGGCCACCAGGATCTCCCGCAGCAGCTCCCAGGACTCGTTGCTGACTTCCCCGACTTCTCTTTCCGGTTCCGGCTGGAGTTCCTGCACCACCTCGCCCTCGGGATCGATGATGGCAGATACCAGTTTGGGTCGGTAAAAGCGGCCGCCGTTGGCCACTGCCGCCGTCATCCGGGTTATCTGCAGCGGGGTGGCAAGGTTGAAGCCCTGCCCGATGGACACCGACAGCGTCTCGCCATCCTGCCAGGGCTCCCGGTGGCGTTGCCTTTTCCATTCGGCGGTGGGGACCAGCCCCTCCTTTTCATGTTCCAGCACGATTTCGGTTTTTTGCCCCAGGCCCATCAGACGAGCGTATTTGGCCAGGGTGTCAACCCCCAGGCGCTGGCCCAGATAATAAAAGTAGACATCACAGGATTCGGCCAT
The DNA here is from genome assembly GCF_000092205.1 of Desulfurivibrio alkaliphilus AHT 2. Lineage (GTDB taxonomy): Bacteria > Desulfobacterota > Desulfobulbia > Desulfobulbales > Desulfurivibrionaceae > Desulfurivibrio > Desulfurivibrio alkaliphilus. The sequence continues at coordinate 2,244,865 of NC_014216.1, read as the reverse complement.
GGCCTGGCGCAACTTGACCTGTCCGTGCCCCCGCCGTTGCCAGCAGTGGTAGCGGCGACCCTGAAAAATAATGCTGCCGTTGCATTGAAAGGAGGTTTCCGGGGTGATTACTTCCTCCTCCAGGGCGGCCAGGGTGGTAATGACTTTGTAGGTCGAGCCGGGTGCGTACTGACCCTGCACCGGCTTGTTGAGCAGCGGCGCCCGCCGATCATCCAGCAGGCCCTGCCATAGCGCACGTGGAATCCCGCCGACAAAACTTTCCACCGGCAACTCCGGGGCACTGGCCATGACCAGCAGCCGGCCGCTGTTAACCTCCATGGCCACCACCGCCCCGGCGGCATCCCGCAGGCCCTCTTCGGCGACTTTCTGCATCTGCAGATCCAGGGTCAACTGCAGATCGTTGCCGGGCAGGGGTTCCTGGATCTGCAGTTGTTTTTGGGCAAAGCCGCGGACATCGACCTCGACGTAACTGCGACCCTTTTCACCGCGCAGGTAGGTTTCAAACAGTCTTTCCAGCCCCATTTTGCCGATGGGGTCGCCGGCGCGATAATCCTGGTGCCGGAACATTTCCAGTTCGCGCTGGTTGATTTCCCCCAGGTAGCCCACCAAATGCGAGGCCAGGTTGCCGTGCAGGTAGTTACGGCTGGGCTGGACCTCGATCTGGACTCCGGGCAGGTTGAAGCTGTTGTTTTCGATCTGTACCAGGGTGCGCCAGTCGATATCCTCTTTGAGGCGGGTGGGTATGAAGCGCGGCTGGTCGGCGCCGGCCCGGATGCGGTCCAGCAATTCGCTGATATCCAATTCGAGAATCCGGGCCAGTTGGCGGATAACCTCGTCGGGATGGGGGGCGTCTTCACGGATCCAGATGACATTGAACCGGGGCCGGTTGGTGACCAGGGTTTGACCGTGGCGGTCAACCAGGTTACCCCGGGGTGCCGCCAGTTGCTGCACCCGGATGCGGTTGCTTTCCGAGCGCTGCAAATACTCGCCGCCCTGCTGGATTTGCAGGTGCCAGAGACGCAGGACCAGTATGGCCACAATAAAGAAGATGATGGCGGTGGCGGCATCGGTCCGTTTCTTGAGCATCTTCAGCTCGGCCGGATCCATTTTGGTGATGTTGCCTACGGGTCTAAGCATGGCAGTTGATCAGACCTTGAAACGATTGGGTGGACGGCGGCGCAAAGGTATCCAGGACCGGGGTGGCCGCTCGGCGAGCAAGGTCATCAGGCGCTGGCACAGATGAAAGAAGGGCAGGCAGATAATGCCCAGGATAATAACATTCTGCAACAGCAGCGGCCAGGTCCAGAGCACCGGATTTTCCGGAGCAAGCAGGGTGGCCAGCAGATGGACAAAGCTGGTGGTGGCCAAGTAGCCGGTGATCACCAGAGGGACCTGGTGCGGGCTGCCCTGAATCGCCAGGTTTCGGACCATGGTGCGGAGCACCAGGAAAAGCAGCAGGTAGGCCAGGGAGTGGACCCCGAGGTGGATGCCGGAAAAGACATCCACCAGCATGCCCAGCAGCAGGGTAAGGATCAGGCCGGGGCCGGTTTCAAAATAAATGATGATGAAACAGAGCAGCAAAAAGAGCAGGTCGGGGCGCCCCAGCCACGACGGCAACAGGTGGAAGGTCGTGGTCTGCAGTACCAGAAGCAGTATGCCGAAGCCGAAAAAAACGGGGCTCATGTACAAAAATTATTCCGCCAGCGATGACTTTTTCATGATGATGATCAGGTGTTCAAGCCGGGAAAAGTCCGCCGCCGGCTCTACCTGGATAGTTTGAAACATGCCCCGCCGGGCCCTGATGACCTCCGACACCTGGCCCACCGGCAGGCCCTTGGGAAAAACGCCGCCCAGCCCGGAGGTGATGACATGGTCGCCAGGGGCGACGTCTGAAGTGCGCAGGACGTAATGCAGGGTGAAGCCGTCGCCATCGCCTTTAATTATACCCTGAACCCGGTTTTTTTGCACGATCACGTCGATGGCGCTGTTGGGGTCGTTGGCCAGCAGCACTTTGGCGTAGTTGGGAGAAGTGTTGATCACCTGGCCGACCACCCCTTCCACCGTTACCACCGGCATGCCGCGTTCAATGCCGTCGCTGCTGCCCCGGTCGATGGTGATGGTTTTAAACCATAATGAAGAATCCCGGCCGATGACCCGGGCGGTGATGGTGGGGTCCGGCAGAGACTCCCGCAACTCCAGCAGTTTTTTCAGCCGCACGTTGGTGGCCACCGCTTCCCGGTACTGGCTGGTGGCGGCCTTGTGCTGGCGCAATTCCTCCCGCAGGCGCCGGTTTTCTTCCCGCACGTTGATCAGCTCCCGGTAATCGGACCAGATGCCGCCGAAGTAGCCGCTGATGCCGGTGCTGACCGCCTGGGCTACCCCCACTACCTCCAGGCCGAGCTTGTGGAAGACGTTGAACTCTTTGCGGCCCAGCGAGGCCACAATAATGATCACCAGCAGGGCGGCGATAAAACCGAAAACCAGCAGGTTGCGGGCCTGCCGGGCGCGTTTGCCTTTTTTTTTGTAGCTGATCACAGGGGAAACCTAGGCGTAACCATACTCCAATTAATAAGCGACCACGGGATGTCCTGTGATCGCTTAGCTTAATATTGTATCAGGGTGCGTTACAGCCGTGCGCCGGGGTGAGATCATTCCGGACTCAGCTGGTCAGGACTTCCTTCAAGACATCCAGGTTTTCCAGCGCCTTGCCGGACCCCAACACCACCGAGGAAAGGGGGTCCTCGGCGATGATTACCGGCACCCCTGTTTCATCGCGCAAGCGTTTGTCCAGGTTTCGCAGCAACGCACCGCCCCCGGTCAGCACCACGCCCTGGTCAACGATATCGGCGGCCAGTTCCGGCGGGGTCAACTCCAGGGCCATCTTGACGGCCTCGATAATGGCATCCACCTGTTCGGTGATGGCTTGACGGATCTCCTCGGAGGAGATCACCAGGGTTTTGGGAACCCCGGAAACCAGGTCCCGGCCTTTGATTTCCATGGTTTCAAAAGGCTCTTCCGGCAGCACGTCGGCCACGGTGGTTTTAATTACCTCCGAGGTGTGCTCGCCGATGGCCAGGTTGTGGCGGCGCTTGATATAATGCATGATGGACTCGTCCATCTTGTCGCCGGCCACCCGCACCGAGCTGGCATAAACCACCCCGGCCAAAGAGATCACCGCCACCTCGGTGGTGCCGCCGCCGATATCCACCACCATGTTGGCGGTGGGTTCGGTGATCGGTAACCCGGCGCCGATGGCCGCCGCCATGGGCTCCTCAATGAGGTACACCTCGCGGGCCCCGGCGGACTCGGCCGATTCCTTGACCGCCCGTTTTTCCACCTGGGTGATCCCGGAGGGGACGCTGATGATGATGCGGGGGTGCACCAGGGTGCGGCGGTTATGCACTTTGTTGATGAAGTAGCGCAGCATGGCCTCGGTTACTTCAAAGTCGGCAATCACCCCATCTTTGATGGGGCGGATGGCGGTGATGTTGCCGGGGGTACGGCCCAGCATCATCTTGGCTTCCTTGCCCACGGCCAGCACCTTGTTGGTGCGGGCATCCTTGCGTACCGCCACCACGGATGGTTCGCGCAGGACGATTCCTTTGCCCTTGACGAAAACCAGGGTGTTGGCGGTGCCCAGGTCGATGGCCAGGTCGTTGGAAAGAAAGCCGAAGACGGAGTCAAGGAACATTGTGGTCCTCTCGTTTATGCGGTGAAAATTTTCGTGAGGTGCCGTCGGGTGTGAGCCTACGGTGAAGTTAAGATGCTAAAACAGGGAAACTCTAGCAGAGTCTTGCCCCCCTGGCAACAATTAATCCAAGGGAATTAAAGATATTTTCCCGGTTTGGCCGGGGCGCGTCGCGACGAAGCCGGGGGTGAAAGTGGGGGCGGGAAAAAACTTGACAGTGTCCGGGGCGGCATGGTAAACGGGGAAACTTCGCGGCCGGGCAAATCTCCGCTCCGGTTCGCTTCAGCAGTTTTTTCCTCTTTGGTGTGGGGCTATAGCTCAGCTGGGAGAGCGCTTGAATGGCATTCAAGAGGTCAGCGGTTCGATCCCGCTTAGCTCCACCAATTCCTTAAGTTTCTTACTCCGTTCTTTATCTGATTATCTGCTTTTTTGGTTTCCTTGTTTTTAAATTTTGAATAACATGCCCCTTCTGGTTCCGTCGGGGAGGGCCTGGCCGGTTTTTCTCGAGACCAGGGGCCTCTGCCGCTGACCGTTGAATTGGCCTTCTTCATCAACGGCAGAGGCTTTTTTTTAGTCTTGACTGGCTTCGCGTCTGGCGAAGCCTTTTCAACCCTTGTTGGGGATGATTTTAGGGGTGAATGGTATGCATGCTGGTTCTTCAGACAGTGCCGGGCAGGCGGCGGCACCGGGTAAGGGAGAGGTCGTTGGGCGACCGGTGAGTGACGAAACGGTGCTGAAGGTGGCCAAAGAGATTGTGGTCAAATTCATCGAGGTCGGGCGGCTCTCGCCGGTCAATTTCAGCGAGACCTTTCGCGAGATTCACGGTACCGTCCGCGATACCGTGCGTTCCTGAGGCCGGTTGTTCCTGATGGCGCCTACTGTTTCAGCCGCTTTGCCCCTTGGGTCTCCTGCGTCGTCTGGCCTGGACCCGGCCCTCAACCAGCCGCCGGCCCGGGTTCACAAAGTGCACCTGATGGGGATCGGCGGTACCGGAATGGCCGCCCTGGCCGGGATGCTGCTGGAGCGGGGGGTGGCGGTCAGCGGCTCCGACCAGAAGGTTTATCCCCCCATGAGCGATTACCTCGCCGGGCTGGGGATCGAGGTGCAGGAGGGCTACGGCCCGCAAAACCTGGCCGGCAGCCCGGATCTGGTGATTGTCGGCAATGTGATCAGGGCGGACAACCCTGAGGCCCTGGAGCTGGGCCGCCGGCGTTTGCCCTACCTCTCTTTTCCCCAGGCCCTGCGCCATTATTTCCTGGCCGGCCGCCGCTCTCTGGTGGTGGCCGGTACCCACGGCAAAACCACCACCTCTTCCCTGCTGGCCACCATGCTGGACCACGCCGGGCTGGATCCCGGTTTTATGATCGGCGGTATTGTCCAGGCCTTTGGGCGCAGCTCGCGCACCGGCGGCGGCCCCTTTTTCGTTAGTGAAGGGGATGAGTACGACACCGCCTTTTTCGATAAAGGCCCCAAGTTTCTCCACTACGCCCCGGAGGTCTGCATTCTCACCGGGGTGGAGTTTGATCACGCCGATATCTACGCCGATCTGGCGGCGGTCAAGACCGCCTTTGCCCGTCTGGTGGCCCTGATGCCGCCCCAAGGGCGGCTGGTGGCCTTTGTCGATGACCCGGTGGTGCGGGAACTGGTGGCCGTCGCCCCTTGTCCGGTGCTGGGTTACGGGGAGGGGGCAGGAGAGGGTGCCGACTGGCGACTGGACAAGCTGACGGTCAGCCCCGGGGGCACCGGGTTTACGGTGTTGCGGCAGGGTGAGCTTTTCGGTGAATTTTTCAGTCCCATGCCGGGCCGGCATAACGCCCTTAACGCCCTGGCGGTGATCGCCGTGCTTGATCATCTTGGGGTGCCGCCGGCGGAAATTGCCGCCGGTCTGGCTGCTTTCACCGGGGTGCGCCGGCGCCAGGAGGTGCGCGGCGAGGTGGGCGGCGTCACGGTGATTGACGATTTTGCCCATCACCCCACGGCGGTGCGGGAAACCTTGGCCGCGCTCAAGGCGGCCTACCCCGGTCGCCGGCTGGTGGCGGTTTTCGAGCCCCGCACCAACTCCAGCCGCCGCCGGGTTTTCCAGGAGGCGTATGTGTCGGTCTTTGCCGCCGCCGACCGGGTGCTGATCCGCGAGCCGGAAGGGCTGGAGGCGATCCCGGTCGACGAACGCTTTTCCGTCCAGCGCCTGGCCGCCGACCTGACCGCCGCCGGGCTTCCGGCCCGGGCCTTTGCCGAGGTGCAGGAGATCATCGACCAACTGGCAGTCGACAGTCGCCCCGGCGATGTGGTGGCGATTCTCAGTAACGGCGGTTTCGATAACATCCACCAGCGGTTGCTGGCGCGTCTCGGGGGCACCGAGCGCGGGGGGCGTGATTAATCATCTGTGGCCGGTCAGGTGGCGCCGCCGGTCGGTATTTTTCTGAATAACTATTCATTTTTTTCTTGACCTTGCCTTGCACCCCGGCTAAAAGCAAGTGCAGATTCTGTTTTCCGGAGGGGTTCGGGAAGTAGCTTCCGTGGGGATAAGGAGAGAAAGAGTGGAACAGGAATACCTGATTAATCTCTTGTACGTGGTGGCTTTTTTCCTCGGAGGTGTGGCCTTCGCCCTGGGTCCGGTCATCATCTCCCTGCTGCTCGCTCCCCGCACCCGCCAAGTCCAAACCGACACCCTTTACGAGTGCGGCATGCAGCCCATCGGCGAAGCCTGGGTTCGCTTCGGTATTGTCTACTATCTCTATGCCCTGATTTTTCTCGCTTTCGCCGTCGACGTCCTGTTTCTTCTCCCGGTAGCCCTGATCTACGCCAAAGAAGTTATCCTCGGCTCCGCCCTGCTCGATTTCATCGTCGTTTTTCTGTTTATTGACACCTTGGCGCTGGCCGTGGTTTACGCCTGGAAAAAAGGAATTTTTCAGTGGGAACGGAGAGTATGATTAAACTGCCCAACCACTCCGAACAGCGGCCGCAGGACGACCACCCCCCGGTGGTGCAGTTCGCGGTTCTGGACAAACTGCTCAACCTGGGCCGGGCCAACTCGCTGTGGCCCATGACCTTCGGCCTGGCCTGCTGCGCCATCGAGATGATGGCCACCGGCGCTTCTCGTTTTGACCTGGACCGTTTCGGGGCCGGGGTCTTCCGCCCCGCTCCCAAGCAGTCCGACGTGATGATCGTGGCCGGCACCATCAGTAAAAAAATGGCCCCGGCCATCGTTACCCTGTACGAACAGATGCCGCACCCCAAGTGGGTGATCGCCATGGGCAACTGTGCCATTTCCGGGGGGCCCTTTGTCTTTGAAGGCCAGTACGGCATTGTCGAAGGGGCCGATAAGATTTTACCGGTGGATGTGTACATTCCCGGTTGCCCGCCCCGGCCCGAGGCCCTCATCGAAGGCCTGCTGCTGCTGGAGGAAAAACTCACCGGCAGCCGCCGTTTCCCCAGGGTGGAACCGGAGGTGGGCCCATGAAGGCCGTTGCGCTGGAAAAGGCCCTGGCAGCAGTGCCCGGCGCCCGGGTGACCACCGGCGATCACCCCGCCCGTGGTGTCCATCTTGAGGTAAGCGTTCCTTCCGGGGAGATCGCGGCAGCGGCGCGGGTGCTCGACCAGGAGGGTTACTTCATCGAGGCCATTACCGGGGTCGACTGGCTGGGTGAACAGGAGGCCCTGGCCAAGGAAGCGGCCAAGAAGGCGGAGGCGGCTAAAAAAGCGGCGGAAAAAGCCGCCGCTGAGGCGGCTGAGCAGGGCGAAGCGGCAGCGGCGCCGGCAGCAGCTTCAGAATCACCGCCGGCGCCGGCGGCAGAGGAGCCGGCAGCGGCACCGGAGCCGGTGGAAGACAGCTTTGAGGTGGTGTACGATTTTAACCACTACCAGGAGCTTTGCCGGGTCGTCCTCCGCACCCGGGTCCCCCGCAGCCAGCCTCAGCTGCCGACCATCTCCGATATTTACCCCGGCGCCAACTGGCATGAGCGGGAAACCCACGACTTTTTCGGCTTGGTCTTTACCGGGCATCCCGATCTGTCGCCGTTGCTGTTGCCGGAAGACGCCGATTTTCACCCCCTGCGCAAGGATTATAAGCCATGAGCCAACTGGCCGCCGATCCCGCCTACGAAACCTTCGTCCTCAACATGGGGCCGCAGCATCCGGCCACCCATGGGGCCCTGCGGGTCAAACTCCTGATGGATGGCGAGTTTATCGTCGAGGCCGAGCCGGTTTTGGGCTATATCCACCGGATGCACGAAAAGATGGGGGAAAATCGTACCTACCATCAGTTTTTGCCCAACCCCAGCCGGTTGGACTATCTTTCGGCCATGGCTTACAACCACGGTTATGTGGCCGCGGTGGAGCGGGCCGCCGGCATTGCCGTGCCGGAACGGGCTGAGTACCTGCGGGTGATCACCGTGGAGTTGAACCGGGTTTCCAGTCATCTGCTCTGGTTGGGCGCCTTCGTGCTTGACCTGGGCGGCTTCACCCCCCTGCTGTACACCATGGACGATCGTGAGCAGATTCTCGACCTGCTGGAACGGGTCACCGGTTCCCGCCTGACTTACTGTTATTTCCGCTTTGGCGGTCTGTACAACGACGTCGACGACCAGTTCGAGGCCGGCGCCCGGGCGGTGGTTAAGCGGATCCGGGAAGCGCTGCCCATGTATCACAACCTGATCACTAAGAACATCATCCTGCGCCAACGGCTGGAGGGTATCGGCGTGGTGACCGGGGAGATGTGCCGCAAGTACGGCGCCACCGGACCGGTGGCCCGCGGCTCGGGCATTCCCTACGACGTGCGCAAGCACGAGCCCTATTCGGTCTACCCGGAGTTTGATTTTGATATCCCGGTGTACGAGCAGGGCGACTCCATGGCCCGCTACCTGGTGCGGATGGATGAAATCGAGCAGAGCCTGCGCATCGTAGAACAGGGGCTGGATAAACTGCCAGACGGGCCGGTAATGGCGGAAAAGGTGCCCAAGATCATCAAGCCGCCCAAGGGGGATTATTACCACGCCGTCGAGGCGGCTCGGGGTTCCTTCGGGGTGCGGCTGGTCAGCGACGGCAGCAACACTCCCTATCGCCTCAAGCTGCGCTCACCCTGTTTCAGCAATGTCAGCCTTTTCGGCGAGGCGGCTCGCGGCCTGCTGCTGGCCGATGCGGTGGCCCTGTTTGGTAGCCTGGACCTGGTAATTCCGGACATCGACCGTTAGGAGTGATGAATTTATGAGTGAGATGCCAGAAATATTCCGGGTTTTGGCCTTTGTCGGCGGCATCATGGCCCTGGTGGGGCTTAACGCTGCCTTCTCGGTCTGGCTGGAACGGAAGGTGGCCGGCCATATTCAGCGCCGCATCGGACCCAAGGAGGTCGGGCCGTTCGGTATTATCCAGTCGCTGGCCGACGGTATTAAGCTGATGAGCAAGCAGTTGGTGGTGCCGGCCAAGGCCGACCCCATCCTCTACCGCCTGGCCCCGGCCCTGACCATGATCACCGCGGTGATGGTCTTTGTGGTGATTCCCTTCGGCCCGGCCCTGGTGGCCGTCGACCTCAACATTGGCCTGCTGCTGGTCTTCGCCATCGCCTCGGTCAACGTCCTGGCCCTGCTCATGGGTGGCTGGGGTTCCAACAACAAGTACGCGGTGATCTCCGCCACCCGGGCGGTTTCGCAGAACGTCGCCTACGAGGTGCCGATGCTGATCACCGTGGTGAGCGTGGTGATGATCACCGGCACCATGAACCTCAACACCATCGTCGGCCAGCAGCAAAACCTGCTGCAGTGGTACATCTTCCCCTGGAACGGCAGTATTCTGCTGCCGGTGGCCTTCCTGATCTTCTTTGTCTGCGCCATGGCCGAAACCAACCGGGCCCCGTTTGACCTGGGCGAGGCGGAAAGCGAGCTGGTGGCCGGCTTTCATACCGAGTACGGGGGCATGGGCTTCGGCCTGTTCTTCCTGGGTGAGTACGGCCATGTCTTTGTCGGCTGCGCCCTGGCCAGCATCCTCTTTCTCGGCGGCTGGCAATGTCCCTTGGGCATCCTGCCCGGGGTACACTGGCTGCTGATCAAGACTTACCTGCTGGTCTTCGTGGTGATGTGGATTCGCTGGACCTACCCCCGGACCACCCTTTACGGCTTGCTGAACCTCTCCTGGAAGGTGCTGGTGCCCTTTTCCCTGGCCGTCCTGGTGGTTACCGCGGCCATGCTGAAGGTGTTTTAAGATGAGCGGCTATTTTAAAGAAATTTACGATGGCTGTAAAAGCCTGGTAGTAGGCCTGGGGATCACCTTCAAGTACATGATCCGGCCGGTGGTGACCCTGCAGTACCCCCGCCAGGCGGTGAAAATGGCGCCGCGCTACCGGGGCCATATCGATCTGGTGCCGGATGCCGAGAGCGGCAACAAGTGCATCGCCTGCGGCATGTGCCAGCGCAACTGCCCGTCGGGCTGCATCACGCTTAAGAGTGAAAAACCCGAAGGGGCCAAGAAAAAGGTGCTCACCGGCTACCGGCTGGATTTTACCAAATGCAGCCTCTGCGGGCTCTGTGTGGAAAGCTGTCCCACCGACGCCCTGGATTTTTCCAAAGAATACAACCTGGCCGGTTTCAAGGCCGAAGATTTTGTCTTTGACCTGCTAAAACGTTGCGAGGAACGGAGGCGATGACGCCATTATTTACCGTAGAAGGACTGGCCGGGGTGGTTTTCTTCGGCTTCATCCTGCTGATCATCTTCGGCGCCCTGGTGGCCACCAACGCCGTCAACCTGATCCGGGCGGTGTGCGGTCTGGCCCTTTGCCTGGTGGGGGTGGCCGGGATTTATTATTTCCTGCAAAGCCCCTTCCTGGCCCTGATGCAGGTTCTGATTTATGCCGGAGCGGTCTGTGTGGCCATTGTCTTTGCGGTGATGCTGGCCGAACCCCAGGGGGCAAAAAGGCTGGAACGGGCCCATCCCCTGGCCGGGCCGGGGGCTTTTGCCGCCGCCGCCCTGATGGCCTGGGGGCTGGCCGCCCTGGCCCTGCGGACCTCCTGGCCGGAAGCGTCCAGTCAGGTTAATGCCGGTGCCCTGGAAGATGTGGGGCGGGCGATGATGACCACCTTTGTGGTCAGTTTTGAACTGATTTCCCTGATTTTGCTGGTGGCCATCATCGGTTCACTAGTCCTGGCCCGCCGCGGCCGCCGGTAAAACTTCCGCCGGCGCCGCATCTTGCGGCGATCGGCCCGGCTTGCGTACTGATGTACGCGGCGCCGGTCCGCTTGCCGCAACCTGCGGCACCGGCGAAAGTTTTACGCCACTGTCGGGGGTGTTTGCGGGTGACTTGGTAGTGATGGGGGGCAACTTGCCAGTTTGTTTGGCCCGATGGGGCCGCGCACTGTGGAGAGACCATGGAAATACCGGTTGTTTACAATACGCTTGAGACCTATTTGCTGATTGCCGCGCTGCTGTTTGGCTTCGGGATTTATGGGATGCTGAAAAACCGCAGCCTGATCGGGATTCTGATCTCCGCCGAACTGGTGCTTTGTGCCGCTTCGGTGAACTTCATGGCCTTCAACCGCTTCCTGGTGGCCGACCCGGCGGTGGGGCAGATCTTCGCCCTCTTTATCATGGGGCTGGCGGCGGCGGAAGCGGCCATTATTCTAAGTATCATCGTCGCGGTTTACCGTAACTACAAGTCCATCGACCCCGAAGAGACGGCGGAGCTGGCGGGGTAACCCAAGGATTGCCTGATTATGGAACCAATTGTTTCGTCAAAACCGTTGCTGGCTCTGCTGGCCGCCCTGATCGGGGCCATCCTGGTGATGCTTTCCGGGCGCAACCCCAATATCCGGGAATCGTGGTCCATGCTGGCGGCGGTGGTGATGTTCACCATCATCGCCTCCATGGTGCCGGTGATTCTGGCCGGCAAGACCCTGGTTTATCCCATTTTTCAAATCCTGCCCGGGGTTTCGGTGACCCTGCGGGTGGATGCCTTTTCGCTGATCTTCGCCCTGGCCGCCTCCTTCCTCTGGATTCTGGCGGTTTCCTACTCAGCCGGCTACATGCGGGGGCTGCACGAGCATGCCCAGACCAGGTTCAACACCTGTTTCGCCCTGGCCCTGTTCGGAGCCATGGGGGTGGCTTTTGCCGACAACCTCTTCACCCTCTATCTCTTCTACGAGATCGTCAGTATCGGCACCTACCCCCTGGTGGCCCACCACCAGGACCAAGAGGGCTATGAAGGAGCCAAGAAGTACATCGTTTACCTGACCGCCACCGCCAAGGGGCTGGTGTTGCCGGCCATGATCCTGATCTATGTGCTCACCGGCACCCTGGAATTTGCCGACAACGTCAGCACCGGCATTCTTCCCGAGGGCGCCAATGCGGCCCTGGTTACGGTGCTCTACTTCTTCTGCCTGCTGGGCTTTGCCAAAAACGGGGTGATGCCGTTCCACGGCTGGTTACCCGGCGCCATGGTGGCCCCCACCCCGGTTTCCGCCCTGTTGCACGCGGTGGCGGTGGTCAAGGTCGGGGTCTTCTGCACCACCCGGGTGATGCTCTACGTCTTCGGCGTCGACATCATGGATGATCTCAACCTGGGGATTATCACCGCCTACTTTGTTTCCTTCACCATCCTGACGGCCTCCATCATCGCCCTGACCAAGGACAATCTCAAGGCCCGGCTGGCCTACTCCACCGTCAGCCAGCTCAGCTACATCATCCTCGGGGTGGCCCTGCTGACCCCGGCGGCGGTGGAAGGCGGGTTGATCCATATCACCAACCACGCCTTTGCCAAGATCACTCTCTTCTTCTGCGCCGGGGCGATCTACGTCGCCGCCCACAAGAAGAATATCTCCGAGATGGGGGGCCTGGGCCGGGTGATGCCCTTTACCTTCGGGGCCTTTGCCATTGCCTCGCTATCCATGATCGGGGCGCCGCCGGTGGCCGGCTTTGTCACCAAATGGTACCTGCTGATCGGCTCCCTGGATGCCGCCCAGTTGGGCATTGTGCTGGTGCTGCTGGTCTCCACCCTGCTCAATGTCGGTTACTTTGCCCCCATCACCTACAAGGCCTTCTTCGGCAAACCGCCGGCCGGCGAGACCCTGCCCGCCGGGATCAAGGAAGCGCCGCTGACCATGGTGATTCCCATTGTGATTGCCGCCACCATTTCGGTGATTATCGGTATTTATCCTGATTTTATGCTGCAGTTTGTCAAAATGGTTACTGCGGGATTGATGTAAGAGAGGCCGGCCATGATTGTGGAAATTATCGATAAATTGCGTGCCCGCCTGCCCCTGCTGGCCAAGCTTGCTCTGGCCCTGCTGGCGCTGTTGCTGCTGTGGGATATTTTGCTGCTGGACAAGACCAAGGCCTATACCGCCGCCGAGCTGTTGCCGGGCTTCTGGTCGTTATTCGGGTTTGGCGCGGCGGTGGTGATCATTGTGGTGGCCAAAACCATTGGTCTGATCGGCCTGCAGACCGACGAGGATTATTATGATAAGTAATATCTGGCTGCACCCGGCCTTAATTCTGATCATCGGTGCCTGCGCCGTGCCTTTCTTCCGTGGGGCGCTGCGAGTGCCCTTCCTGCTGCTGATCCCGACCCTGTCATTCGGGGCGGTGCTGAGCATGACGCCGGGGGTTTACGGGGTCTTCAGCTTTGCCGACTGGGAACTGGTCTTTGGCCGGGTCGACTCATTAAGCCTGGTATTTGCTTACATCATGGCCCTGATGTGCATTCTGGGCACCCTTTACGGGCTGCATGTCCGGGATCCATACCAGCACATGGCCGCCTGGTTTTACGTGGCCGGCTCGCTGGGGGTTATTTTTGCCGGCGATTTCCTGGTGCTCTTTCTCTTCTGGGAGATCATGGCCTTTGCCTCCACCTTCCTGATCTGGTTCCGGGGCCGGGCCCAGTCGCTGGGGGCCGGTTACCGCTACCTGCTGGTGCACACCGCCGGCGGCCTGGCCCTGCTGGCCGGCATCGTCCTGCATTACCACGCCACCGGTGGCGATTTGAGCTTTAACGCACTCGATATCAGCCAGCCCACCGTTGCCACCTGGCTGATCCTCATCGGCTTCATGCTCAACGCCGCCGTCTTCCCGCTCCACTCCTGGCTGCCCGATGCCTATGGTGAGGCCTCGGTGGTGGGGGCGGTGTTCATGTGCGCCTTTACCACCAAGACCGCGGTCTATACCCTGGCCCGAGGGTTTGCCGGCATGGAGATCCTGATCCCCCTGGGGGTGATCATGGCGGTGGTGGGGGTGATTTACGCGGTGCTGGAAAACGATGCCCGGCGGCTGCTGGCCTACAGTATCATCAGCCAGGTGGGCTACATGGTGGCGGCGGTGGGGATCGGCAGCAGCCTGGCCATCAACGGCGCCGCCGCCCACGCCTTTGCCCACATTTTATACAAGGGCCTTTTGTTCATGGGGGTGGGTTCGGTGTTGCACATGACCGGCACCAGCAAGTTCACCGAGCTGGGCGGGTTGTATAAGAAGATGCCCCGGACCCTGCTCTTTACCCTGGTGGGTTGTGCCTCCATTGCCGCCTTCCCGCTCTTTTCCGGCTTTGTCAGCAAGTCGATGATTATCTCGGCGGGCTTTTACGGCGAGCACTACTGGGCCACCTTCATCCTGCTGGCCGCCTCCGCCGGCACCTTTCTCTACAACGGGCTGAAGCTGCCTTACCTGATCTGGTTCGGCGAGTCCCGCTGCTCGCAGGAAACTTATGAGCGGGCCGCCGATCCGCCCTGGCACATGCAGCTGGCCATGGGGATGGGCGCCTTTTTCTGTGTGCTGGTCGGGGTTTACTACCCTTACCTCTACGGTATGCTGCCCAACCCGGTCGAGTATCAACCCTACAATGCCTACCAGCTGGCGGAAACCTTGCAACTGCTCGGCTTCACCGCCCTGGCGTTTTATGTCATGCGCAAAATGCTGCTGCCCATCCCGACCATTACCCTGGATCTGGATTGGCTCTACCGCAAGGGCGGGCTCATCGTTCTGTGGCTGGCCAGAAAACCCATCCAGGGCGCCGATACCGCAGTGAACAATGCCTACAACACCTGGGGACTTAATCCTCTGATGACCGTCTCCCGTTTCTGGTCCTGGTTCGACTGGCACGCCATTGATGGGGTGGTGGATGGGCTGGCCCGGACGGTGCGGGGGGTCGGCGACCGGGTTCGCCACCTGCAGGCGGCCCGGATTCAGGTCAACGTGTTTACCACTGTTGCCTTTGTGGCCGTGCTGCTGATCCTCTATGTCTTTGCCAACTGACCTAAGGACTAGTGACTTATGGATTTTCTGCTGATCAACCAAGGGTTCCCGATTCTGAGCGCCCTGGTGTTTTTGCCGCTGCTGGGGGCGCTGGTTTTGCTGGTCATGCCGGGTGACAATGCCTGCCGCAGTTGGAGTCTGATTGTCACCGTGGCTACGGCGCTGGTCAGTCTGCCGCTTTTCTTCATGTTCGACACCAGCACCCACCTCTACCAGTTTGGGGAGCATCGCAGCTGGATCGCCGCCTGGGATATCAATTACACCCTGGGGGTGGACGGCATCAGCCTGCTGCTGGTGCTGATGACCACCATCATCATGCCGCTGTGTGTGCTGGGCTCCTGGCGTTATATCACCACCCGGGTCAAGGAATTCATGTTTTGCCTGCTGCTCATGGAAACCGCCATGCTGGGGGTTTTCATGGCCCTTGATTTCGTGCTTTTCTACATCTTCTGGGAAGCGATGCTGATTCCCATGTACCTGCTGATCGCCGTCTGGGGCGGGCCGCGCAAAATGTACGCCTCCATCAAGTTTTTCCTTTACACCCTGGCCGGCTCGGTGCTGCTGCTGGTGGCCATCATCGCCCTCTTTCTCACCTCCGAGCCCCAGACCTTCAGCATTCCGCTGCTGATGGAACAGCATTTCTCCACCACCTTCCAGATCTGGGTCTTTTTGGCCTTCTTCCTGGCCTTTGCCATCAAGGTACCCATGTTCCCCTTCCACACCTGGTTGCCGGCCGCCCACGTCGAGGCCCCCACCGCCGGCAGCGTGATCCTGGCTTCGGTGCTGCTGAAAATGGGCACCTACGGCTTTCTCCGTTTCTGCCTGCCCATCACCCCCGAGGCCACCTTTATATTCATGCCCTACATCCTCTGGCTCTCCATTATCGGGATCCTCTACGGCGGCTTCACCGCCCTGGCCCAGCAGGACATGAAGAAGCTGATCGCCTATTCCAGTGTCGGGCACATGGGCTTTGTCACCCTGGGGATTTTTGTTCTCAACGCCCAGGGGATCGAGGGCTCGATTTTGCAGATGGTCAACCATGGGATCACCACCGGGGCGCTGTTCTTCTGCGTGGGCATGCTCTATGAGCGGACCCACAGCCGGGAGTTGGTGCTCAACGCCGGGGTCGGCAAGCTGATGCCGATCTATGTTATCTTTCTGGGCTTCTTCTCGCTCTCATCCCTGGCCTTCCCTGGCACCAACTCCTTTGTCGGTGAGTTCATGATTTTAGCCGGGGGTTTCGAGCGTTCGATCCTGATCGCCGCTTTTGCCATTCCCGGCGCGGTACTGGCCGCCGCTTACATGTTCCGCCTGCTGCAGCGGGTGGTCTGGGGCGGCACCGACAACCCCAGGCACACCGGGCTGACGGACTTGAACGCCCGGGAAATCGTTATCCTGGCTCCTCTGTTGCTCTTTGTCTTCTGGATCGGCCTCTCGCCCGGCCCCTTCCTGGCGGTGATGGAGGTCAGTGTGGCCCATCTGCTGGAGCAGGTGGGTATGGCGGCCCAGACCGAGGGCATGGGATTGGCCCGCTTAATACCGTAAAGTACGGAACAGGATTGGTATGAAAATTCTTCTTTTTCTTCCCGAATTATTTCTCCTGCTGGGCGCTCTGGTGCTTTTTAACCTGAGTGTGGCCGGCGCCGACGGCCGCAAGGCCCGCCTGACGGCACTGCTTTTTGCCGCCGTGGCGGCGGTTGCGGCCTTGGCCTGCCTTGGGCAGCAGGGCACCATCTTCTTTGAAGCTCTGCGGATGGACTTTTTCTCCCAGTTGGTCAAACTGATCCTGGCCCTGGGCCTGGTGGCGGTGCTGGTGATCGGTCGGGAACTCAAAGACATTGCCGACGGCGTGCGGCCGGAATACTACCTCTTCATGCTCTGTTCGGTGGTTGGGCTGATGATGCTGGTCAGCAGCGCCGAGTTGCTGACCCTGTTCATGGCCCTGGAGCTATCCTCCTACTGCCTCTACCTGATGGTCCCCATGCGGGATGACCGTAAAGGGCTGCGCATCCAAATGGAGGCGGCGGTCAAGTACGTAATCTTCGGGGTGGTGGCCAGCGGCATCATGCTCTTTGGCATGAGCTACCTGTTTGCCTTAAGCGGCACCACCCATCTGCCGGAAATGGTACCGGTGCTGGCCGGGATGCTCGATAACCCGGCGGTGCTGGTGGGGATCGTGATGGTGATGGCGGGCTTTTTCTACAAGCTGGCCATCTTCCCCTTCCATTTCTGGGTACCCGATGTCTACCAGGGGGCCTCCAACGAGACCACAACCTTCATCGCCTCCCTGCCCAAGATCGCCGCCGCCGCCATGCTGATCAAAATTTCCACCCTGGCCGCGCCGGGGGCCGGCACCGGAACCCTGGTGACGCTGTTGACCATGCTGGCGGTAATTTCCATGTTCTACGGCAACCTCTCGGCGCTGGTGCAGACCGATATTAAGCGGATGCTGGGCTTTTCCGGCATCGCCCACGCCGGCTTTATCTTGGTGGGGGTTTTGACCCTGGATGTGATGGGCTACGCCGCCGCCCTGTACTACGCCACCGGTTACGTGGTGATGAGCTTGGCCTGCTTCCTGGTGATCTGCAATGTCTCCCGGGCCGGTGAAAATGTCAAAATCGAAGACCTCAGCGGCCTCTATCGGCGGGCACCGCTGCTGGCCCTGGTGCTGGCGGTGGGGCTCTTTGCCCTGGCCGGCATCCCGCCCTTTGTTGGTTTCATGGGCAAGTTCTTCCTGCTGACCAGCGCCCTGCAGCAGGGCCACCTGGCCCTGGTAATCCTGGCGGCGATCAACACCGCCATCGCCATCTACTACTACCTGTCGGTGGTGCGGGTGGTCTACACCGCCGAACCGGAGTCAAGACCGGCCATCGGACTAAACCTGCCCACCCGGACCCTGGGCGTGGCCCTGGTGCTGATCATCATCGCCCTGGGCGTCCTGCCCGGCATGGCCCTGGACACAGCAGCCATGGCGGTTCGCTCTTTGGGCTAATAAACCAAAAGAGGCAACACCAACGTCGCTTGAAGCCTGAACGGGGGCCGCGGCAACCGGTAGCGGCGGGTTTGGCGGCGGCCGGGCACATGGACGTGCAGGAGGCCGACGCCACCCCCATAGATGATTTGGGGACGGGCAGGCAACCCGCCGAGAATGAGCCGCTACCGGTTGTCGCGGCCCCCACCCCGGTGCAACAACCAATCACCTAAAGTGTTCCGGCCACCCCGATCGCCTTTTTGGCGGCGGGGTGGCCGTTTTTTGCTTTAGCCAAAAGGGTAAACGGGGTATCATGCAAGTCAGATGACGGCAACGAGGATCAGGGTTAATTGACCGGAAGGCAACTCTGGCCATAGGGTACCAGGAGACAGATCGCAGTGAGTGAAATTAAAAGCAGCATGGAAAAGGTGATGGAGCGGCTGGCGGCCATGGACGCCAAAGGTGCCGACCGGGCCGACACCGGCCTGGCCGAGGAAGAACTGGTTCGGGAGGGGATGCGGCGGGCCGCCGCGTACCTGAACGGTGAACAGCTTGACCTGGCCGCCGACCTGACCGCCGCACCGCCGGAAAAGCAAGCGGCTTTGCGGCGGGGGATGTTTCAGACACTGGCCCGCAACATTTTCCTGCCCCGGGACGAGGAACAGCTTGGCCCGGCGGAACGGGCCATGGCCGGCATGGTCGCGCTGGCCGGGGGCAGTGGTGAATTGCTGCGTTTCCTGGGCGAGTTGAAGAAGGTGCTGGAGCAGTACCTGAATCATCAGAAGCAACTGCGCCAGCAACTGGCCGAGCAGTTTGCCCAGGAGATGGCCCGGCTGGAGGGTCAGCTTGCCGCTCAGACCGGGATGTCGCCCAACCTGCGCCCGGAACAGCACCCCAAATTCCAGGAGGAATGGCAGCGGGTGCTTGATGAACTGAACAGCCAGTACGGCCGTGCCCTGGAGCAGTACAAAGAGCAGATCCGGCAGTTTCTTGGGGCCTGAAAAGCGGCCTGGAACATAAATAACTCTCGGTGAGGTGGGACCATGGAAGTAGAGATCCTGCTGGATGTGGATGAGGTAAAACCCGAAGATCTGCCCCAGGTGGAACAGCGTTTCCGCAAGTGGTACGACGAGGGGAGTGAAGCCAGATACGGGCGGCATCGGTTTGAATACCTGCAGGAGCTCGACAAACCTTTCCGCTACCAGGTCGACTTCGGCCAGGCCGACCCCACCCGGGCCCTGCAGCACTTGCACGGCAAATTATTTCCTTACGGAGTGAAGGTCTTTGTTCATTTTCTCCACTAAAGTCGCCCCATGACTTTCACCACTGAGCGTTTAACCAGGCTGCGCCGCCGCCTGCAGCGGCGCGGGCTGGATGCCATGCTGGTGACCCAGCCGGAAAACCGGCGCTATCTCAGCGGCTTCACGGCCACCGATCACGGCATCAATGAAAGCTCCGGGGTGCTGCTGATCCCCGCCGCGGGTCGCCCCTTGCTGCTTACCGATGGCCGCTACCGGCTCCAGGCGGAAGAGGAGGCGCCGGATTTCGAGGTGCTGGTGTACCCCCGGGGGCTCTTCCCGCTGCTGCGCCGCCTCTTTAACACCCTCAAGCCCCGCCGGCTGGCCTTTGAAAGCCACTACCTGCTGCATTCGGTATATGGTCGGCTGGCCAAGCTGGCCGCGGACAAAGGGGTGGAACTGGTGGCGTTTACCGAGCTGGTGGAAGAACAGCGCCTGGTGAAAAGTTCGGCCGAACTTGAGCTGATCGAAGAGGCGGTGCGGCTTAATGAAAAGGTTTTTGCCCAGGCCTACCGCCAACTGCGCCCCGGCATCAGCGAGCAGGAGACAGCCTGGCTGATCGAGGACACCATGCGCCGCAGCGGCGCTCAGGGTCCCAGCTTCCCCACCATTGTTGCCGCCGGTCCCAATGGGGCCAAGCCGCATGCGGTGCCGACGGCCAGGAAAATCAAAGCCGGAGAGCCGGTAATCATCGACATGGGCCTGCAGATCGAGGGCTACTGTTCGGACATGACCCGTACCGTGGTTCTGGGGGAGCCCGACGATAAAACCCTGGGGCTGCTGCGCCTGGTACGCCGGGCGCAACTGGCCGGGCAGGAGGCCCTGCGGGCCGGGGTCAGCGGGCGCCATGTCGACCAGATGGCCCGCCGGGTCATTGCCGGGGCCGGCTATGGCGATTATTTCGACCACAGCCTGGGGCACGGGGTGGGGCTCAACGTCCACGAAGGCCCGACCTTAAGCTATCGTAACCGGAAAAAACTGCGCCCCGGCATGGTGGTTACCATCGAGCCCGGGGTTTACCTGCCCGGCTGGGGTGGGGTGCGGCTGGAAAATATGGCGGTGGTTACTCCCGAAGGCTGCCGCATTCTCAATCAGGATACCACCTTTCTCAATGTCTAATCCCTTTACCCTGTTAAGTTCTTCCAGCCAATGCGCCGCCCGGCGGGGTGAGTTGCGCACCCTGCACGGCACGGTGCAGACCCCGGTGTTCATGCCGGTGGGCACCCAGGCCACGGTTAAAGGGGTGACCCCGGAGCAGGTGCGGGAGTTGGGGGCCGAAATCATTCTGGGCAACACCTACCATCTTTACCTGCGGCCCGGCCATGAATTGATTAAAAAGTTCGGCGGCCTGCACCGTTTCATGAACTGGTCCGGGCCCATTCTCACCGATTCCGGCGGCTTTCAAATTTTCTCCCTGCAGCAACTGGCCAAAATCACCGAGGAGGGGGCCGCTTTCAAATCTCATATCGACGGTTCCTCGCTGTTTCTCAGCCCGGAATCGGCGGTGGCGGTGCAGGAGGATCTGGGTGCGGATATTATGATGTGCCTGGACACCTGTATCCCTTATCCCGCCGATTACCGGCAGGCCGAAGAAGCCACCGAGCTGACCAGTCGTTGGGCGGCGCGCTGTCGGGCTTCCCAGCGGGTCGACGGCCGTTTGCTGTTCGGGATCATTCAAGGCGGGATGTATCACGATTTGCGCCTGCGGTCGCTGGCCGCGCTGCAGGAAATCGGCTTCGACGGCTACGCCATCGGCGGCTTGAGCGTGGGGGAGCCGGAAGAGCTGATGTATGAAATCTGCGAGGCCACTGCCGCCGCCATGCCCGCCGCCCGGGCCCGCTACCTGATGGGAGTGGGCACTCCGCGCAACCTGGTGGAGGCGGTTTACCGCGGGATCGACATGTTCGACTGCGTTATGCCCACTCGCAACGCCAGAAACGGAATGCTCTTTACTTCCCGGGGCAGGCTTGTTATAAAAAACGCTCGTTATCAGGATGATCCCAGGCCCCCGGACGAGGAATGCGGCTGCTATACCTGCCGCCATTATTCCCGGGCCTACCTGCGCCACCTGTACCAGGCGCGGGAGATCATGGCCTCGGTGCTGATGACCATTCACAACCTCAGCTACTACACCGGGCTGATGGCCGCCATGCGGCGCGCCATCGAGGAAGACCGTTTTCTGGAGTTCTATCGCGACTTCAACAACGCAACTAACGCTGCTTGAAAGCAAAATTACTGAAATTACTGGAGGAATCTTTATGGTAAGCGTAGCGCACGCCGCGGAAGCGGCGCCGGCGGCCGGCGGTTTCGGGGCTTTTATCCCCCTGATTCTTATTTTTGTTATCTTCTATTTTCTGCTCATTCGGCCCCAGCAGAAAAAAGCCAAGGAACACCAGCAGTTTTTGGCGGCCATGAAGATCGGTGACGAGGTCATCACCAGCGGCGGCATCCAGGGGACGATTACCGGCCTGTCCGATAACGTGGTCACCCTGGAGATTGCCGACAAGACCAGGGTCAAGGTAGCCCGGCCCTACATCATGGGCCCGGTCAGCCAGGATCTGGGCATGGCCAGACCGGCCGGCGGCTGATAATCTTACCCTTTGGTTGTGGTTACAACCGTACGGATACCACCCGCCCGCGCGTACCCTCTTATCGATGCCGGAGTAACTGATCACGGGAACCCCCTGTGTGACGATCTTCCAAGGGGTAAGCGGTCACGGGGTGCCCCGTGATCGCTTACACGCCGGAACAGGCCGTGGCGGGAGTAATTGCCGGGCCGGTCCAGGGTAAGACGCAGCAGACTGTTGGGGTTGGCCCGGGCCAGCGCTTGGCCTTCCAGGTCATGAATGGCCGTGACCCGGCAAGGGATATTGTTGAGCCCCCGCTCGAGAAATTCGATGGTATCCCCGCACTGGAAAGGGTTGCGGGCTTCCACCAGCGGCGCCGGCCCGCCTTTGCGCACAATCGCCGCCGGCACCCCGCGGGGATTGGCCGTGGTGCCGTCGTAAAGCATCTCGGTGGCCTCCGGCTGCTGCTCGAAAAAATTTTCGCTCTGCCCCCGGCCGCCGATCTTGCTCAGCTCCTCGGCAAAGGCCGGCGGCAGGGGGGTGTCCAACCCCTGTTGCTGCCAGAAATCAAGCGCCGCCCGGTAAAGGCGGACCACCGTGCCCACGTAAAAGAGGCTTTTCATCCGCCCCTCGATCTTCAGGGCGTCGGCCCCGGTCCGGATCAACTCCGGCAGGCGGTTCAACAGGCAAAGATCCTTAGCGTTGAAGATGTAACTGCCCCGTTCGTCCTCCTCCAGGGGGAAAAACTGCCCCGGCCGTTTTTCTTCCAGCAGCCGGTAGCGGTAGCGACAGGGATGGGCGCAGTCGCCCCGGTTGGCATCCCGGCCGGTGAGATAAAGGCTTAAGAAGCAGCGGCCGGAGTAGGAAATACAAAGCGCCCCATGGACGAAAATCTCCAACTCGGCGCGCACCCGTTGCCGTAAACCCTTGATCTCCGCCAAAGAGAGTTCCCGGGCCGGATTGATCCGGCTGACCCCGCAGGCCTCCCAGAAGGCGGCGCTTTCCGGGTTGGTGACGTTGGCCTGGGTGCTTAAGTGCACCGGCAACTCCGGCACCGTCCGGCGGGCCACCGCCAGAATACCGGGGTCGGCGATGATCAGCCCATCCACTCCCAACTCCCGTAAAAAAACCAGGTACTCCGGCAGGCCGGCAAAGTCCTGCTGGTGGGCAAAGATGTTGACCGTAACATAGACCCTGACCCCGTGTTCATGGGCCAGGGCGGTGGCTGTGCGCAGTTCCTCGTCGCTGAAGTTGCCGGCATGGGCCCGCAGGCCGAAGCGGCTGCCGCCCAAATATACGGCATCGGCCCCGTAATGGATGGCCACCTGCAGCTTTTCCAGATTTCCCGCCGGGGCCAGCAATTCGGGCCAGCGGTTGGGGAGAGGCGATTGGGCTGGGTCATTGGCTGGCGGCATCGGGTCTTGGTTCTCCTGGTTTTAACGGCACCCGTCCAGGCGCCACAAGTGCCCTGGCCGGGGGCAGCAATGTTTTGCCGCCGCCGGCTGGTTCTGGTAAAGTGGCAGGCATGTCGGCGGATAAAACTTCCTTATACCAGAAACGTGTCGCTGTTGCCATGAGCGGTGGGGTGGACAGCTCGGTTACCGCCGCCCTGATGTTGCAGGCCGGGGCCGAGGTGGAAGGGGTCTTCATGCGCCTGGCGCAGCCGGGAATCGAGGATCATCAGCGGCGGGTCGAGGGGGTGGCGGCCCATCTGGGTATTCCCCTGACCGTGCTGGATCTGGCCGAGCCCTTCGGGCAAAAGGTTTTGCAGCCCTTTGTCGCGGCCTATCTGGCCGGGCTGACCCCCAACCCCTGCGTGTTCTGCAACCGGCAGATCAAGTTTGGCCTGCTGCTGGAGGCCATGCTCTCCCGCGGGGTCGATTTCCTGGCCACCGGCCATTATGTTCGCCTGACCCCGGCGCTGCCCCTTGACCGCTTACTGTGCCGGGGGCTTGATCCCCGCAAGGACCAGTCTTACTTTCTCTGTCGGCTGAAAAGGGAGGTGCTGCCCCGCATTCTCTTCCCGCTGGGGGAGAAACGCAAGACCGAGGTTTATGAACTCGCCGCCTCTTTGGGCCTGAGCGGCCGCCACGGCCCGGAAAGCCAGGATGTCTGTTTCCTGGGTGAGCAGACGGTGGCCGATTTCCTGGCCGCTTACGCTGGGCAAGAGGCGCCGGCCGAGGGTCCCGCCGGGGGTCTCATTGTCACCACCGACGGCCGGGAGGTGGGGCGACATCGCGGGGTGTTTCGCTATACCATCGGCCAGCGTCGGGGCCTGGGCATTCCCGACGACACCCCCTACTACGTGGTGGCCCTGGACGCGCAAAGCAACCGGGTGGTGGTGGGCAAGCCCGAAGACCTGTTGCGTCGGCAGATTCGCCTGGGCGCGCTGAACTGGCTCATCGACCCGCCCCGGTTGCCCGCCCGCTTCAGCGTTCAGTTAAGGCACCGCCACCGCCCGGCCCCGGCCCTGCTGACCCCCGCCGCCGACGGCACCTTCACCCTTGATTTCGACCAACCTCAACGGGCTCCGGCCCCCGGTCAGTACGCCGCCTTCTACCAGGAAGACCAACTCCTGGGCGGCGGTGAGATCCTTTCTTAGGGCCTAGGCCAGCAGTTCATCCTTCTCCTGGTCGCTGCATTCCAGGCTGTAGTAGGCCAGGTAAACGGTACGCACCCCGGGGATGTCCTTCAGGCCGTCCAGGGCCGCTTTGACCTCTCCGGCCCGGTCCCGCTCGATCAGGAAGACGATTTTTACCCCCTGGGCCTCGGTTACCTCAATATTATCCGCCTCCAGGGTGGCCTTTACCTGTTCCAGCTCACTCTCTTCGTTTACTTCCACATAGCCGCTGGCTACCAGCATGGTTTACTCCTTGTCGAGAGATTGACCGGCGCAAGCGCCGGTTATTTTAAACTCATCCTGATCAGTTTGCCCTTCCGGCGGCAACCCTCGATGCAGCGGCCGCAGTAGATGCAGTTGGGATCGCGCAGTTGGCCCCGGTCCAGGTTGCGGACAATTTTAACCCCCATGTAGCATTTGTGCTCGCATAACTCGCAGCCTTCGCAATCGCCTTGGTTGAAGCGCAGTTTGAGCAGGCTGAGCCGGTTGAACAGGCCGTAGGTCTTGCCCACCGGGCAGAGTACCCGGCACCAGAGCCGGGGGTAGAAATAGTGCAGCACCAGCAGGGCCAGCAGGGTCAGCAGCGACCAGGCGATCATCGCCGGCTCCACCGGCAGGTCGCCGGCCAGAAAGACCAGGCCGGCGATGGTCCGGAAAAAATTGGTCAGGTGCGACAGGTAATTGGTGAATAGCGGCAGGCTGAAGAGCAAAGCCAGCAGCAGCAGGCCGCCGGCCAGCCAGTAGCCGACTCTGGGCGGCAGGGGGAGCCTGGCCGGCCCCTGCTGGTCGCCGGGGCGCAACTTGTCCACCAGGGAAAAAAGCAGGTCCATGGGGCAGACCCAGCCGCAGAAGGCCCGGCCCAGCACCAGGTAAAGCAGGGCCACCGGCAGCACGGCGGTGATCAGGGTCAGGCTGATCCCTTTGGCCGCCGCCGAGATCTCGAAAAAGGCAAAGACATCCAGCAGCTTGATGCTTCCCAGCAGGGTGGAGCCGGAAAGGCTGCCCACCAGCAGCTTGATCTCGAAGTACTGGAGCATGAACAGGGCCAGGATGGCCAGCATCACCGTGCGCCGCAGCAGAGTCCAGGGGATTCCCCGGCCGGGGGTTTTGGGGGCGTTATCTTTAGCGGTATTCACGTTCCACCAACCTTCCCCGGGCCATTATCTCCGGCAGATTATGGCCGTAAACCATTTCGTAGCGCTCCTCGCCGGAGACGTGCAGCGTTTGCTCCACCTCCGCAAGGTACTCATCCTTGAGACCGGCATAAACCTCCGTGGTCACCACCTTCACCGCCGAGCCGCCCAGGGGGCAGTATTTTACACACAGCCCGCAACCCACGCATTTCTCGTTGATGTAGGGCTGGTTACCCCAGGCCCCGTAGTAGAAATCAAACACCGAGGCGCCCAGGGGGCAGGCCTTGCTGCAGGAAAGGCAGACATCACCGTTCCAGCCGAAGCAGAGCTTGAGGTCGATCAGGGCGATTCCCATCTTTACTTCAGGCTTTTCCACCGGCTGCAAGGCCCCGGTGGGGCATTGACTCGGGCATTCCATGCACAGGGTGCAGGGAAAATCCCGCATATCTTTGATATAAGGGGTTGCGCCCTGGAGGCCGTGGCGTGGTCCGGCCATGGCAATGGCGTCGTAGCCCATGGTGTGGCAGACATTGAGGCAAGCGCCACAGCCGCTGCAGTTACTGCGAAACTGCCGATCCGGCAGGGCGCCGGGTGGCCGCACCAGGCCGGTTTCGGTAATCTCCGGAAGGGGGCTAAGGTGCCGCTCGGCCGCCGCCGCTTGCCGCCGCCTGGCATCTTCCCGCAGCAACAGCCCGCTGCTCCCGGCCACCCCGGCCGCCCCGGCGGCCGCCACCACCTTCAAAAAAGTTCGCCTGTTAAGACCCATAATCACACCACATAACAACCAAAAACGGCGGGCGGGAAAAGTACAACCAAAAAACTTTTCCCGCCCACCAAGGGAGGAGCAATAAAATAAAAAACAACCCAACAAAGAAGGGGGTAATCGCGCCGCAGTGCCGCAAGATGCGGTGCTGCGGTGCTATTACCCTAAGCGATAATGGGGCCGGGCACGGCTTGCGTCTGCTCCCGGATGGTACCCTTGCTCAGTTTAACCGAGAACATCTTGTAATCCATCTGGAAGCTCAGCGGGTCAAAATGCTCGTTCATGATCATGTTGACCAGCTTGAACTCGTCGAACCAGGGGATAAATACGTAATCGTGGCGCGGCCCGCCGGTGGCCCGTGTGACATCCAGCACCTTGGCCGGCAACTCCACTTTGCCCCGGCGGGATTCGACGATCACCGGGTCGCCCTCGCGGATGTTGAGCTTGGTCGCCAGCTCGGCGTTGAGTTCCACGTAAGCCTTGGGCACCGCCCGGGAAAGCTCCGCCACCCGGGTGGTCATGCTGCCGGTATGCCAGTGTTCCACCACCCGGCCGGTACAGGCACCGTAAACGTAACCGGTGGTGTCGTACATCACCAGCCGCGAGCCGTCGTCCTTGATGAACTCTTCCTTGTGGTTCTGGATATCGGCCGGGCTGAAGACAATACTCTTGAGCGCCGTGACCTCACGGTCGGGGTCACCCACCACCTTGACGGTGTAACGGCTGGTGACATCGAAGGGGGCCACGCTGGACTCATCGACCTTGGCGGCGTTGAACTTGCGCTCCACCACGTCCACGGTCTGGTATTTGGCGAACTTCTTGCCATCGAACTTGCAGGCCCACCAGGGGTTGGCCCAGATGATCGCCCGCCCGTCGAAACCAGGCACCCGGTGGCCGTCGGGATGGTCGAGGAAGCCGTGAATGAAGGCGTTGGAGTTATAGAAGCTGGCAAACCAACCTTCCGGTACGTTGTTGGCCCGCTGGTACTCCCGGTCCGCCTTCATGGCGTTGATGTTTTTCTCCAACCAGCGGCCGTAAGCCGGGTTGATGGCCTTCTGGTTGCCCAGGTAGGCATTGGTAATCCGTTCCACCAGGGGATCGTAGGGGTAGGCATACTGGATCCGTGATTCATACTTGTCGTAACGGGCCTTCATCGCCGGGTCGGTATGGACGTCGGCGGGGAAGGGGATCCGGTAGCCGTGGTTGCGATCCAGCAGTACGTCGCGGTTCATACCGGTGAAGTTGTAGCCGGTGCCGCCGGACAGGGCCTGCATTTCCTCCCAGATGTTGCTGGAGAACTGCCGGTTCCACTCGGGGGTTTTGGCGGCGCTGATGGTCTTTTTGAGCCAGTCCGCCCCGTCGTACTCTTCCGGCCAGAACTGGGATACGTGACCCTTGGGCACCAGCCCCTTCTCCTCCAGCCGCCGCACCAGACAGGCGAAGATGGTGTGGTCGGGCACTGTGTCGCCGGCGGGTTCGACCACCTGTTTGATCACCTGGTAGCGACGCTCCAGGTTGCCGAAGATGAACTCTTTTTCATACCAGCTTGAGGCCCCCAGCACCACGTCGGAAATGGTGGTGGTGGCGGTTGGGAAGGATTCCAGGGTAACGGTTATGGGCCAGGAAGAGCCCTTTGCCGCCGCCCCCATGGCCTTGCGATAAGGCCAGGAATAGGCCAAGGACTGACCGGGGTTGACACAGGCCACGAACTGGACCTTGATCTGGCCGGAGGCCAGGCGGCGGAACATCTCCTGGGTATGCGGCCCGGGTATGGGGTGAATCTGGATCCTGTCGGTTTCCGCCTTGATCTCCGACTCGGAGACCCCCTGTTTCTTGAGGTAGGCCGCGGCCCGTTCTTTCCACAGGTTTTCCACCTGGCCCCGGTGGATGGGGTTGGCCACCACCCGGCCATAGGGCAGGGCATGACACAGGGCGCCGGGCGCCCGGATGCCGCCGCAGGCGTTGGGTTGGCCGGTGAAGCTGAAGGAGTGGCGGCCGGGCTTGACCGCCTTGCCGGTGATCAGGTTGAGCATGTGCAGCGAGGCGTTGGTCCAGGTGCCCTGTACCTTCTGGTTGACCCCCATGCACCAGACCGAGGTGGTGTAACCCTTGGCAAACCACTCGGCGGCCAGCCGAATGGCTTCGGGGCCGCTGATCTTCTTCCAGGTGCGGGTGTCGCGATCATAGAGCAGGGGTGATTCACCCTCGAAGATAATATCGGCGATCTGGTCCGGGTTGTAATCGGAGAGAAACTCCAGGAACATGGCAAAACCCTTGTAGAGGTCGGCCATGATCTCCCGCTCGGAGCCGTATTTCTTCTTCAGGTCCGGGTAGACCGCCCGCTTCAGCCCCATGGTGTGGCTCATGTCGTGGGCGGTGCCGCGGATGCCGCCGTACTCGGTCTTGATCCAGGTCTTTTTGACGTCTTCATGGATACCGAAGTTGGCGTGCCGCTCGATGAACTTGCGATCAAGGTAGTTCCAGTCGGCGCTCACCGTGCCCTTTTCCACGTCATACTCGGCGTTGTCCATCTCGCGGGCGATGACGTAGGCCATGGAGTTGAGCAGGGCCAGGTCGCGGCCGGTGGCAAAGGGCAGCCATAGATCGGCGATGGTGCCGGAACGGGTCTTGCGCGGATCGGCCAGGATCACCTTGACCTGGTCCGGGTTTTTCTGCTTTACCGCCGCGATCCGGTTAAAGGGGATAGGGTGGGCTTCGGCGGTGTTGCTGCCAATCAGGAAAAAAGTGTCGGCGTGCTTGTTGAAATCGGGGTCCGGCACATCCAGGTCGTCGTAGGAGCCGTAGGGCTCGTCCTTGCCGAAGGTGTAAAGGTAGCCCACCACCGCCGAGGCCATGCAGGTCCGGGGCTGACCCTCGATGGCGTTGTTGGCCAGCATGCCGCCGCCCTTGAAGGCCTTGTTCATGATGTGGGTCTCTTCCGAGCCCAACTGGCCACTGCCGTAGTAGGCCACGCTGTGCTTGCCGTTTTCCCGCACCGTCTTTTCCACCGCGTCGGCGACAAACTCGATGGCGTCTTCCCAAGGCACCAGGGCGAAGTTTTCTTTCAGGTCCACGTCGGAAGGGGTAATCCCCCGGGGGTCTTTGGTGGTAACCCCGTCGCGGACCCGCGGCGAGTTGGCCAGGTCCGGCTTGCCGGTGGCCGGGTTGATCCACTCTTTGCGGACCAGCGCCCCTTTGGGGCGGCCCTGGTAGTCCATGGCGCGGTGCAGGTAAAAGCCTTTGGTGCAGAGCACCCCGCGGTTGACTGTACTTTGCATGTCGCCCTTGATGGCGATAATTTTTTTGGCCTTGCCGGCGGCGTCCACCTGGGCGTCGGCAACAATGGTGCAACCCACGGCGCAGTAGCGGCACTGGCCGACAGGAAAGGTTTTAACCGAGTTGGCGGCCACGGCCAGGCTGGGGTCGAGCTTGACCCCGGCGGCGGTGGCGGCGGCGGTAATGGCGCTGGCCCTGAGAAAATTTCTTCTGCTGATCTGCATGATTATTCTCCCTCTATAAAGTGCGGGTTGTGAGCAAACAGTGGTGGCTTGGCGCAACCGGCTACCGTTGCAGCCGGGCTGCTTTTAGCGGTTGGACCTTAAAGTGAAACCGGCTGCGCCGATCTCGTCGCCGATGGCGGAATAATCACCGTTGGCGGCCACCGCCATCACCGTGATGCTGACATCGGGGCCGGGTTCGGGCCGCTGCCAGAACTGCCACCAGGCAGTAGCTTCCCCCGGAGCCTGCCAGGAAAAAGACCAGGAGCGGCGATGGGAACCTTCCAGGGTATGGGTCAGAATGCCATCAATGAGCTGGGTGTGGGCCTGGTCTTTGGCCACCAGTTCACCGGCGGAGGCCTGGATCGCGAAACCGCCTTGCTGTTCCCCCAGGCTTTCAAGGGCGCTGTCAAGTTCAAGGGTAAAGGTGTAAGTCTGGCCGGGGCGGTAATTCTCAGGCAGGTTGCGGAGTTTGACCATCTCGGGCTGCATGGGCCCGGGATGACAACTCATACACTGAAAACTGGGGGCGCTGTTGGCAAAGCCGTGGGCCGGCGGCGGGGCCTGCAGGGCCACCCCCATGGCCACCATGGCCACCAGGGTGCAGGGGAAAAACATTTTTTTAAGCATCATCCACCTCCTCTCCTTTGAACATAAAGTAGGGTTTAGTAGGGCCGGCACCGGCGCGGGACCGGCGCTTCCCGGTTGTCGGCGATCCGTTGAAGGTATGACTTATAACCAACAATCGGTACATCTCGATCTATGGCGAAAACCATGCAAAAGGCCTGTTCTTCTAACAGATTAAGGTGAAGTCTTACTAGCTTTGGTTGTACCACAAGCCGTGTAAATACGAGGTAAATAATTTACAAAAAAATATGCCGAGAAAAAGTCGCCGCCACCGGCTGTAGAAATTGCCTTAGGCACCTCCGCAGCTTTGCCGCCGACCATGCTTTTGCGTTGCAAATGGAGCCGGAAACGGTTATTTCCATCACCATGGTTACATCTGGGGTTAAGGGTAAAAAAAGGGTGGCGGTGACGACCTTGGGGTGCAAGGTCAACCAGTATGAGACCGCCGCTTTTCTGTCTGAGCTGGCTGATTGCAAAGAGGTGGAGATCGTTCCTTTTGGCGAGGCCGCCGAGGTTTATGTGATCAATACCTGCGCGGTGACGGCCAAGGCCGGCGCCCAGTCCCGCCAGTTGATCCGCCGGGCCGCCAAAAGAGGCGGCAGCCGCCTGGTGGTCACCGGCTGCTACGCCCAGGTGGCCCCCCAGGAGGTGCTGGAACTCACCGCCCGTCCTTTATGTATTGTCGGCAATAGCCATAAAAATCTGGTCACCGAAGCGGTGCTGGCCGCCTCTCCCTGCGACCTGGAGATGTACCTGGCCGACATGGCCGGTTGCCGGGAGGTGGCGCCCCTGGTGGTCCGTCGGGGGGGGTCACGTACCCGGGCGGTGTTGAAGGTGCAGGATGGCTGCAGCCAGCGCTGTTCATACTGCATCGTGCCCATCAGCCGAGGGCCCAGCCGCAGCGTAACCCCGGAGCGGGTGCTGGACCAGGCGGAGATATACGCCGGGCAGGGTTACCGGGAGGTGGTGCTCACCGGGATTCATCTGGGCCACTACGGTCTGGATTTGCAGCCGACCCTGCCGCTGGTGGGGCTGTTGGAAAAGCTGCTGGCCCGGCGGTTGCCGCTGCGCTACCGCTTAAGCTCGCTGGAACCCCGGGAGGTAAGCCCTGAATTGCTGGAGTTGGTGGCCGCCGAGGCCGCCTTGCAACCACATCTGCATATTCCCCTGCAAAGTGGTGATGACCGGATTCTGGCGGCCATGAACCGTCCCTACCGGCGGCAGGATTTTGCCGCCGTGGTCAACCGCTGCGCCCAGGTGTTGCCGGCCGCCGCCATTGGGGTAGATGTTTTGGCCGGCTTCCCGGGGGAAGATGACGCGGCCTTTGCCAACACCCTGGCCCTGCTGAAGGAGTTGCCGGTGAGCTACCTGCATGTTTTTCCCTATTCACCGCGCCCGGGCACGCCGGCGGCCAAGCTGCCGGACCAGGTGCCGGAGAAGGTGAAACAGCGCCGGGCGGCCCGCCTGCGGAACCTGGATCGGCAAAAGCGGGAGGCCTTTTACCGCCGCCATCTGGACACTGTCCGGCCGGTGCTGGTGGAGGGCGGCGACCAGGATGCCGCTAAGGCGCTGCGCGGCTTTACCGATAACTACATTCCGGTGCAACTGCCCGACGGGGCGGCAAGGGGCAACCAGGTCATCCGGGTGCGCCTGAGCGGCCTGGCGGAGGAGGCGGTGCAGGCTGTGCCGGTGGTCGGCGATGATGGCGGGGGTGATGAGCATAACGGCAAAGGGGCGGGAGGTTCCTGATGCGGGGGGAAATAATTGCCATCGGCGACGAGCTTACCACCGGCCGGATTCTCAACTCCACCAGTTGCTTTGCCGCTGCCCGGCTGTTTGCCGCCGGCTATAAGGTACCGGTACTGACCACCATCAGCGACGACCTGGAGTTGATCAGTGAAAACTTGCTCCAGGCCCTGGCCCGGTCTGATTTTGTCATTGTCACCGGCGGCTTGGGCACCACCAGCGATGATTTGACCAACGAGGCGGTCTCCGCCGCCCTGGCTCGGCCGGCGACCCTGTATCCGGAAATTTTGCGCAAAATCCAGGCCCATAGCGAACATCTCTCCCCCCGGGCCCGGGCCTCGCTGGAAAAGCTGGCCTGGCTGCCCGACGGGGCCCATGCCCTGCACAGCGAGGCCAAAAGTGCGGGCTATTTTCTGGTCCACCAGGGCAAACCGGTCTTTTTCCTCCCCGGGGTGCCCCACGAGATGCGGGAGCTGATGGTGGAGGCGGTGCTGCCCCGGCTGGCGGTCTGGGACGGCAAGCCCACCCGCCGGGTGCGGCAGCGGGTTTACCGGGTAAGCGGCCCCGGCGAGGCGGAAATCAACCAGTGCCTGGCCGACCTGGAAGCCCGTGACGAGCGGGCCAAAATCGGCTATTATCCGGTCTCGCCCGAGGTCCAGGTAAGCCTGACCATTTCGGCCGCCAGCGGCGCCGAAGCCGATGCCCTGCTGGCCGACTTCGATGGCGAAATCAGGCGGCGGTTGGGGCAGGATATTTACGGCCTGGAGGAAGAGAGCCTGGAAGAAGTGGTGGGGGAACTCTGCCGGCAGCGTAACTTGCGCCTGGCGGTGGCCGAATCCTGCTCCGGTGGCCTTATCGCCGCCGCCGTTACCCGGGTGCCGGGCTCATCGGCCTACTTCCTGGGCGGGGTGGTGGCTTACAGCAATTTATTGAAGGAAAAGCTGTTGGGGGTGGCCGGCGAGACCCTGGCCGCCCACGGCGCGGTAAGCGCCGAGGTGGCAACCGAGATGGCCGCCGGTGTCCGCCGGGCCAGCGGTGCCGACATCGCTTTGTCCGCCACCGGCATTGCCGGTCCTGACGGTGGCAGCGAGGAAAAACCGGTGGGTACCGTCTACATCGGCCTGGCCGCCGCCGGCGGGGTCCGGGCCGAACTTTTTACCTTCAACGGCAAACGCGGCCAGATCCAGGAAGCCACCGCCCACCGGGCGCTGGACCTGCTGCGCCGCTACCTTTTATCGACCCAAGACAGCAGACCAACAGGAGAAAAACATGGCTAACGTGGCAGCGGACGACAAGGGCAACAAAAGCAAAACCCTGGACAGCGCCATTTTTCAGATTCAGAAGCAATTCGGCAAAGGCTCCATCATGCGGTTGGGAGCCGACGAGCGGGTGGCGGTGCCGGCCATCTCCACCGGCATTTTGAGCCTGGATATCGCCACCGGCATCGGCGGTATCCCCCGTGGCCGGATCATCGAGGTATATGGGCCGGAATCCTCGGGCAAGACCACCCTGGCCCTGCAGATCATCGCCTCGGCCCAGCGGCAGGGAGGCGCGGTGGCCTTTATCGACGCCGAACACGCCCTGGACGTCACCTATGCCGAGCGGCTGGGGGTCAATGCCGACGACCTGCTGATCAGCCAGCCCGATTATGGCGAGCAGGCCCTGGAGATCGCCGAGATCCTGATCCGCAGCGGGGCGGTGGATGTCATCGTGGTGGACTCGGTGGCGGCCCTCACCCCCAAGGCGGAGATCGACGGCAACATCGGGGATACCCATGTGGGCCTGCAGGCCCGGCTGATGTCCCAGACCATGCGCAAACTGGCGGCGATTCTGCAGCGGACCAACACCGCCATTATCTTCATCAACCAGATCCGGATGAAGATCGGGGTGATGTTCGGCAACCCCGAGACCACCACCGGCGGCAACGCCTTGAAGTTTTACAGCTCCATGCGCATCGATATCCGCCGCATGACGGCGATCAAGGATGGGGAAGAGGTGATCGGCAACCGGGTCAAGGCCAAGCTGGTGAAAAACAAGGTGGCTCCCCCCTTCAAGGTGGCCGAATTCGACATCATCTTCGGCGAGGGTTCCTCCCGGGAAGGCGATCTGCTGGATCTGGCGGTGGGGCAGAACATCATCGACAAGAGCGGCGCCTGGTATTCCTATAACGGCGAGCGCATCGGCCAGGGCCGGGAGAACTCCAAGCAGTACCTGCGGGAACACCCCGAGCTGGCCGATGAAATCGAGCGCAAGGTACGCTTGGGCTTCGGCCTGCCCATGCCCGGCGAGTCCCGCGAAATGCCGGCGGAAGAGGCTCCCGGCCAGGAAGGAGCCACCGCCAAAACCGGCAAAGCGGCCAAAAGCGAGTAAAACTAATTAAAAACAGCCAATTGGACCACTAATCAAGATGAACGGCAACGAAATCCGGCAACGATTTATCGAGTACTTTACCCAGCGCGGCCATACCTTGGTGGAAAGCTCGCCCCTGGTGCCCCACGAAGACCCCACCCTGCTCTTTACCAACGCCGGCATGGTCCAGTTTAAAAAGGTCTTCACCGGCGAGGAAAAACGCGATTACTCCCGGGCCGTTACCTGCCAGCGCTGCGTGCGGGCCGGCGGCAAGCACAACGATCTCGACAATGTCGGCTATACCGCCCGGCACCACACCTTTTTTGAAATGCTGGGCAACTTCTCCTTCGGTGATTACTTCAAGGAAGAGGCCATCCGTATGGCCTGGGATTTCCTCACCAAAGAGATCGGCCTCTCCCCGGCCAAGCTCTGGGTGTCGGTCTACGAAGACGACGACGAGGCCTATGCAATCTGGGAAAAGATCGAAGACCTGCCGCCGGGGCGGATCGTTCGTTTAGGCGAAAAGGACAACTTCTGGGCCATGGGCGACACCGGCCCCTGCGGTCCCTGTTCAGAGATTCACATCGACCAGGGCGAGGCGGTGGCCTGCCCCGAGGAAAACTGCGGGGTTGATTGCGACTGCGACCGTTTTTTGGAGATCTGGAACCTGGTTTTCATGCAGTACGAGCGGGATGAGCAGGGCAATCTCACCCCCCTGCCCAAGCCCAGCATCGACACCGGCATGGGCCTGGAGCGGATCGCCGCCGTGGCCCAGGGCAAAATCAACAACTACGATTCCGACCTTTTTCAGCCCATTATCCAGCGCACCTGCCAGCTGGCCGGGATCAGCTACGGCGCAAACCTCCGCGCCGACACGGCCCTGCGGGTGATTGCCGATCACGCCCGGGCCACCACCTTTCTGGTGGCCGACGGGGTGTTGCCCTCCAACGAGGGCCGGGGCTACGTGCTGCGGCGAATCATGCGCCGGGCGGTGCGG
Source organism: Desulfurivibrio alkaliphilus AHT 2 (assembly GCF_000092205.1). Classification (GTDB taxonomy): domain Bacteria; phylum Desulfobacterota; class Desulfobulbia; order Desulfobulbales; family Desulfurivibrionaceae; genus Desulfurivibrio; species Desulfurivibrio alkaliphilus. The sequence goes on along the minus strand of NC_014216.1, from coordinate 2,209,386 downwards.
TTCGGCCGCTCCCTGGGCTTGACCGAGCCCTTCCTGGGGGAGGTCTGCTCTGCGGTGGCCGACGGCATGGGGTCGGCTTGGGGCCATTTGGGCGAGAGCCGGGAGTTGCTTGGCAAGGTGGTGCGCCACGAGGAAGAACGTTTCCTGGAAACCCTGGATCATGGCCTCGGGATGCTGGCCAGCGAGATCGAGCGCCTGCAGGGTGAGGGGATCAAAACCATTGCCGGGGACTTTATCTTCAAGCTTTACGATACTTACGGTTTCCCGGTGGATATCGCCAAGGACGTGGCCCAGGAGGAGGGGCTGCAGGCCGACGAGGAAGGCTTTGGAGCCGCCATGGCCCGCCAGCGGGAACAGTCCCGCAGGTCCTGGAAGGGAGGCGGCCTGGGCGAGCTTGGCCCGGGATTTAAAGAACTGCTGGAGCGGGGGGTGAAGAGCCGCTTTGTCGGCTATGAAACCAGGCGGCACCATGGAACCCTGGTGGCCGTGCTCGACCAGCGGGGTGAGCTCCATGATGAGGCCGCCGCCGGCACTCTGGTCAGCCTGGTCTGCGACGAGACCCCGTTTTACGCCGAGGCCGGCGGCCAGGTGGGTGACTGGGGGGAAATCGCCGGCGGCCAGGGCCGGGCCAAAGTTCTTAACACTTTGAAAATTGGTGAACACCTGGTGGTGCACCAGGCCGAGGTGGCCGAGGGCAAGCTGGCGGTCGGAGCAGAGGTGTTGCTGGCGGTGGCCGAGGGCCGGCGGCGGCAAACCGCCGCCCATCACACTGCCACCCACCTGCTGCATGCCGCTTTGCGCCGGGTTCTGGGGGAACATGTCAAACAGGCCGGCTCCTTGGTGGATGCCGAACGCCTGCGCTTCGACTTTACCCATTTCTCGCCCTTAAGCCGGGAAGAAATCCGCCGGGTGGAAGAACTGGTCAACGAGGAGATCCGGGCCAACACCCGCCTGGAAGTGGCGACCCTGCCCCGGGAAGAGGCCCTGCAGAGCGGGGCGGCGGCCCTGTTTGGAGAAAAATATGGTGATACGGTCCGGGTGGTGGCGGTGGGAGACTTCAGCAAGGAGCTTTGTGGGGGCACCCACGTGGGGGCCACCGGAGAAATCGGCCTGTTCAAAATCACTTCGGAAGGCGGGATTGCCGCCTCCACCCGGCGCATTGAAGGCTGCTGCGGCGGCCTGGCCCTGTCCCGGGTCCATGCCCTGGAGGATGAGGTGCAGCAGTGGGCCGGTCGGCTGAAGACCAATCCCGCCGAACTGGGTGTAAGGCTGGACAAGCTGCTGGCCCGGCAAAAGGAGCTGGAGCGACAACTGGCCGAGTTGGCGGCTAAGGCCTCCCGCTTCGATGCTGAATCGGTCCTCAGGCAGGCGACCGAGGTCAACGGTATCAAGGTGGCAACCTGCCGGCTGGAGGTAGATTCGGTCAAGACCCTGCGGGAGGCCGGCGACAAGCTGCGGGATAAAATGGGCAGCGGTATCGCCGTGCTGGCCGCCGAACCGGCTGGCAAGGTCAGCCTGCTGGCCCTGGTCAGCAAGGATCTCACCGACCGTTACCGGGCCGGCGATATCGTCAAGCAGGCGGCCCAACTGGTGGGCGGCAGCGGCGGTGGTCGCCCGGACATGGCCCAGGCCGGCGGCGGCGACCCGGAAAAAATCGACCACGCCCTGGCCGCGGTGCCCGGGATTGTGGCGGAGTTGTAAAAAAAGTCTATAAAAATAATATTGACAGGGTTTTTTTAATGGATTAGAACGCCAAATTGTTTGTGAATGACCATTCATTTTCAAGCGTGGAATGGACCCGGTGCGGCGGGGAGGCTCAAACCCCCCGGCTGCGCTTTACCGACAGTCAGTGAAGAGGAGCCAGCCATATGATCACCATTGACATGACCATGCCGCTGCACATCATCAACATTCTGTTGTTGGCCGTCATCCTCAATATCATCCTCTACCGCCCCATCCGCAACATCCTCGAGCAGCGGCAGGAAAAAATCTCCTCGCTCAATTCCGATATCGACAAGTTTGAAAAAAACCGGCAGCAGCGCCTGGAAGAGTTTGAGCGCAAACTCCAGGACGCCCGCGGCAAAGCCAAGGCGGAGTTCGACGCCCTGAAGAGTGCCACCCAGTCTGAAAGCAACGAGAAACTGGCGGCCCTGCGCAGTGAAGTGGAAAGCGCCAAGGCCGGTCAGCTTAAGGAAATTGAAAGTCAGTTCGCCGCCGCTCGCAAGGACCTGCAGGGCCAGGTAAGTGCCTTTGGCGAAGCGATGGCGGCCAAGGTTCTGGGGAGGGCCCTCTAAGATGCGATACCTGAAAGCGAAATATGGTGTAGCGCTGCTGGTGGCGGCACTGGTGCTGGTAACCGCGGCGGCGGCCCAGGCGGCAGAGATCAAACCGGAAAAGGTCTGGGATCTCTTTTACCGGGTGCTTAACTTTGCCGCCCTGCTGTTTATCCTGATTTATTTCCTCAAAAGGCCAACGGTGAACTTTTTCACCAACCGGCGGGAGTCGATCCGGGCCGAGTTGGAGGAACTGGAGTCCAGACGGCAGGAAATGGAGCAGGCCTACCGGGAGAGTGAAAGTAAGATGGCCTCGCTGGAAAGCAAGGCCCAGGAGATTGTGGCCGAAGCGGTGCGCCAGGGTGAGGTCGAGCGGGAACGGATCCTGGCCGAGGCCGAGCGGGCGGCGGAAAACATGAAGCGCCAGGCTGAGATGGCGGTGCAGCATGAGCTGGCCACGGCCACCGCCCGGCTGCGGGCCGAAATTTCCGAAGAGGCCGCCCGGGCGGCTGAAGAGCTGGTGCGCAAGAATCTGCAGCCGGCCGACGAGGAACGGATGATTGCCGGCAGTCTTGACCGGGTGGGAGGTGTCCAGTGAAAAATACCGTACTGGCCAAACGCTATGCCAAGGCCTTGTTTGCCGTGGGCAAGGAAGATGGAGCCTTTGCCGACTATGCCAAGCTGCTCAATGAGCTGACCGAACTTTACACCGGGATGCCCGAGGTACCCGATGCCCTGACCAACCCCCTCTACCCCGAGGATGTCCGCCTCAAGGTGATGGAAAGTCTGGCTGCGGCCCTTAAAGCCCCCCCGGTGATGGTTAATTTCTGCAAACTGCTGGTGGAGAAAAAAAGGGCCGCTATCCTGCCCGAGATTGCCCAGGTCTACCAGGAGATGCTGGACGAGGAAAACAACGTCGTGCGGGGTGTGGTGACATCCGCCACCGAGCTGTCCCCCGAGGTGAATGCCAAGATTAAGGCTACAATGGAAAAACTCACCGGCAAGCAGGTCGAGCTGAGCAACAGGATCGACCCGGCCATCATCGGCGGGATGGTGGCCAAAGTGGGTGATTTGGTGCTTGATGGCAGCATTAAATCGCAACTTGCAGGGTTAAAGGAATCGATCAAGGGGAGAGAATAAACAATGCAGATCAAAGCCGAAGAAATCAGCCAGATTATCAAGGGTCAGATCCAGGAGTACGAAGCCAAGGTCGATCTGAGTGAAACCGGAACCGTGCTCTCGGTGGGTGACGGTATTGCCCGGGTTTACGGGGTGGAAAACTGCATGGCCATGGAGCTGCTGGAGTTCCCCGGCAACATCCTGGGCGTGGCCCTGAACCTGGAGCAGGATAACGTCGGCTGCGCCGTACTCGGTGATGTTCGCGAAATTAAAGAAGGCGACATCGTCAAGCGCACCGGCCGCATCGCCGAGGTTCCGGTGGGTCCCGAGATGCTGGGCCGGGTGGTGGACGGGGTGGGCAATCCCATCGACGGCCAGGGCCCGATCACCGCCAAGGAGAACCGCAAGATCGAGATGCTGGCTCCCGGTGTTATCGCCCGGAAATCGGTGCATGAACCCTGCTACACCGGTTCCAAGGCGGTTGACGCCATGACCCCGGTGGGCCGGGGCCAGCGTGAGCTGGTCATCGGTGACCGCCAGATCGGCAAGACCGCCCTCTGCGTTGATGCGATCCTGGCGCAGAAGGAAACCGATATGCACTGCATCTACGTGGCCATCGGCCAGAAGAAATCCACCGTGGCCCTGGTGGTTGAGGCCCTGCGCAAGCACGGGGCCATGGAGTACACCACCGTGGTGGCCGCCTGCGCCTCCGACCCGGCGCCCATGCAGTACATCTCCGCCTTCGCCGGGACCGCCATGGGCGAGTACTTCCGGGATAACGGCAAGCATGCCCTGATCATCTACGACGACCTTTCCAAGCAGGCGGTGGCCTATCGCGAGCTTTCCCTGCTGCTGCGTCGCCCGCCGGGCCGCGAGGCCTTCCCCGGCGACATCTTCTTCAACCACTCCCGGTTGCTGGAGCGGTCCGCCAAACTCAGCGACGAACTCGGCGCCGGCTCGCTTACCGCCCTGCCCATCATCGAAACCCAGGCCGGTGACGTTTCCGCCTACATCCCCACCAACGTAATTTCCATCACCGACGGTCAGGTCTATCTCGAGCCCAACCTGTTCTTTGCCGGGGTGCGCCCCGCCATCAACGTCGGTCTCTCGGTTTCCCGGGTTGGTGGTGCGGCCCAGGTTAAGGCCATGAAGCAGGTGGCCGGTACCCTGCGTCTGGATCTGGCCCAGTACCGCGAGCTGGCCGCCTTTGCCGGCTTCGGCTCCGATCTCGATGCCGCCACCCAGGCCCAGTTGACCCGCGGGGCGCGGTTGGTGGAGATTCTCAAGCAGCCCCAGTACCAGCCGCTGCCCATGGAAAAACAGGTGTCAATCATTTTTGCCGGCACCAAAGGTTATCTCGACAAGCTGCCGCTGGAAGCCATCGCCGATTACGAAGCTCAACTCTTTGATTATATCGAGAAAAACGACCCCACCGTGTTCGATGATCTCAAGAGCAAGCAGGAAATCGACAGCGACCTTGAGGCCAAGCTGCGTAAAGCGCTGGATGCCTTCGGCGAATCCTTCCAGGCCGCCCTTGGCGTTAAGTAAGCGCAACCAACCGGCCGATAACCTAGAGCCGTTCAAGGAGGGGCTTTTATGCCTAGCCTGAAAGACGTAAAGAACAAGATCGGAGGGGTGAAAAAGACCTCTCAGATTACCCGGGCCATGAACATGGTGGCGGCGGCCAAGCTCCGCGGCGCCCAGTCCCGGATGGAAGACTTCCGCCCATACGCCGAGCAGTTCAATGCCGCCATGCGCAACCTTTCCGCCGGCACCGGCGGCGCCAACTTCCCCCTCATGGAAGCGCGTGAGGTGCGGACCGTGGAGCTGGTGGTGATCACCTCCGATCGCGGCTTGTGTGGCAGCTTTAACAGCAATATCCTGCGCATGGCGGAAAAAACCATGGCCGCCCTGGAAGGCGAAGGCAAGAAGGTCAGCCTGGTCTGCGTGGGTAAAAAGGCCCGCAACCACTTCCGGCGCACCGGTAAGGTGCGCCAGAGCTACGCGGATATCATGGGCACGTTCCAGATGTTCAACGCCCGGACCATCGCCCAGGACGCCGCCGGCAATTTTCTGAGCGGCGAGGCCGATGAGGTAAGGGTGATTTATGGCCGCTTTCACAGTGTGGCGGTGCAGAAGCCGGAACAGTTTGAACTACTGCCGGTAAAACCGATGGAAAGCAGCAGCGAAGAGGGCGCCGGTGGAGGCAGCCAGGCGGTATACATCTACGAGCCCAGCCAGGAAGAGATCATGGAGGTGCTGCTGCCCATGTACCTCAACGTCATGGTCTATCACGCCATGCTCGAGGTCAGCGCCAGCGAACATGCCGCCCGGATGACCGCCATGGATAACGCCACCAGGGCCTGCAAAGACATGATCGACAACCTGACCCTGGTGTACAATAAAACCCGCCAGGCCGGGATTACCGGCGAACTGATGGATATTGTAGGTGGCGCCGAAGCCCTTAAGGGCTAGGTAAACTCACAGCAGCACCGCATCTTGCGGCGATCGGCCCGGCTTGCGTACTGATGTACGCGGCGCCGGTCCGCTTGCCGCAAGCTGCGGCACTGCTGCGAGTTTACCGCCGGGCTCGCCGGTGTGCAGTGGAAAAAGATAGCATGAAAATTGTGAATATTGACACGTTAACACAATCAGTTACTGAAAACGTTTCAGGAGGCTTGCACAATGAGCGAAGTTAACACGGGGAAAGTAATTCAGGTCATCGGGCCGGTAGTTGACGTGGAGTTTGAGCCGGGCAAGCTTCCGGAAATCATGAATGCGTTGCTGGTCAGCAATAAAGGGATCAGCGAGGAAGAGGACAACCTGGTCATCGAGGTGGCCCAGCATTTGGGTAACAACGTGGCCCGCTGCGTGGCCATGGACGGCACCGATGGTCTGGTCCGCGGTCAGGCGGCCAAAGACACCGGCAAGCCCATCGAGATTCCCTGCGGCCAGCCCGCCCTGGGGCGGATCATGAACGTGGTGGGCCGTTCGGTGGACGGCATGGGCGAGATCAAGTCCGACAAGATGCGGCCCATTCACAAGCCGGCCCCGGCCTTTACCGAGCAGGACACCGAAGTACACGTGCTTGAAACCGGTATCAAGGTTATCGACCTGCTGGTTCCCTTTCCCCGGGGTGGTAAGATGGGGCTGTTCGGCGGCGCCGGTTGCGGCAAGACCGTTATCATGATGGAGATGGTTAACAACATCGCCATGCACCACGGTGGCATTTCCGTCTTCTGCGGTGTAGGTGAGCGGACTCGCGAGGGTAACGACCTTTACCACGAAATGAAGGAGTCCGGCGTTTTGCCCAAGGCGGCCCTGGTTTACGGTCAGATGACCGAGCCCCCGGGAGCCCGGAGCCGGGTGGCCCTCACCGGGCTCTCCGCCGCAGAGTACTTCCGTGACGAAGAGGGACAGGACGTGCTTCTCTTCGTCGATAACATCTTCCGCTTCACCCAGGCGGGCAGTGAGGTTTCGGCCCTGCTGGGACGCATTCCTTCCGCGGTTGGTTACCAGCCCACCTTGGGCACCGACCTCGGCGGCCTGCAGGAGCGGATCACCTCCACCACCAAGGGCTCCATCACCGCCGTCCAGTGTGTTTACGTACCCGCCGACGACCTTACCGATCCGGCGCCGGCCACCACCTTTGCCCATCTCGACGGTACTGTGGTACTCTCCCGGCAGATCGCCGAGCTGGGTATCTACCCGGCGGTGGATCCCCTGGACTCCACCTCGCGGATCCTCGATCCCAACGTCTTGGGCGAAGACCATTACCAGGTGGCCCGCGGGGTTCAGGTTACCCTGCAGAAGTACAAGGATCTGCAGGATATTATCGCCATTCTCGGTATGGATGAGCTGTCGGAAGAAGACCAGCTCACTGTGGCCCGGGCCCGGAAAATTCAGCGTTTCCTCTCCCAGCCCTTCACCGTGGCCGAGACCTTCACCGGCATGGCCGGCAAATACGTCAAGGTGGAAGATACCATCCGCGGCTTCAAGGAGATCCTGGAGGGCAAGCACGATGATCTGCCCGAAGGTGCCTTCTACATGGTCGGCGGCATTGACGAAGCAGTGGAAAAGGCCAACAAGGAGAAGGCCCAGGCCTGAGCACAGTTGCAGCTCAGGCGGGATCAACGCCGGAACAAGTCGGATAACGACGGCCACTTAAATTAGCGAGCTCAGCAGGCGAGGAAGAGTAAATGGCAACACAAATCCAGCTGGAAGTGGTGACCCCCAAGGGCGCGGTAATCAGTGAGCAGGTGGACATGGTCACCGCTCCCGGTTATGCCGGGGTTTTCGGGGTGCTGGCCAATCATGCCCCGCTGCTCAGCACCATCAAGATCGGCACCTTGGTCTATAAAAAAGACGGCCAGGACGCCACGCTCATGGTCAGCGGCGGTTTTTGCGAAGTCTCCAACAACAAGGTGACTTTCCTGGTGGAAAGTGCCGAGCGGGGGGCGGAGATCGATACCGAACGGGCCCTGCGGGCCAAGGAGCGGGCCGAAAAACGGTTGGCCGAGGCCATCGCCCAACAGGAGAAAATCGACCGCGCCCGGGCCGAGGCCGCCCTCCAGAGGGCCCTGGCCAGGCTTAAGGCTGCTGGCCAGCAGGTCTGAGCCACAGCATAAATCTAGTTCCCAAAGCCGTCCGGGTCAGTTGCCGGGGCGGCTTTTTTGTGGCCTTTTTATCTCGCGTAAGTGAGGGGATAGCGCAGCAGGTTGGGCGCGGACAAGGTCAAGCTAAGGCAACCCTGGAACGGGGGATTTCAGGTCTGGGTTTTGGTGCTGAGGTTGGCCTCGACCACGAAACTGCCGTTGTCGGTTTCAAAGGGTATTACCACCGTGGGGTCACTGGAGTAGTGGGAGATTTCAACCCCTTTGCCCACCACCATGGTGGGGGTGGCCAGGTCGAACTTGTGGTTGATCTTGGCCAGTTCCGCCTTGGCCCCACCGCAGATCATGTTGGTAATTTCGCCCACTGCGTCCACCACCTCGTCGTCGATTTTGCTCTTGGGTGGCTCCATCAACATATTGGCAACGATCTTGAGGATGGCTTGGTCGGTAAAACTGACAATCATCGAACCGCTGATGGTTTCCGAGCTCATGCCGATTATCCCGGTGACCTCGCCGTAAGCACTGCGATTCTCTTTGATGTGCGGGGTGCCGGCTTTGACCTTGGTTTGGGCCATGGTCTCGATGACATTCTTGGTGGCCTTAAGAAAAGGGTTGATCAACTCGGCTTTCATAATTAAAAAACTCCATCGGAGAATATGCGGTTCGTTTGGCTTTCCGGTGTGGCATCAGCGCCTAAGATTGGTCGGGCCGGGCTGGTTTGTCAAGTAATTTTAATAGTACGCGTTGGCGTAACTTAATTTTGGAGGGAATCAGTAAAATGGATGCAAAACAGCGCATGGCAATTCCGCGCCAGCAGCCCAGGGAGCTGCCGGTGTCCGAGCGGATCAGCAATTTTGATGAAGTGGTTTTCGGCTTTGATGATGAAACGGCTCGCCGCGAGGCCGAGCGCTGCCTGCAGTGCAAAAAGCCCAAATGCCGGCAAGGTTGTCCCATCCACAACGATATTCCCGGTTTTATCCGGTTGATCCGCGAGGGAAAAATCGAAGAGGCCTACTGGCTGGATCGACAGACCAATACCCTGCCCGCAGTCTGCTCCAGGGTCTGTCCCCACGAGTTTCAGTGTGAGGGCCACTGCCTGCTGGGGAAAAAGGGTGACCCGGTGGCCATCGGCATGCTGGAGCGCTATATCGTGGACTGGATGGTCAGCCACGGCAAGAACATCCTGCAGCCCTGCTCGTTGCCCAACGGCAAAAAAGTGGCCATCGTCGGCTCCGGCCCGGCCGGGATGTCGGTGGCCCACTACCTGGCCAAAGAAGGGTACAGCTGTACCATCTTTGAAAGCCTGCCGCTGAACGGTGGTATGCTCACGGTGGGTATTCCTCCCTACCGTCTGCCCCGCGCGGTCATCGCCGCCGAGTTTGAAGCTTTGCGCAATTGCGGGGTGGAGGTAATCTCCGGGGTGACCATCGGTAAGGACAAGAGCCTAAGCGATCTGAAAAATGAAGGCTTTGAGGCGGTTTTCCTCGGCCCCGGGGCCCATGTCAGCCGCAAGCTGGGGGTGGATGGAGAGGAGGTGGAAGGGGTGGTCCACGGGGTGGATTACCTGCGCCGGGTTAACCTGGGCGAGAAGCTTAACCTGGGTGAAAACGTGGTGGTGGTGGGCGGCGGCAACGTGGCCATCGACTGCGCCCGTACTGCCCTGCGGACCGGTTCCAAAAACGTCTTCATTCTCTACCGCCGGGGGCGGGAAGAGATGCCGGCCTCCAAGGCCGAAATCCATCACCTGGAGGAAGAGGGGGTGAGCATTGAAACCCTGGCCGCGCCCATCAAGGTGCATGGCGAAAATGGCCGCTTAAAAAGCATTGAGTGCATCCGCATGCAACTGGGTGCCTGTGATGCTTCCGGCCGTTGCCGCCCCGAGCCGGTGGAGGGAAGCAACTTCACCATCGAGGCCGATGCGGTGATCCCGGCCATCAGCCAGGATGTGGATGTAACAGCCGGCAGCGGGCTGGACCTGGCTTTGAGCCGCTGGGGCACCTTCGAGGTGGATGAACTCACCCTGCAGACCACGGTTCCCTGGGTATTCGCCGCCGGCGACGCGGTCCTCGGCCCCCAGACGGTGGCCAAGGCGGTCTTCCAGGCCAAGGAGGCAGCCGAATCCATCCACCGCCTGCTCCAGGGCAAAGACCTCAAAGAAGGCCGCAGCGCCGAGTGAGCTTGTTGACCGCAGGGCGATTGCGGTTTTGGCATCGGGGTGGGGGCCGCGACAACCGGTAGCGGCTCATTCTCGGCGGGCATCCATGCCCGCCTCCGAGGCGCTGGCGGCCTCCTGCGCGTCCATGCGCCCGGCCGCCAGCGAACCCGCCGCTACCGGTTGCCGCGGCCCCCGTCCAGTAGCCGACCGGCTTGCTCTTCGCCTAGCGATCGCTTACGCGTGTTTAGCGTTCGGCGAGACTCAGGTTGTTGGCGTAGTGATTGATGCCCTCGGCAATGCCCTGCACCAGCCGGTTGAGATAACGTTCGTCGGCCAGCAGGCGTTCCTCCTCGGGGTTGCTCAAAAAACCCACCTCCACCAGCAGGGCCGGCATCTGGGCCCCGATCAGCACCACGAAGGGGGCCCGGCGTACTCCCCGGTCCTCGATTTGTCCGCCAAAAGCGCCGCGCAGGCTGGTTAAGGTGGTTTGGTGGACAAATTCCGCCAATTGCTGCGACTCCTGCAGCTTGGCGTGGTTGAGCAACTCCTGGACAATTCCCTGCAATTCGCTGAAACTGCGGGCCGAAGAGGCGTTTTCCCGGGCCGCCACCCGCATGGCCTGGTCGTCGCTGGCTACCACATCCAAAATATAGGTCTCCACTCCCCGCGCCTGGCGATTGGCCGCCGCGTTGGCATGCACCGAGATAAAAAGATCGGCCTCGTGGCTGTTGGCAATGGCGGTGCGCTCTTCCAGGGGCAGAAAAATATCCCGATCGCGGGTCAGGATCACCTCGTTGCCCTGGCGGCGCAGTTGGGCCGCCAGCAGGCGGGAGATTCGCAGGGTCACATCCTTTTCTTTGATTCCCGAAGGGCTGATGGCGCCGGGGTCCTTGCCGCCGTGGCCGGGGTCAATGACAATGCGCCGCACCCCCATGCCCAATTGCTGGGCCAGGGAAAGGCTCTCGCCGGTGGCCGGGCGAGCCATTACCGGTGGCGGGGTCGGCAGCGGCGGCGGCGTGGGGGCGGGTTGGCCGATCAGGTCGATCACCACCCGATGGGGGTTGTCCAGGCTGAAGATCTTGTAGTCATCAAGCCTGGTCTGGGTATCCAGGATCAGGCGGACCCCGCCGGCTGCGGTCTGGAGATGGTGAATCCGTTGCAGCAGGCCGTCGGCCACCTGCTTGACCGGGCTGTCGATCCGGGGGCTGAGGCGCGCGCCATCCAAGTCAAGGTAAAGCCGTTGGGGGCCATCCCCGTTTTCTTGCAGATGACTGCGAAAGTTCAGCGGCGCTTCGGTTTCGACGACCACCCTGGTGTAGCGTTCGCTGGACCAGTGCCGCACCGGCAGTACCGCTATTCTACGCTCCGCCTTTTGATCAGTGCTGGCGGACCGGCGGGTTTCCGGCGGTTGGGCCGGGGCCACCGGCCGTTTATACCTGCCGTCGGCTTGAAGTACCGGTCTTTCGCTGCCGGTGGAACCCGCCCGGCCGCCACCGATGGTCGCCAGCATCTCCCGGGCGCCCGGGGCCACATCCCCGGCCGGATACAAATCCAGCAGGCGCTTCAGCACCTGCTCGGCCCGCTGCCAGTCCTGCTGTTCATAGAGGAAAATATGGGCGACATAGAACAGGGCGTCATCGGCCAGGGGGTGGTTGGGATAGAGCCCCTGCACCTCCTGGAGGCTGGTGATGGCCTCGGCCAGGTCCAAAGGGATGCCGCTGCGGCGGTAAAGCTGGTGGTAGAGGTTGCCCAGCAGGTAAAGGCTTTTGGCGCCCACTTCCTGCCTGGCCTGCTGCCGGTGTAACTCCTGCAAGGCCCTGGCGGCCCGCTGCCAGTTTTCCCGCTTCTCACCCTCATCGGTGTTGAGCAGCCGCTGGTAATAACCGTGCAGGCGTTGAAACTGTTCTTCCGGGTCGCTCCCGGCCGCCGCGAAAGCGACGGCCGGCAGGAGCAGCAGCCAGCAGAACAAAAGGGGGAAATAGCGTTTCATGGCATCTGCTTCAACTCGTAAAGAAGTTTCAAGGCCTCCAGCGGCGCCAGGTTGTCCGGGTTGATCTCCTCAAGCCGGCGGCGCAGCGGGTCGTCTTCGGCAAACAGCCGCAACTGGCTGGGTTTGCCGGTCTCACCGGGAGCGGCGGTTTTTTGGGCCCCGACGGCGATCCGGGGTTGGCCCTGGCGGGTGAACTCACCCTGCTCGATATTATGCAACAACTCCTTGGCTCTGGCAACCACTGTTGCCGGCACCCCGGCCAGCGCCGCCACCTGGATGCCGTAGCTGCGGCTGACCCCGCCGGGCAGCAGCTTATGGAGAAAGACAATGGTGTCGTTCCATTCCCGCACCGCGATATGGAAGTTGTGAATCCGCGGTTCGGTGGCCGCCAGTTCGGTCAGCTCGTGGTAATGGGTGGCAAACATGGTCTTGACCCCCTTGCCGCCCTTCTGCACCAGGGCCTCGGCCACCGCCCAGGCGATGGCCAGGCCGTCGAAGGTGGAGGTGCCCCGGCCGATTTCATCTAAAATTACCAGGCTTTGCGGGGTGGCGTTGTTTAGGATGTTGGCGGTCTCGTTCATCTCCACCATGAAGGTGGATTGCCCCCGGCGCAAATCATCCATAGCTCCCACCCGGGTGAAGATCCTGTCCACCACCCCGATGCCGGCCTCGGCGGCCGGCACGAAGCCGCCCATCTGGGCCATCAGCACGATCAGGGCGGTCTGGCGCAGCACCGTGGATTTGCCCGCCATGTTGGGCCCGGTGATGATCATCACCTCTTTGCTGTCCTGGTCCAGGTGGACATCATTGGGGACAAAGCGACCCGGTGGCAAGTTCCGCTCAATCACCGGATGGCGCCCTTCAACGATCCTGATTTCCTCGCCGGCGTTAACCACCGGGCGAACGTAATTGAAGCGCGCCGCGCCCCGGGCCAGAGCGGCCAGCAGGTCGATCATCGCCAGGCAGCCGGCGCTTTGCATAATGCGCGACCCCGCCGCCGCCACCTGCTCGCGGATTTGGCAAAACAGGCGGTATTCAAGCTCAAGGCGCTTTTCCTCGGCGCCGCTGACCTTGCTTTCAAACTCCTTGAGCTCCGGGGTAATGAAGCGCTCGGCGTTGACCAGCGTCTGCTTGCGGATGAAGTCTTCCGGCACTTCCGCCAGCTTGCCTCGGCTGACTTCCAGGTAGTAACCGAAAACCTTGTTGTAACCCACCTTAAGGTTGGCAATACCGGTGCGTTCCCGCTCCCGGGCCTCCAGTCCGGCGATGAGCTGCTTGCCGTCCCGTTGCATGGCAACCAGCTCATCAAGCTCGGCGTTAAAGCCCGGGCGGATCAGGTTGCCCTCCCGCAACCCCACCGGGGCGTCATCGCGGATGGCGGAGGTGAGCAACTGGTGCAAGTCGGCCAGTTCATCGATCTGTTGCCCCAGCTGCCCCAAAAGCCCTGGCTGTGAGGCCAGCAGTTGCCGGATCAGGGGCAAGCGGCCTAAAGAAACGCCCAGGGCGCTAAGATCCCGGGCATTGGCCCGACCCAGCACCGCCCGGCTGTTGAGCCGTTCGAGATCGTAGATGGCAGCTAAAGCCTCATCCAGTTGCCGCCCCAGCTCCTGCTCGGTCAGCAGTTGCTCCACCGCGTCCAACCGCCGGTTGATGGCCTCGACATCTTTTAAGGGGGAAAGCAGGCTTTTTTTCAACTGCCGCGCCCCCATGGGGGTGCGGGTAAGATCCAGGGCCGCCAGCAGGGAGCCATCCCGGCGACCGTCGCTGATGGAAGTGGTAAGCTCCAGGTTGCGGCGGGTGGCCTCGTCCAGCAGCAAAACATGCTCCTGTTCGATGGGCCGCAGTTTTTCCAGGTGGCTTAAGGCGCTTTTCTGGGTCTCCTGCAGGTAAGCCAGCAGGGCCCCGGCGGCGCCCAGCCCGGCCTGAAAATGCTCGCAGCCGAAACCAGCCAGGCTGGTGGTTTGAAAATGTTCCAGCAGCAGTTCACGGCCCCGTGGAGGTTGAAAGGCCGTGGCCGGGTGAGAGGTGAGGCAGCAGTGGGGCAGGCGGGCGGCGAGCTCTGCACTGAGAAGTAAACCAGCGCCGGGATTGCCGTCGCCCGGCCCTTCATGAAGCTCATCGGCGGCGGGCAGCAAAATTTCCGAAGGGTTCAGCCGGTTCAATTCATCCAGCAGCTCTTCTGTGGTGCCGAATTCTCCGGCGGCGAACTCGCCGGTGGAAAGATCCAGCAGGCTCAGCCCAAAGAGCTTGTCGTGCCTGGTGATCGCGGCCAGGTAAAGGTTTTCCTTGTCCTCCAGCAGTTGCTCTTCCAGCACCAGGCCGGGGCTGACCACCCGTACCACCTCGCGCCGGACCAGGCCCTTGGCCTGGGCGGGGTCCTCCATCTGCTCGCAGATCGCCACCCGTTTGCCGGCCTTGATCAAGCGTGCCAGATAGGAGGAGGCGGAGTGGTAGGGCACCCCGCACATGGGAATCTTCTCCTCGTCGCCTTTGTTGCCCCGGGCGGTGAGGGTGATCCCCAAAATTCTGGCGGCTTCCACGGCGTCGTCGAAGAACATCTCGTAGAAGTCGCCCATCCGGTAAAACAAGATGGCTTCGGAGTGCTGATTTTTAATCTCCAGATACTGCTGGAGCATGGGGGTGATTTTCATTACTTACGGCTTTTGCGGCGACTGCTCCGGTTCATCCTCGAGGCTGATCATCGGTTCCAGGCCCTGGTCACCTGCCTCTTGGCCGCTCTCCTCTTCATCGTCCAGCGGGTCTTCCAGGCTGAAGACCAGATCGCCGTCAAGGTCGGGCAGGGTGGTGCCGTTGTCGCTGCTCACCTCCTCCCCGGCCCCGGTTTCAAAGATGCCGGTGGTTGGAAGGTCGTCGCCGGTAAGGTCCTCGGGGGTAAAATCCTCGGTGGAAAGGTCTTCGATGACCTCCGGTTCGCCGGCGGCCGGGGCGTCCTCTTTCAGTGGGGGCAACATATCGTCGGTGAGTTCGATGTGCTGATAAAGATCACTGGTCCCGGTTGCTGCCGCCGCCGCACCTGCCGCTACTGCCGGGCCGACCGCCGGGGCCGGCTTGTCGGCAACGGCCGCCTTGGGCTCCGCCGTGGTGTCCCGCGATGGAGCGGCCGGCCGGCCGGCGGGTTCTGCGTCAAGTTTGGACAGGTATGATTCGAGCACCCCCCGCACCTCATCTTTCACCTGATCCTTGATGGCCCGCAGGCGATCCAGTTCACGCTCCAGGTCTGAAATTTCCCGGCTGGCGCTTTCCTCCAGTTCCTTGGCCTCCTGGCGGGCCTTGGCCAGCACCTCGCGGGCCTCTTCCCGGGCCTTTTCCTTCATCTCCTGGGCCACGTTCTGGGCCGACAGAATGGCGCTCATGGATGATTTTTCCTGGCGCTTGTAGGCCGCCACCCGGCGCTCGGCGGCTTCCAGCCGTTCCTTCAGCTCCTTGTTTTCCTCGCTGAGTTTCTGTACCGTGGCCGCCACCTGTTCCAGGAAGTCGTCTACCTCTTCAGTGTCGAAGCCACGGAAACGCACATGAAACTGCTGGTTTTGGATGTCTTGGTGGTCAAGCATGGCATGCGCTCCTTGTTGAGTTGGTATCCGTTGTAACCGTTCCATTTACCCCAGGACCGGCAAGCTTTCAATTTCCCTGTGGGCTTACCCCAAGGCCCGGGCAAGCTGCTGCAGGGTTGGGACCAGGAAGCTTTGCAAAAAGATGATGCCCATAATCAACACCAGGGGGGCAAAGTCAAAACCGCCCATCACCGGCAGGTAACGGCGGATGACCCGCAACGGCGGTTCGGTGATCTCGTAGAGAAAACGAACAATGGGGTTGTACTGGTCGGCATTGACCCAGGAGATAATCACCCGGCCCAGAATCACCCAGATGTAAACGCTGAAAACGATATTGATCACCCCGGCCAGGGCGTTAAGAAAGTTGCTGATAATAAACATCAAAATCTCCTTACTAATTGTCGGCCTGAAAACAGGAAAACAGTTGTTGGCGCTCCTCCACCGTAACCTGGCAGTGACCGCTTACCCCGTAGTCCTCACCTTGTTCAGTTACCGGGGGTGCTACGGGGGTGTGGGCGTTCCAGCCCGTGGTGTCGGCGGCCATCAGCAGCCCCGGGGGGGCGATTTCCCGGCTCAACAAAGCCAGCAACCGTTGGCGCTGCCCGCCGGACAGCCCTTCCCGCAGCAGCACCAGCCCCCCCTCCAGCGGCAGCACTCGCAGGGGCCACTGCTCTGCCTGGCGGCAGACTTGGGCCAGGAAAGAGTCGGTATTGCTTGCTTGCAGTGGTTGGGTCATGATTGGTTGTATCTGGTTCGCGGTTATTTTTTGCCGGGCGCCTTTATCCGGGGAAACATGTTTTCCCCCAGGGTAACGGTGTTGCCCACCGGCAGCAAGCCCCAGGACTGCTGTTCGGCCAGCCGGCCTTCCGGCGGCAGGCCTAAAGCAAGCGACATTTTGCCCGCCGCCGCCGGCATTACCGGCTTCAAGGCGCAGGTGATGCAGCGCAGGGTTTCCAGCAGGGTGTTGAGCACCGTGGCCAGGCGTTGGGCCTGGGCCGGATCCTTGGCCAATTCCCAGGGGGCGTTATGCACGATATAACGATTGGCGCGGCCGATCACTTCCCAGACCGCCTCCAGGGCCTGGCGGAAGGACCAGGCCTGCATTTGCCGGCGGTACTCCGCCAGCATCGCCAGGGCGGCGTCCCGCAACTCCC
Organism: Desulfurivibrio alkaliphilus AHT 2; assembly: GCF_000092205.1. GTDB lineage: Bacteria > Desulfobacterota > Desulfobulbia > Desulfobulbales > Desulfurivibrionaceae > Desulfurivibrio > Desulfurivibrio alkaliphilus. The sequence goes on along the minus strand of NC_014216.1, from coordinate 2,192,510 downwards.
GATCCTCGTCGTTCAAGGGTCCCGGGGCGGGCACCTGGGAGTCGGCAAAGTTTTTCACCATGGTCAAGCTGCGGGCAAAGAGGTTGCCCAGGTCGTTGGCCAGATCCGAGTTGCGGCGGGCCAGCACCGCCTCGTCGGAGTAGGAAGAATCAAGCCCGAAAGACATCTCCCGCAGCAGAAAATAACGGATGGTGTCGGCGCCGAAGGCGGCCACCATCTCTTCGGGGCGCACCACGTTGCCGATGCTTTTGGACATCTTGGTCTCACCCACGTTCCAGTAGCCGTGCACATGCAGCCGGCGGTAAGGCTCCAGTCCCATGGCCTTGAGCATGGTGGGCCAGAAAATGGCATGGGGTTTTAAAATGTCCTTGGCGATCAGGTGCTCGGCCCCGGCCCAGCGCCGGGCAAAGTCGGGGCCGTCGGGGTAGCCGATGCCGCTGACGTAGTTAATCAGGGCGTCGAACCAGACATAAGTAACGAAACGCTGGTCAAAGGGCAGGGGAATCCCCCACGCCAGCCGGCTGACCGGCCGGGAGATGCAGAGGTCTTCCAGGGGCTCGCTCAAAAAGGAGAGCACCTCGTTGCGGTAGCGCTCCGGGGTGATGAACTCCGGGTTGGCCTTGATGTGGTCGATGAGCCATTGCTGGTAGCGGCTCATGGCGAAAAAGTAGTTTTGCTCGGCCACCTGCTCCGGGGCGGTGAGATGATCGGGGCATTTGCCGTCGACCAATTCCTTTTCGGTCAGGAACCGCTCACAGCCTTTGCAGTAAAGGCCGTCATAATCGCTGAAATAGATGTCGCCCCGGTCGTAAACCTTTTGCAGAATCTGCTGCACCACGGCGACGTGGTGGGGGTCGGTGGTGCGGATGAAGTTGTCCGGTTCCACCAGCAGCGGCGGCCAGGCCGCCCGGAACATGGCGCTGATCCGGTCCACGTAGTCCCTTGCTTCGGTGCCGGCGGTGGCGGCTGCCTGGGCGATCTTGTCGCCGTGCTCGTCGGTGCCGGTCTGCAAAAAGACCTCTCGGCCGTCCAGCCGGTTAAAGCGGCTCACGGTATCCGCCACCACCGCCGTGTAGGCGTGGCCGAGGTGGGGTTGGGCGTTAACGTAGAAAATCGGCGTGGTCAGATAAAGGGTCATTGCTCGGTCCCGGATTTACTTTTTTTCCTCGCGGAGTCAGGTGGCGGCTGTCGCCGGCTGCGTTCTCCTTTTTTGCGCTCGCCGCCCTTGTCGGCGGCCGCCTGGTCCGCTCCCGGTTTGCCGCTTACCTTGGCCGGTTCGCAACGTCGCCATTCGCTGGCCTGCCAGATGATCACCCGTTCCGGCTCTTCCAGGTCGCAGACCTCAACGTTTTCCTCCAGGATATTCAGCTTCAGCACTTTGAAGCGGCGGCCGTCCAGGGTTACCATTTTGCCGGCCTTGGGCATTATGCGGCGCATTTTCTGGTAGGTTTCAAACTCGTAGGTCAAGCAGCAGAGCAGCCGGTTGCAGATCCCCGAGATTTTGGCGGGGTTCAACGGCAACCCCTGCTCTTTGGCCATCTTGATGGAAACTGGGGCAAACTGGTTGATGTATGAACTGCAGCACAGCTCCCGGCCGCAGCAGCCTAGGCCGCCGATCATCTTGGTTTCATGGCGCACCCCCACCTGGCGGATCTCCACCCGGGTGCGAAACTCCTGCACCATATCCTTGACCAGCCCGCGAAAGTCAACCCGGTTTTCGGCGGTGAAGTAAAAGATGATCTTGCCGCCGCTGAAAAAACGTTCGGCCCGGATCAGCTTCATGGGGAGTTGGTGTTTGCTGATCAACTGCTGAGCCAGGAGGAAATCTTCCCGTTCCCGTTGCAGCAGGCTGCGGTACTTTTCCTGTTCTTCCGGCGAGGCCCGGCGGATCACTGTGGGGGTAATCCGCGGTGGGGATTTCTCCTTTTTCTGCTCGCCGCCATCTTTATGGTTTTGGGCTTTATGGTTTTGGGCGGGGCGGGGAGATTCCCCTTCGGCCTGGTGGTCCTGGGGCTGGTCAAGATCGGGCCGTTCGGCGGGAATCTGGCCGATCACCACCCCCGGTTCCAAGCCGTGGTCGGTCTGCAGCATGACCACTTCATCCCGCCGCAGGTCGATAATGCGGCTGACGGCGGCAACGGGCTGATCCCCGAGGCGAAAGCGGATGGTGCAGCACCGTGGCAGCAGGGGGGCCGGCGGTGAAGGCGAAGAAGATGCGGGTTGAGGGCTGAGGTTTTCCATAAGTTTATCAAGATACCATTAAAGCAGGTCAAAGAAAAGCACTTCGCAGACCAGGGTGCGGTTGCAGTTGCGTCGCAGCCGGCCTTGGGCCCGGCGTAAATGTTGGCGGCAGCTTTCCAGCGTGGCCGGCCCCCGATGCGCCGCCGCCGCAGAGAGCAGCGGCAGGAGGTCGCGGTTGATGATCGGGTTGTGCCGATTGGCCGGGTCTTGCGGGCTTAGCGTTTGCAGCAGGGCCAGATCATGGTAGCAGGAGGTCAGCAGGTCGAGAAAGTCCGGCAGCTCTTCCTTGAGTTGGGCGCACCGTTCCGCCCAGTACAACACCACTGCGGGGGCCGCCGGGGCCTCGGGCTGCAGGTTGAGCAGACTCTCCAGCACCTGCCGGCGCAGGGGCAACAACTCCTGCTCTTGCAACTGCCGGGCCCGGCCCAGGCTGCCTTCGGCCACCGTCGCCAGGGTAAGGCAGTTCTGGAAAACCGGGTCGCTTGACCAATCAGTCGCCATTTCCAGCTCCTGGCGATGGTCAGTTGCTTCCTGATACAGGGTTCTGGCCAGGGTTTCCACCGGCAGGGGATAAAAGGGGATGATCTGGCAGCGGGAAAGGATGGTGGGCAGAATCCCCCCGGCCTCGTCGCCGGTAAGCAGCAGGATGGTGTCGGCCGGTGGTTCTTCCAGGGTTTTCAGCAGGCTGTTGGCCGCCTCCCGGCGCATGGTGTGGACCTCCCCCAACACCACCACCCGGCGCCCGGCCTCGAGAGGAGGGAATTGCAGCGCTTTTTTGAGTTCCCGCACCTGCTGGATCTTGATCCCCGCCCCTTCAGGCATAATCTCCAGAAAATCGGGGTGATTAGCGGAAGCAAACTTGCGGCAGGACGGACACCGGCCGCAGGCCTCCAACGGCTCTGGACGATCGCCTTGGCAATTCAAGGCAGCGGCCAGGGCCCGGGCGGCGGTTTTCTTGCCCACCCCGGCCGGGCCGCGAAACAGATAAGCATGGGCCAGTTTGCCGCCGCCCACGGCCCGGCGCAGTATCTCCTTGGCCTGCTGCTGCTCGATGATTTGCGAAAAAGTGGTAAGCATGAGGGGGGTTAGCCCCACAGGGGTTTTTGCCGGGGGTCGACGGGGTTGCTGCTTTCGTCCTCCATGGCCGGCGGTGCAGCAGGCGGGTCAGGCCGGGGAGCGGCTTTCTTCTTCCTGGTTGCCTGCCGGGGGGCGGGGGGCGGATCACTTTCCGGGCCGGGATTTCGGCCCGGCTCCTGGCCAGGCTCCTGGGCCGGGCCCGGCAAATAGAGAAAACGTTCCAGGTTGCGCTGGTAGTCGCTCCACTGGTAGCCGGGTTCGGTGGTTTGCCGGTTCAAGCGGTGGAAATAATTGGCCTTGGCATCAAGATTGTCGAGAAAATGGAGGATAAAGGCCTCCTGCATCATGGGCAGGGTGGGGGTGCCGAACTCGTGGTAGCCGTGGTGGCTCAGCACCAGGTGTTGCAGGCGCTCCAGCAGCTCGGGCGGAAAGTCGTCGATGGCCGCCGCCTTTTGACTGATCATTTCGGTGCCGATCACCAGGTGCCCCACCAGCCGGCCCCGGTTGCTGTAGCCGAAAGGGTATTCCCGGTAGGTCAACTCCTCGGTCTTGCCCAGGTCGTGGAGCAGGGCGCCGGCCAGCAGCAGGTCGGCATCCAGGCCCGGGTAGAGCCGGCTCACCGCCTCGGCCAGGCGAGCCACCGCCACCGTGTGTTCCAGCAGCCCGCCCAGGTAGGCATGGTGCATGCTTTTGGCCGCCGGGGCGGTGGTGAAGCGCTGGTAAAACTCCCGGTCGCTGAAGAAGGCGTCCAGCAGCCGGCGCACCGGCGGGCTCTGCACCCCGGCCAGCAGCCGTTCAAGCTCCGCTTCCAGCTCCCGGCGGTCGAAATCGCCGCTGGGCATGAAATCGGCCGGATCAACGCTGCTCGGGTCCACCGGGCTTATCCGGCCGATTTTAAGTTGGGGGCTGCCCTGGTAGCTGTCTCCCCGGCCGCTGACCTGGAGATAGCTGCCCGGTTGGCACAGCGGTGCCAGCTCCTCGGCGTCATCCCACACCGGCCCGCCGATCTCGCCGCTGTTGTCCACCAGGGTGAGGCGCAAAAAGGGCTTGCCGGCCCGGGTCTCCCCGCGGTTCAACTCCTTGACCAGGAAAATTCCCTCAACTTCCCGGCCTTCAGCGATCTCCGCGATAAAAATCCCTTTCTCTGCACCCATCGTTAGAAGTCCAGGGTTGTTTGCCAGCTTTTCTTAAGATCCTCGATACGCTCCACCAGCACCGTCTCGCCGCCCAGGCCGGAGATGCGCAGCACCGGTTCCGAGGTCACCACCCCGATCCGGCTGCATTCGGCGCCGGCCATGGTCTGTTCAAAGGCGTCGGCGTCGGCGGGGGCCACGGTGACCAGCAGACGGCTGGCGCTTTCGGAAAAAAGCAGCACATCGTCGCGGTAGACCTCTTGGGTAAGCGCCAGCCCCAGGTCGATATCCAGCCCCAGTCCGCCGGCAAAGGCACTCTCCGCCGCCGCCACCGCCAGGCCGCCGTCGGAAAGGTCGTGGGCCGAGGCCACCAGGCCCCGGGTCATGGCCTGGTGGAGGGCCTCGTAACGGCGGCGGGCGGTTTCGGGGTTCACCTTGGGCACGTTGTTGCCCACCCCTCCCAGCAGGGCGGCGTATTCCGAACCGCCCAGTTCGTCGTAGGTGGTGCCCAGCAGGTAGACCAGATCGCCGGGTTTTTTGGCGTCCATGGTCACCGCCCGGTTGACGTCGTCGATTTTGGCCACCACCGAAAAGAGCAGGGTGGGCGGGATCGAAATCTTGACGTTGTTCATCATGTAATCGTTTTTCATCGAGTCCTTGCCGGAGATGCAGGGCACTCCGAAGGCCACGGCGCAGGCCGCCAGGGCCTGGTTGGCCCGGACCAGTTGAGCCAGTTTGTAGGGACCGTCCGGGGTCTTTTCCGACAGCACCGGGTCACACCAGCAAAAGTTGTCCAGCCCCGCCATGTGGTTCAGCCCGGCCCCGGTGGCCACCGCGTTGCGGATGGCTTCATCCACCGCGCAGGCCGCCATGTGGTAAGTGTCGATGTCCGAGTACTTGGGGCAGATACCGTGGGCGATCACCAGCCCCTGGCAGGAGTCCAGCAAGGGGCGGATCACCGCCGCATCCGAGGGGCCGTCGTTGGCCGCCCCGGTCAGCGGCTTGACCACGCTGCCGGCCTGCACCTCGTGGTCGTACTGCCGTACCACATACTCCTTGCTGCAGACGTTGAGCCGGCCCAGCAGGGTGTGGAGTTCGGCGCCAAGATCGGGGTGGTCGGGCAGTTGCAGCTCGGGGTGTACCGGCGGCGTCCAGCGGGCCGAAAGCTGCATGGGGGGCAGGCCGTGGTGGACAAAGGCCATCTCCAGGCAGGCCACCGTTTGGCCTTGATAAAGCACGTGGAACTTGCCGGAATCGGTGAAGGTGCCCAGCACCGTGGCCTCCACCTCCATGCGTTGGCACAGGGCCATGAATTCGTCTATTTTGCCCGGCGGCACGGCCAGGGTCATCCGTTCCTGGGCCTCGGAGATCATGATCTCCCAGGGCTGCAGGCCCGGGTATTTGAGCGGCGCCTTGTCCAGGTGCAACTCAAAGCCGCCGGTATCTTCGGCCATCTCGCCCACCGAGGAGGAAAGCCCGCCGGCGCCGTTGTCGGTGATGCAACTGTAAAGCCCCAGGTCGCGGGCTTTAAGCAGGCAATCGAACATCCGTTTCTGGGTAATGGGGTCGCCGATCTGCACCGCCGTGGCCGGCGAGCCCTCATGCAATTCCTCGGAGGAAAAGGTGGCCCCGTGGATGCCGTCCTTGCCGATGCGGCCGCCGGTCATCACGATCAGGTCGCCGGGGTTGGCCTTTTTGTGTTCCGACGGCCGGCCGTTCACCAGGGCCGGCATGATCCCCACCGTGCCGCAGAAAACCAGGGGTTTGCCGGCAAAACGGGAGTCGAAGACCAGCGAGCCGTTGACCGTGGGAATCCCGCTTTTGTTGCCGCCATGCTCCACCCCCAGCCGCACGCCTTCAAAGATCCGCTTGGGATGCAGCAGCCGGGCCGGCAGGGGATCTTCGTAGAAAGGCGAGGCAAAGCAGAAAACATCGGTGTTGGCGATCAGTTTGGCGCCCATGCCGGTGCCGAAGGGGTCGCGGTTGACCCCGACAATCCCGGTCAGCGCGCCACCGTAGGGATCGAGGGCGGAAGGGCTGTTGTGGGTTTCCACCTTGAAGGCCACGTTCCAGTCCTGGGTGAAGCGGATAACCCCGGCGTTGTCTTTGAAGACCGACAGGCACCAGTCGTTATCCCCCATGCGGCGGCGAATTTCCGCGGTCGGGGCCTTGATGAAGGTGTCGAACAGGCTGTGAAAAACGGTCTGTTGCCCGCTTGCGGTGTCCTCGTAGTGGATTTCGGCGTTGAAGATCTTGTGTTTGCAGTGCTCCGACCAGCTCTGGGCGAGAACTTCCAGTTCCACGTCGGTGATCTTTTCCCCCAGCCCCACCCGGCGGCGCTGTTTAACCACCTGCGGGTCCTGCAGGTGATCCCGGATTACCTGCATCTCGTCGAGGGTCAGGGCCAGTACCCCGTCCCGGCTGATTTTTTGCAGGGTGTCATCGTCGACGTTAAGGTCGATCTCCGCCACCCGCCACTGATCGTCGCCGGTTACCCGGGGCGCGTAGGCCGGTATGCCGCCCTGATCGACAAACTCCTGGTGGCTGAGAATGGTGAACCGCTCGATCAACTCGTTGGCCAGCAGCTTGGCGGCGATGGTGGTTGCCTGCTCGCGGCTCAACTCGCCCTTGAGCAGGTACTGCATGGAGGTGTAAACCGCCTCCCGGTCGCTTAAGGGACGGCCCAGCAGCAAGGCCAGGGCCTGGCTGGCGGTGCGCCCTTCATTGTCGGTAACCCCCGGCCGAAAGCCCACCTCGATGCACCAGTCGAAGGGCAGTTCCTGGCGCAGGGCCAAAGCGTCCAGGGAGTAATCCTGGGTCACCGGGTCGCAGTAGGGGCCGGCGGCCGCCGCCTGGAGTTGTTCCGGGGTGATGTCGGCCTCCACGGTGAACACCTTGATGGTGCGCACCTCATCCACGGCCAGCTGCAGGTCGGCGGCGATCCGTTTGCCGGTCGCTTCGCCATATGAATCGTTAACGCGGGTTTTCAGGCCAACCTCGATGCGGGCAAGCATACTGGGCTCCTTAAGACTGTTGGTGGCGTTTTATTTTAAGGGTAAGGTTGCCGATTTTTACCGGCACGACAATATAACGCATCAGATTTTTTTTGCCCGGTCCTTTTTTCGTTCTCTACTTAATCCGCCCAGCCCTTGACATCTTCGCGAAAACCTGTATATTCGTCGGCATCAGGAATGTGATGACTGATCACGGGTTCCACTGGGTAAGCGGTCACGGGGTGCCGCAGCTTGCGGCAAGCGAGACGGCGAAGCGTACCCCGGTACGTGAGCCGGCTCGATCGCCGCAAGATGTGGTGCCCCGTGATCGCTTACGATGGGCGGACATAGCTCAGCTGGTAGAGTACAAGCTTCCCAAGCTTGGTGTCGCGGGTTCGAATCCCGTTGTCCGCTCCAAGACCCCTTTTTTTGTGTGGTCTTTTCCTGATTTGCCGGCAGAAGGTGGCAGAGCCGCTTTTTAACCGTCTGCTGTTTTTCAGAGCCATCCGTGTCGGGTGGAATTTTGAAAGTGGGCCGCAAGCCCGCTTTTTTTGTTTTTGGTCCCTGGGGCTGCCGCCTCCTGGTAACAACCCGGGGAGTTGAGTGGGAGTTTAAAGAACTATGTCGGCCGGAGAATCAGCCCTTATCCAACGCCTTCATGAACTGTTGGAGCCGGTGGTGCTGGACCATGGCCTTGAGCTGGCGGAACTGCAGTTTCGCCGCGAGGCCCCGGGCTGGGTGCTGCGCCTGATCATCGATGCCGACGACGGGGTCGGCCTCGACGACTGTACCCGGGTCAGCCGCGAGGTTTCCCACCTGCTGGAGGTGGAAGACCCCATTGAGCAGGCCTTCACCCTGGAGGTTTCTTCGCCGGGGCTGGATCGCCCTTTGCGGCGTGAGCGCGACTATGTTCGCTGTCGCGGGAAAATGGCCAAAATCGTCTGCACTCGGCAGATCGAGGGCCAGAATGTGGTCATCGGCCGTTTGGGCGAGGTGGCCGACGGCGCCGTAACGGTGGAAACCGACGCCGGACCGGTAAAGGTGCCCTTGGCGGCGGTACGGCGGGCCAGGTTGGTGGTGGAGTGGTAGCGCCCATTTTAAATACGTTTGGAGTTGACAAATGATATCAGAGCTTAAAAGAATCATCGATCAGATCAGTCGCGACAAAGGAATTAACCGCGATCTGCTTATTGAGGCCATCGAAGAGGCGGTGATGAGCGCGGCCAAGAAGAAATACGGCCACCGCCGCGAGATCGAGGCCCGTTATAACGATGAGTACGGCGAGATCGAGCTCTTCCAGTTCCGCACCGTGGTGGATGAAGTAACCGACGAGCAGACGGAAATCTCGCTGGCCGAGGCCAAGGAGCTGGACCCGGAAGTGGAGATGGGTGATGAGCTGGGCAGCAAGATGGATTCTGCCGCCGACCTGGGCCGGATCGCCGCCCAGTCCGCCAAGCAGGTCATCATTCAAAAGATGAAGGAAGCGGAAAGCGATGTGGTTTACGACCTCTTCAAGGAGCGCAAGGGCGATATCGTCAACGGTATCGTGCAGCGCTTCGAACGGGGTAACATGATCGTCAACCTGGGTCGCACCGACGCCATTTTACCTTCCCGCGAGCAGATGCCCCGCAAATCCTACCGCCAGGGCGATCGGATTCGGGCCTACCTGCTTGACGTTCGCCAGTCGTCCAAGGAACCCCAGTTGGTTCTCAGCCGGACCTGCAACGAGTTCTTGACCAAGCTATTCACCATGGAGGTGCCGGAGATCGCCGAAGGCATCGTCAAGGTCATGGGCGTGGCCCGCGAGCCCGGTTCCCGGGCCAAGATCGCCGTCAGCTCCACCGAGAGCGATGTCGATCCGGTGGGCGCCTGTGTCGGCATGAAGGGGTCCCGGGTGCAGAATGTGGTGCAGGAGCTGCAGGGCGAGAAGATCGACATTGTGCCCTGGAGCCCGGACCCGGCCCGTTATGTCTCCAATGCCCTGGCCCCGGCCCAGGTTTCCATGGTGGTGGTGGACGAGGAAAACAATACCCTGCTGGTGGTGGTGCCCGACGATCAGCTGTCGCTGGCCATCGGCCGCCAGGGCCAGAACGTGCGGCTGGCCTCGGCCCTGCTGGGCTGGCGGATCGACGTTAAGAGCGAGACCAGGTATTCCCGTTCCATTGAAGAGGGTTTCCAATCCTTGCTGGATGTGGCGGGGATCAGCGAGAAACAGGCGGAAAAGCTTTACGACGGCGGGATTTCATCGGCCGCCGAGCTGGCAGCGGCGGACCCGGCAGAAGTGGCCACGACCCTGGGTCTGGAAGAACCAGAGGCGCAAGCTTTGGTAAGCGCAGCCTCCCTGGTTGAGCCCCGGGAGGAGGAGCCCCAAGAAGAGGAAACGGGAACAAACGCCCCGGTCGAGGAAGAAAAGCCCGAGGCGGAAGCGGCAAAGCAAGCCGGCGAGGACGAGCCGGCGGAGGATAAGTAACCGTCCCTGTACGTAAGCCTGGCTGCTTGCCCGAAGATGCGGTGCTGCTGAACGCTTACGAGGATGACAGCGGCGAGCGTTCATGATAAGCTAGCCGGCTGGGTAAAAAGCGATAGGGAAGTGAAAATATAAGTTTCGGTGTAATTGGGCGGCGCTTGAGCCGCCCCGCCCCGGGATGTTGACGAAGAGTCGGGAAATCTCTTCGGGAGCTTTAGGAATGAAGAAAATTCGCGTATACGAGTTGGCCAAAGAAGCAGGGCTGGAAAACAAGGTTCTGGTAGCCCGTCTGCAGGAAGATGGATACCAGGTGAAATCCCACAGCTCCACCCTGACTGAGGACGAGGCCCGGGAGATTCGCGTTAAACTTGGGCTGCTGCAGACGGAAACCAAGGAAAAAAGGATCCAGGACCAGGGGCGTCGCACCATTATCCGCCGCCGCAAGGCGGTGGTGCAGCCACCGGCGGAAGAGGCCCCGGCAGCCCCGGAATCTCCGGCAGAAAGCACTGCCCCGGCCGCCGAAGAGGCGGAACAACCAGCCGCAGCCCCCGAGGCTCCCGCCGCTCCGGCGGAAGGTGTTGCCCCGCCGGTAAGCGCGGCCCCGGAAGCCGGGCCCGCCAAAGCTTCTGTCGAAGCTCCGGCCGCAGAGGCCGCCCCGGAGGTCGAGGCGGAAAAGGCGCCGAAGACGGCAGCAGAAGAAGCTCCCGCCGCGGCAGCCGAACCGGCGCCGGCCGCCGCCGAGGAACCGCCGCCTGCTCCCGCCACTGAAGCTCCCGCCGCCGCGGCGGCAGAGGCCCCGGCGGCAGAGCCGGCCACCCCCGCCCAAGCCCCGGAGCGCAAGGGCTTGGCCCGGGTGATCAAGCGGGCGGCCATTACCATTACCCCCTCTCCCGAGGAGCGTCCCCGGCCCCGTAAGCCGGAGAAAGGCAAGAAACCGGCCGTGGCGGCCGGAGAGCCCGATTTTGATGATGCCGCCGGGAAAAAGAAGGGCAAGCGCTTTGTCAAGTTCACCCCGGAGGTCGATCGTGGTCCGGCCAAGAAAGGGGCGGCGGGCAAGCGCAAGCGCAAGGCCGAAGTGGTGGCCGAAGATTTCGACGAACTGGGTCTGGTGCCGGCCGGCGTCCGCCTGGGCCGGGGTGGCCGGGGCGGCGGCAAGCGCAAGCAGCAGCATGACAAGCCGCAGTTTGCCGCCGAAACCAAGGCCATCAAGAAAAGAATCACCGTTTATGAAACCATTTCGGTGGGCGATCTGGCCCACCGCATGGGGGCCAAGGCCAACGAGGTGATCGCCAAGCTGATGGGGCTGGGGGTCATGGCCACCGTCAACCAGGCCATGGATTTCGATACCGCCGCCCTGGTGGCGGCCGAATTCGGCTACGAAGTGGAGCAGGGCAAAACCGAGGAGCAGACCATCCTCACCCTGGAAGAGGAAGAGACCGGCGGCGAGCTCAAACCCCGCCCGCCGGTGGTTACCGTGATGGGGCATGTCGACCACGGCAAGACCTCGATCCTGGACGCCATTCGCAAATCAGATGTGGCCGCCGGCGAGGCCGGGGGCATTACCCAGCACATCGGGGCCCATCATGTGCGGGCCCCCCAGGGCGAGGTGGTCTTCCTGGATACACCGGGGCATGAGGCCTTCACCGAAATGCGTTCCCGCGGCGCCCAGGTCACCGATATCGTGGTGCTGGTGGTGGCCGCCGACGATTCGGTGATGGATCAGACCCGGGAGGCCATCAACCACGCCCGGGCGGCGGAAGTGCCCATTCTGGTCTGCATCAACAAAATCGATAAGGAAAATGCCGACCCCATGCGGGTTAAGCGCGAGCTGGCGGACTTGGGGCTGATGAGCGAAGAGTGGGGCGGCGATACCATTTACTGCGAAACCTCGGCCAAAAAGGGTATCGGCATCGACACCCTGTTGGACAACATCCTATTGCAGTCGGAGGTGCTGGAACTTAAAGCCGACCCCCAACGCCACGCCAAGGGCCACGTGATCGAGGCCCAGTTGCATAAAGGGCGCGGCCCGGTGGCCACGGTGCTGGTTCAGCAGGGCACCTTGCGGGTGGGCGACGCCTTTGTGGCCGGGCAGTTTGCCGGTAAGGTCCGCTCGCTGATCAACGACAAGGGTGAGCAGGTGCAGGAGGCCGGCCCTTCCTTTCCCGTTGAGATTCAGGGTTTGAGCGGCGTGCCCCAGGCCGGTGACGAGTTTATCGTGGTCCGGGACGACAAGATGGCCAAAAACGTCAGTGCCGAGCGGCAGTTGAAGCTGCGGGAAAAGGAGCTGGCCACCGACAGCAAGATCTCGCTGGAGAACCTCTTCGATCGGATGCAGGAAGGCGAGGTCAAAGAACTGATGGTGGTCCTGCGGGCCGACGTGCAGGGCACCCTGGAGGCCTTCAGTTCCTCGCTGGAACAGCTTTCCACCGACAACGTCAAGGTCCGGGTGCTCAACTCCGGCACCGGCACGGTCAATGAGTCCGACGTGTTGCTGGCTGCCGCCTCCGATGCCCTGATCATCGGCTTCAATGTGCGGCCCAACGCCCGGATCCAGGAGCTGGCCAAGCGGGAAAAGGTGGATATGCGTTTTTACGACGTTATCTACCACGCCCTGGAAGACATCAAAAAGGCCATGGAAGGGTTGCTGGAGCCGGAGTTCATCGAAGAGGTCATCGGTACCGCCGAGGTGCGCCAGACCTTCCATGTCTCCAAGGTGGGAACCATCGCCGGTTGCTATGTCACCGACGGCAAGGCCGAGCGCAACGCCCAGGTACGGCTGCTGCGCGACGGGGTGGTGGTGCACACCGGCCAGCTCAGCTCGCTGAAGCGGTTCAAGGACGACGCCAAGGAAGTGGCCAGCGGTTACGAGTGTGGTATTTCCCTGCGTAACTACAACGATATCAAGGAAGGGGACGTCTTGGAGTTCTTCGTGATGAAGGAAATCCAGCCGGAGTTGTAAAGCATGAGTGCCGCCCGTCGCAAAACCAGTTTACCCCCGCTGCCGGGTTTGCCGGCCCGCACCGGCAAGCGCCGGCCGGACCGGATCGCCGACGAGATCCGCCAGGAAGTGGCGGCCCTGCTGGTGGCCAAGGTCCAGGATCCCCGGGTGGCCAAAGTAACCATCCTGCGCGCCACGGTAACCCCGGATCTCAGCCAGGCCCGCCTCTATTACAGCGTTTTCGACGAGGCCGCCGCCGCCGAGGCGGCCAAGGGGCTGGCCAGCGCCAAAGGCTTCATTCGCAGCAGCCTGGCCAAAAATCTTGCCCTGCGGGTGGTCCCGGCCCTGATCTTTGAACACGACCGTTCCTTGGCTGAACAGGAGAAACTGGAAAGAATTTTCCAGGAAATCAAGGCCGGAGAAGAAGAATGAGCGCAAATGATCGCGGGGCTCCCGGGGTAAGCGGTCACAGGGTGCCGCAGGTTGCGGCAAGCGAGACGGCGAAGCGTACCTCAGTACGTGAGCCGGCTCGATCGCCGCAAGATGCGGTGCCCTGTGATCGCTTACGAATGAATACCTTGCCGGTAATGGAGATAGCTGCGGCCCTGAAGCAAGCCCGGCGGGTGCTGGTGCTGACCCATATTCATCCCGACGGCGATGCCCTGGGCTCGCAACTGGCCCTGGGGATGGTCCTGCGGGGGCTGGGCAAAGAGGTTTCTCTGTTCGGCGAGGCTGAGGTTTCCCACCTCTACGACTTTTTGCCCGGCGCCAACGAGATTACCACCGAGTTGCCCGACCTGGACTCCTTTGATTGCGCCGTTGCCCTGGACTGCGGCGATGCCCACCGCCTGGGCGACAACATGACCGCCCTGCTGGCCATCAAGCCCTTTCTGGTGCTGGATCATCACGCCGGTCACCAGGAGTTCGGCGATCAGCGCTGGGTCGATCCCCACCGGGCTTCCACCGGCGAGATGGTTTATGACCTGGCGGTGGCGCTGGAGGCGGATATTTCAAGCGAGGCGGCCTATTGCCTCTACACCGCCATTGTTTCCGATACCGGTTCCTTCAAGTACTCCTCCACCACCGCCGAAACCTTCCGGGTCGCCAGGGAACTGGTGCTGAAAGGGGTAAAACCGGCGGAGGTGGCCGGCAAGCTGTTCGATAACTACAGCCTGGCCCGGCTGCGCCTGTTCCAACGGGTGTTGGAAGGCTTGAGCCTGCACTGCAACGGCCGGATCGCCATGATCAGCGCCCCTCAGCGTTTTTTTGGCGAAACCGGGGCCGCACCGCAGGATACCGAAGGCTTCATCAACTACCCCCGGGCCCTGACCAGCGTCAAAGTGGCGGCCTTTCTGAAAGAGGCCGAAGCCGGCATGGTTTCGGTGAGTCTGCGCTCCAAAGGGGCAACCTATGATGTGGCCAAAGTGGCGGCCATGTTCGGCGGCGGCGGCCACCGCAACGCCGCCGGCTTCAAGCGTTTCAATACCACCATCGAGCAACTCTCCGGCGAACTGCTACGGGCCCTGGAGCCCCTGGTGGAAAAATGTTAGACCCGGGGGTGCTGCCGGTGGACAAGCCGGCGGGGCCATCCTCTTTTCGCATGGTGCAACTGGTGCGGCGGGCCACCGGCATTAAAAAGGTGGGCCATGCCGGCACCCTGGACCCCTTCGCCTCCGGCCTGCTGCTGGTCTGCATCGGCCGCCCGGCCACCCGCCTGGTGGATCGCCTGATGGTGGGCGATAAGGAATATGAAGCCACGGTGCAACTGGGTGTGACCACCGCCACCCATGATCCCGAAGGTGAGATCCTGGACCGTCGTCCGGTGACGGCAGCCCATTTCGACGCCCTGGAAGCGGCCCTGGATAACTTCCGGGGCGAGCTCTGGCAAAGCCCGCCGGCCTTTTCCGCCGCCAAACACCAGGGTAAACCGCTGTACAGCTACGCGCGCCGGGGCGAGATGATCAGCAAGCCGCCCCGCCGGGTGCTGATCCACCGGCTGGAAGTGGTAAGCCGGGACCACCGGCAACACCGGGTGGTGCTGCGGGTCTGCTGCAGCAAGGGCACCTATATTCGCAGCCTGGCCCACGATTTGGGGCAAGCCTTGGGCTGCGGTGCCCATCTGGCGGCCCTGCGCCGCCTGGCCAGCGGCGACTTCCGGGTGGAGCAGGCCCTGGCCGGCGAACGCCTGCTGGAACCCCAGGCCGCCGCCGCCGTGGCGGCCGGCGCCCTGCCGGTGCCGGAAGTCGAGGGCCGGTTACTAAAACCTTGACGGTCTGGCCCGATTTGAGTATTTACTGCGGCTGAAGATTTAGTAGGGGTGGCTGGCGCGGCTGGCCGCTTCCTGAATGTTTCAATTATATTTAAGGAGCTTCATCGTGACTCTGAAAACGGAAGACAAGCAGGCCATCATCGCCGACTACGGCACCCACGACAACGACACCGGTTCCCCCGAGGTGCAGGTGGCTCTGTTGAGCGCCCGGATCAGCTACTTGACCGAGCATTTCAAGATTAACAAGAAAGACCACCACTCTCGCCGGGGGCTGCTGAAGCTGGTCGGCCAGCGCCGGCGGTTGCTGGATTATGTGAAAAGCAAGGACGTTGAACGATACCGCAACTTGATTCAACGTCTGGGCATCCGCAAGTAACTGCTGCCGGGTGCCGCAAACGGGGGGTCAGGTCTGTAAAGGATCTGGCCCCCCATGTTTTTGGTAACCGTTCACCAGGGGTACTAACTTCCCGGTGTAACGGGCCGTAATCGTTCAGCAGTGCCGCAGATTCGGGTAAGCAGCCAGGCGTAGCGTACATCGGTACTCAAGCCTGGCTGATCGCCCGAAGGTGCGGTGCGGCTGAACGATTACTGTTTTTGTGCTGGGCGGCGGTCAAGGGATTGTTGCCTGTAGATGGATGCAAGGAGTAATCAGCAGTTAAGGAAAAGGAAGGATAAGGAAAATCATGGAAAAGAAAGTAAGTATTGAATTGGCCGGCAGAAAACTCACCATCGAAACCGGACGTCTGGCCAAGCAGGCCGGCGGCTCGGTGCTGGTAACCTACGGTCAGAGCGTGGTGCTGGTAACCGCCACCGCCGCCCGCGAGCCCAAGGAAAACATCGACTTTTTGCCGTTGACCATCGAATATCAGGAGCGTTTTTATGCCGTGGGCCGGATTCCCGGCAGCTTCTTCCGGCGCGAGATCGGGCGCCCCACCGAAAACGAGACGTTGGCCTGCCGGATCATCGACCGGCCCCTGCGGCCGCTCTTTGCCCAGGGCTACCAGCATGAAACCCAGATCATCGCCACCGTTTTGTCCGCCGACCAGGAGAACGATCCCGACCTGATGGCCATGCTGGGGGCCTCCGCCGCCCTGAGCGTTTCCCAGGTGCCGTTTTTGGGCCCCATCGCCGGGGTGCGGGTGGGGATGATCGACGGCCAGTATGTGCTCAACCCCAGCCAGGAGCAGCGCAAAAACTCCCGCCTGGACCTGATCGTCGCCGGCAGTGAAAAGGCGGTGGTAATGGTGGAAGGCGGGGCCGACAGCCTGTCGGAAGAAGAGGTCAAAAACGGCATCTTCTTTGCCCACGAATCCCTCCAGCCGCTGCTGGCCATGCAGAAAGAGCTGCAGGCGGCGGCGGGCAAGCCCAAGCTGGAGGTCAAACCGCGCCAGGTGGATGAGGCCCTGCGCCAGCGGGTGCAGGAGCTGGCCGCCACCGAGATGGCCCAGGTAATCACCACCGTGGACAAGCAGCAGCGGGGCGAGGCTTCGGCTATGCTGGAAGAGAAGGTGCTGGCAGCCCTTGAAGGCGAGCTGGCCGAGGCCGCCGGCGAGCAGTTGCCGGTCAAGCTGCAGGAGGCCAAGGGACTGCTCAAGGAACTGAAGAAAAAGATGATCCGCGAGCGGATCACCAAGGAGCGGATCCGCATCGACAACCGGCGCCTGGATGAGGTGCGCAACATCACCAACGAGGTGGGAGTACTGCCCCGAGTCCACGGTTCGTCCCTGTTCACCCGCGGCGAGACCCAGGTACTGGTGAGTGCCACCCTGGGCAGCGGCGAAGACGAGCAGCGCATTGAATCGCTCAGCGGCATGTCGTTCAAGCCTTTCATGCTGCATTACAACTTCCCGCCCTACTGTGTCGGCGAGGTACGCTTCCTGCGCGGCCCCAGCCGGCGGGATATCGGCCACGGCGCCCTGGCCGAACGGGCGGTGCAGGCGGTGCTGCCCGATGCCGAGAGCTTCCCCTACACCATCCGGGTGGTTTCCGAGGTGCTGGAATCCAACGGTTCTTCCTCCATGGCCACCGTTTGCGGCGCTTCCCTGTCGCTGATGGACGCCGGGGTGCCGATGAAAAAGCCGGTGAGCGGCATTGCCATGGGCCTGATCAAGGAAGGCGACGATATCGCCATCCTCTCCGACATCCTGGGTGATGAAGATCACCTGGGCGACATGGACTTCAAGGTGGCCGGCACCGAAGACGGCATCACCGCCCTGCAGATGGACATCAAGCTGGAAGGGGTCTCCCGGGAGATCATGAGTGCCGCCCTCAACCAGGCCCGGGAAGGGCGGTTGCATATTTTGGGCAAAATGAAGGAAGCCATCGCCGCCCCGCGCAGCGATGTGCCGGCCCATGCCCCCAAGATGTTCAGCATTACCATCAACCCGGACAAGATCCGCGACCTCATCGGCCCCGGCGGCAAGGTGATCAAGGCCATCACCACCGAGTACGGCATCAAGATGGATGTCTCCGACGACGGCAAGGTCAAGATCTTCGCCCCTACCGGTGAAATCGCCGAGAAGGTCAAGGAAGAGGTGCTGAGCATCACCGCCGAAGCCGAGGTGGGCAAGGTCTACAAAGGGGTGGTCCAGAAGGTTATGGACTTCGGCGCCTTTGTCCAGATTTTGCCGGGCACCGACGGCCTGGTGCATATCTCCGAGCTGGAGCACCACCGGGTCAACAAGGTCACCGACGTGCTCAACGAGGGCGACGAGGTAATGGTCAAGGTGCTGGAGATCGACCCCCGCGGCAAGATTCGGCTGAGCCGCAAGGCCTTGCTGAACGAGGATAAGTCCTGATCCGGCAAACTGCACTGGCCAACGGAGTGCGGATCGTCACCGAGTCCACCCCTTCCCGGGTGGTCTCGGTGGGGATCTGGGTGCAGGTGGGGGCGCGGGATGAGCATGACCTGACCAACGGCTGCTCCCATTTTGTCGAGCACATGCTCTTCAAGGGCACCCGGCGGCGCTCCGCCCAGCAGATCGCCCGCGAGTTCGACGTCATGGGCGGCACCGCCAACGCCTTCACCGCCGCCGAAGCCACCTGTTATCACGCCACCGTGCTGGCCGAAAGGCTGCCGCAACTGGTGGACCTGCTGAGCGATATGGTCCTCAACTCCGCTTTCGTGCCGGAAGAGGTGGAGCATGAACGGGAGGTGATCCTGCAGGAAATCGCCATGGTGGAGGACACCCCCGACGACCTGGTACACGATCTCTTCAACCGCCAGTTCTGGGGCCGCCACCCCATGGGCAACCCGGTGCTGGGCCCGCCCCGGGTGATCGGCGCTTTACTCCCCGGCCATGTCCGCGACTTTCATCGCCGCCACTACCAGCCTGCCCGCATCATCATCGCCGCCGCCGGCCAGGTGGAGCACCGGCAATTCTGTGATCTCTGCCGCCAAGGCTGGGAGCAGGGCCCTGCGGTGGGTAAGTCCGGCCATCTCCAGGCCTCCTCTGATTTTTCCCGCCGGCCGCCGGAGTCGTCCAAATTCAGCCGCCAAATCATTCCCCGGGACCTGGAGCAGACCCACCTGGTGCTGGGTGTGCGGGCCCCGGCGGAAAACGCGCCGGAACGCTACGCCCTGCACTTGCTCAACACGGTGCTGGGTGGCAACATGAGCTCGCGGCTGTTTCAGGAGATCCGGGAAAAGCGGGGGTTGGCCTATGCCGTTTTTTCCTACGTCAATGCCCACAGCGACTGCGGCACCCTGGCCGTCTACCTGGGGATCGATCCCCGGGCGGCCAACGAGGCCCTGGCGGTGGTGGGCCAGGAGGTGCGCCGCCTGGGGCGGCAGCCGCTGAGCGACGAGGAACTGGCCGAGGCCCGCGATTACGCCCGAGCGGTGATTCTGCTGGCCGAAGAAAACATGGAAAGCCGAATGCATCGCTTGGCCCGCAACCTGATCACCCACGGCCGCCCCTTGCCCCTGGAAGAGATCCTCACCTCCCTGGCGCAGGTCACCGCCGAAGATATCCGGCAACTGGCGGCCACGCTCTTCACCGCCCCCCTAAGCGCCACGGCCCTGGGGCCTTTGGCCGAAGATGATGACACCGCGCTGGATTGGCGCGCCCTGGATGGATAAAAAAGATGCGCTTCTGTGTTTTAGGCGGGGGGAGCAAGGGCAATGCCACCTATGTGGAAGCCGGGGAGACCAGGCTGCTCATCGATGCCGGTTTCTCCGGCCGGGAGCTTGAAACCCGGTTGGATGCCCTCGGCATCGACCCGGCCGGGCTCAGCGCGGTTCTGCTCAGCCATGAACATGGCGACCACATCCGGGGGGCGGGGGTGCTCTCCCGCCGTTATCATCTGCCCCTCTATGCCAACCGCCCCACTTTGCAGGCGGCGGCCCGGAACCTGGGCTCTCCCGCCGCCGTGCACGAGTTCACCACCGGCGCCACCTTTACCTGCGGCGCCATCAAGGTGCATCCCTTTGCCGTCTCCCACGATGCCGCCGAACCGGTGGGTTTCCTGCTTCAGGCCGGCGGGCTGCGGCTGGGTCACTGCACCGACCTGGGCATGGTCTCCCGCCTGGCCCGCCACCGGCTAACCGGCTGCCATGCCCTGGTGCTGGAGTGCAACCACGACCCGGAGATGCTGGCCACCGGCCCTTACACCCCGGCCCTGAAGCAAAGGGTACGCTCCCGCCACGGCCACCTGGCCAACCACGAAGCCGCCGAGCTGCTGGCTGAACTGCTGCACCCGGGTTTAAGCCAGGTGGTCTTGAGTCACCTCAGCGAAACCAACAACACCCCGGAACTGGCCGCCCAAGCCGTCCAGGCCGCCATAACCGCCACCGCCCAGCCGCCGCCCCAACTGACCATCGCCTGCCAGCAAAAAGGCAGCAACATCTGCCAGTTAACCCCCAACGCCAAATAAACCCAAAGGGGATAAAAACCCGTCAGTGCCGCAGGTTGCGGCAAGCGGCCCGGTGCCGCGTACTCCAGTACGCAAGCCGGGCCGATCGCCGCAAGATGCGGTGCTGACGGGTTTTTATCAGGGTTGTGTATCTAAGCGGCGGTAGAGGGTGCGCCGCCCTATCCCCAGGATCTGGGCGGCGCGGCGCTTGTTGCCGTTGACCTGCTGCATGACCAGTTGGACGTAGCGGTTGCTTATTTCCTCCAGCGAGGGCAGCTCGCCCGGGTCGTCGGCCTGCTCAGGCAACAGCTGCCTGGGCAGGCCGGAAGCGGTGCCGTGGTCATGACCTGCTGCCCCGGCCCCGTCGCCCTCGTCGCCATTGTCGGGGCGCCGGCCGTTGGCGGCGCCCCGGCGGATTCGTTCCGGCAGGTGGGCCAGGCCGATTTCCCGCCCGGGGCAGAAGGCCACCGCCCGCTCCAGGGTGTTTTTCAACTCCCGCACGTTGCCCGGGAAGGGGTAGCGGCGCAGGCGGGCCAGGGCGTCGGGGGAAATGCTGCGCGCCGGGCGCTCCATTTTGGTGGCAAAGAGCTCGATAAAACGGGCGCAGAGCAGGTCCAGGTCATCTTCCCGCTGCCTTAGCGGCGGCACCGGCAGGCGGAAGGTTTCCAGGCGGTAATAAAGATCCTCCCGGAAGCGGCCCTCCCGTACTTCTTTTTCCAGGTCCCGGTTGCTGGCGGCAATGATCCGCACCTCCACCTGCTGTTCCCGGTCGGACCCCACCGGCCGCAGCATGCCGTCCTGGAGGATGCGCAGCAGCTTGGCCTGCAGGTTAAGGGGCAGCTCGCCGATCTCATCCAGCAGCAGGGTGCCGCCCCGGGCCTCCATGAACAACCCCTGGCGAGCATGCCGGGCGCCGCTGAAGGCCCCGGCGGCATGACCGAAAAACTCGCTCTCCGCCAATTCGGCGGGAATACCGGCACAGTTGACGGCGATCAGTTTCTCTTCGGCCCGGGGGCTTTCGGCGTGCACCGCCCGGGCCACCAACTCCTTGCCCACCCCGCTTTCACCGGTGATCAGCACCGGGCCGTCGGCGGCCGCCACCTGCCCGATGGCGGCAAAGAGCCGACGCATGGCCCCACTGCGGCCGATAATGCCGTGAAAGTCATCCTGGTCGCGTTCCAGCAGCTTGCGGAAGCGTTCCACCTCCAGGCGCAGCCGCCGGGTTTCCAGGGTCTTTGTAAGGCACAGCAGGAGATGGTCCAGATCCAGGGGCTTGGTGAGAAAATCATCGGCCCCTTTTTTTAGCGCCTCCACGGCCTGGGGCACGGTGCCGAAGGCGGTGATGATGATCAGCGCCGGCCGGGGAGGGGGCAGAGCCGCCAGCCGCTCCAGCAGGGTCAGGCCGTCGGGGCCGGGCAGGCGCAGGTCGCTGAGGATCAGGTCCGGCTGCCACTGCTGGACCAATTTCCAGCCCTCGGGCACCGCCCCCGCCTCCCGCACCCGGAAACCGGCGTCGGTCAACTCTTCCCCCAGCAGGGTGCGCAACCCCCGGTCATCTTCAATAATTAATATTTTTTCCGTCAAAGCAGTTACTCTTTTGCCAAATAGATCGTGAAGCAGGCACCGCCGCTGTCGCTGCGGTCGACGGTAATGCTGCCGCCGTGGTCCTGGACGGCGCTGTGCACCACCGCCAGGCCCAGGCCGGTGCCCCGGCCGACCTCCTTGGTGGTGAAGAAGGGTTCAAAGAGGCGGGAGTAAAGCTCCTTGGCAATTCCTGGCCCGTTATCTTCGACCTGAAAACCGGCCTGCTGGTCGTCGGTGAACCAGCGCAATCGAACCAAAGGAGAGGCGGCGCCGCCGGCCTGGCAGGCCTGGATGGCATTGCGCAGCAGGTTGACCAGAGCCTGTTCCAGGCGGATGGGGTCCAGTCGCAGGCGCGGCGGCGGCTGGCTGTCTTCCAGTTTAATTTTCACCCCTGCCGCCTCGGCCTCATCCCGCACCTGGGCGGCGGCGTTGCCGGCAATTATCTCGGGGTCCACCAGTTTGCGGCGGGGCTGGTTGTTGCGGCCAAAGTCCAGCAACTGGCGCACGATATGGCTCATCCGCTCCACTGCCTGGCGAATTTCCTGAAAGGCGGCGGCGTTCTCCGGGCTCTGCTGGCGGCGCAGCATCCGCTGGGCCTTGCCGGCCACCAGGCTGAGCGGGGTGCCGAGCTCGTGGGCCACCCCGGCGGCCAAGCCGCCGATGGCCGCCATCTTTTCCGATTGCCGCAAGCGCTCTTCCAGTTGCCGTTGTTCGCTTTGCTGGCGGGCCAGTTGGGCCTCGTTTTCCGCCAGGCTGTCCAGCATCCGGTTCATGCCCACCGCCAGCTGGCGGATTTCGGTGGGGCCGCGGGGCACGGCCCGGTGCCGGCGCTCGCCGGCGGCAATCCGGGCCATGCTTTCCACCAGGCCGGTCAGAGGGGTGCCGATGATCCGGTGGTGGGCAAAGATCACCAGGGCCAGCAGGCTCAGGCTGAGCAGGCTAAGCAGCAGCATGGCCTGGTGGCGGGCCTGGGTGATGTAGGCCTTGAACTGGCTGCCGTCACGGGTGAGTTGCAATAGCCCCAAGTTGCGGCCCACCGAATCGCTCAGGGGGACGAAATAGGAATAGACCTCCTCGCCGTCGGCCTCGTCGTAGGCGCCAAGGCGGTCGCCATCGGCGGCCAGTTGCACCAGTTCCCGACGCTGCACTTCGGGCTCCGCCGGCCCGCTGGCCGCCACCTGGCGACCTTCCCGATCGTACACGTAAACCCCGTAAACTTCGCTGAAGCGAAAGGCCGAAGAGAGGGTCCGGTCCAGGCTGCGCTGGCGGTCAAACTCCAGGGCGTGTTCCAGCGGCCCCCGGATGGCCCGGGCGATCAGCTCGATATCTTTCTGCATCTGCAACTCCACCCGGTTCTCCAGCCCCCGCAGGCCGGAGAAAGAAGCCAGGCCCAGCAGGGCCAGCAAAGGAAAGACCAAAAAAAGCACCAGGGTAAGCCGCAGACTGAAACCTTGCCGCAACCATGATTGTGTCATTGTTTACCTCCATAATGAACCATGCGCCATTATGACACATTGCCGCCGCCGGGGCAAATCGACCCGGCGAACAACTTTGTGCATGGTCAGAAAAGCGTGAAATCGGCACGAAGAGCAAAAGCAGGGAAAATTTGCTGATCTTGGCATTGTGCTTGCAGCTTAGTCTTTGCAAGCAACGCGCCGCCCCAACCGGTTCCCCGTTTCTATTTGCCGGAGCCCGGAATCGTGAGGGGTGGGCGGTTAAGCGCTAATCTTAGCAAATGGCCATTAAAGGCCGAAAATGAACCAAGGAGGTTTTTTAGATGAGTGAACAAGTTACCACCACTGCGAACCAAGGGATCAAAAAAGGTCTGCTGGCCGGTGCCCTTGCCCTTTTGCTGTTGGCTCTTCCCGGCCTGGTAATGGCCTATCCCGGTGGCGGCGGCCAGCCGGGCATGGGGGCGGAGGCCGCTCCCCAGGATTTTGATCAGGCCACCCTGCAGAGCTTTGCCGTAGCCTCGGTGCAGCTCCAGGAGATTCAACAGGAGTATGCCGGCCGGCTGGAAGGGGTACAGGACCAGGATAAGGCCATTGAACTGCAGCAGCAGGCCAACGAAAAAATGGTGGCCACCGTTGAAGAGGAAGGGCTGGATGTGCAGACCTACAATGCCATCGCCAACGCCATGAACACCTCACCGGAACTGCACGCCCGGATCATGGCCAAGATCGAAGCAGAGCAAAACCGCTAATTTCCAGCCGTATAATTCCCAGTCGTAAACGAGCAGCCGTGCCGCAGGTTCGGGCAAGCAGTCAGGCGCCGCGTACTCCAGTACGCAAGCCTGGCTGATCGCCCGAAGATGCGGTGCGGCTGCTTGTTTACGAGCAGTGTGGGGCGGGTTTGCCCAGGAAGTATCCCTGGGAATAGTCAATGCCCAGTTCCTTGACCACCTGCAGCACCTCCTCGGAGTGCACGAACTCGGCCACGGTATTGATTCCCAGCTGGCGACAGAAGTCGACAATGGTGCGCACCAGCACCTGGGCCTGCTGGTCCTGGTGAATATTGCGG